>JAFXXH010000076.1 GCA_017542425.1 Oscillospiraceae bacterium | reverse complement strand
GCGGTCAGGTTCTCCCTCTTCCGTCATCCGCCTCGCGGGGGATCGGCGGATGCCACCTTCCCCCGCTGGGGGAAGGAAAGGACGGAAAGCACGCAGCGGCCTTGTAGGGGGCGGCGTCCCGACGCCCCCGCAGCAGTTGCGAGATTTCCATAAACGTTCGGCGAATTCGCAACTTTTCCACGTAGGGAACGTCGTCCCCGACGTTCCGCAGCAACACCAAAGTCAAGCCGCAGCGTCCGGCGAATCCGCATCCGTTTCCCTGTAGGGAAGGGGCTTGCCCCTTCCGGCAGGGAATGTCCCGACACCCGCCAACCTTGGGCGAATTCGCAACCGTATAGCGCATTCGCCCGGGCTTTCCCGTGTCGGCCCGTGTGCTGCGCGGAAAGGGCAAGCCCTTTCCCTACAATGAGATGCCGCGCATTCGCCGGACGTGGCGGCCATCCAAAGCGCCCTCACCCATTCCCTCCCCCAGCGGGGGAGGGTGCCGCCCACAAGGGCGGCAGGAGAGGGAGAACGCGACGGGAGCGCAATGTGGAAATGACCGCAGCGGCGGGGGTGCGCGAACGAATCGGCAGTCTTCTAGCGGTCAGGTTCTCCCTCTTCCGTCATCCGCCTCGCGGGGGATCGGCGGATGCCACCTTCCCCCGCCGGGGGAAGGAATTGGCGGTTGCGAATTCGCCGAACGTGGCGGCTTGTCTTTGGTGTTGCTGCCGGGGCGTCGGGACGCCGCCCCCTACAATGAAATGCTGCGGGTTCGCCTATTGTTTTCTGAAAACGCGCTGCTGCTGCGCGGCGCGCCGACCCCGGCGCGCTTTGCTCAGGAATTCCCGCAGCCCCAGCCGCTCCATATGTCATTGCAAAGGGAGGCCCTCCGGCAAAGCCGGATCGGCCTCCCCCGCCATGGTTTACAAATACGCCCGCAGATCCTCCGCCAGCTTGGCCTCCAGGCGGATCAGCCTTGCGGCGGTGTCCCGGCTGGGGCCGTCCGCCGCCGCGTACTGGTTCAGGTAGCGGCTCAGGCTCTTGACGCCCATGTTGCAGCCGTCCGTCATCAGGTCGGCGATGGTGCGGTCGCTGCGGTCCACCTTGAGCTTCACCCAGGTCTCCGCCCGGCTCATGGCCTCCGCCATGGCGCTGGGCTTTTTGCCCGCGTCGCCGCAGCGGTGGAGCTGGGCGCGGATCTCCCCGGAGATGCCGTCGTGGGCCGTGCCGCAGTCCCGCAGCACCTGCCGCATGGTGGGGTCCTGCACGTCCTCCAGCACGTCCTCGATGCTGTCCGCCCCCATGGTCGCCCCGGCGTCGCACTCGCGCAGCAGCCGGATGGTATCGTTTTCAATCATCTTACCCACATCCTTTCCTACGCTGCCAGTATGTCCCGATGGGGCCTTTGGCATACAAAAAAGCACTCCCCCGGTCCGCGTCGATGCGGATCGGGGGGTACTTGCCATGTCCGGTTTTTTCACAGCTGGAAGCGCTGGGCGAATTCCTCATAGGCCGCCCGGAAGGCGGGGCTGTCCTTCTCCCGGAGGCTGTGCATATACTCGTGGGTCTGGAAGGCCTCGGCGCGCAGCTCAATCATGGCCACGGCGATGTTGGAGCAGTGGTCGGAGATGCGCTCGCAGTTGGTCAGGATGTCGTTGAAGATGAAGCTCTGGTTGATGGTGCAAAGGCCCTGCTTGAGTCGCTCCACATAGTTCAGCTTGACCCGGTCGCAGAGGTCGTCGATCAGCTCCTCCAGCGGCTCCACCCGGGCTGCCAGGGCCAGGTCGTCCTCGCAGTAGGCGGTGATGGCCATGCCCGCCACCTGTTCCACGGCGGCACAGAGCACGTCCAGCTCGTGGGCGGCGTCTTCCCCGAACTGCGCACCCTTCTCCGCGATCTCTTTTGCGCTGTCGGCCAGGTTTACCGCGTGGTCGGAGATGCGCTCGATGTCGGAGATGGTGTGCAGATACTTGCTGACGGCCCGGTTCTGCTCCGGGGTCAGCTCCTGGCGCGTCACTTGCAGCAGATAGGTGCCGATGGCGTCCTCGTAGCCGTCCACCCGTTCCTCGTGTTCCTGCACCGCGTCATACTGGGCCTGGTCGTACCGGAACAGCAGCCCCAGGCCGGTCTCCAAAGCGGTCTGGGCGGTCACGGCCATTTCCCCGGCGGCCCGGGCGGACTGCTCGATGGCCAGGGCCGGGTAGCGGATGAAGCGCTCCTCCAGTTGGGGCACGCTGCGGGCCGGTTCCGGCTCCGCCCGCTCCGGGACGATGCGGCGGACCAGCTTCTCGATCCAGTCGATGAAGGGCATCAGAAGCAGCAGCATGGCCAGGCGCAGCAGGGTGTTCATCAGGGCGATGGACACCGGGGTCATCATCCGCTGGGAGGCCGAAATGCCCAGCAGGGCGTGGATCAGGTAATAGGCCACGGCGCACAGCAGCACCCCCAGGCCCGTGGCGATGGGGTAGGTCAGGGCGGTGCGGCGGCCCTCCGGCTTGGCCCCGATGGCGGCCAGCAGCACCGGGAGGGACGCGCCGACGCTGATGCCCAACAGCAGGGGCAGGGCGGCGTCGAAGCCCATGGCCCCGGTGACGGAGAGGGCCTGGAGGATACCCACGGCGGCGGAGGCGGACTGGAGCAGCGCCGCGAACAGCGCGCCGGCCAGAATGCCCAGGAAAGGATTGCTGAGGCTGGTCAGCACACTGCGGAACCAGTCGGCTTCCCCCAGCCCGCTGACCGCGTCCGACATGGCGCTCAGGCCGAACATCAGCACGGCAAATCCCATCAAAATGTCACCCAGATGGACCCGCCCCTGGTGCTTCGAGAACATCCGCAGCCCAATGCCCACCGTGGCCACCAGACAGGTCAGCGTGGCGGTGCTGAGCAGGTCCGCCACCCCGCCGGGGCCGTTGATGTAGCTCAGGGAGATGACCCAGCCGGTGATGCTGGTGCCCAGAATCGCGCCCAGGATGACGCTGATGCCCTGGCGCAGCTTCATCATGCCGGAGTTGACGATGCCCACCGCCATGACCGCCGTGGCGCTGGAGGACTGGATCACCGCCGTGACCCCGGTGCCCAGCAGCACGCCCCGCAGCGGGGTGCTGCTCAGCCGGTACAGCACGGGCTCCAGCCGGTCGCCGGAGATTTTCTTCAAGCCGTCTCCCATCAGGCTGATACCGAACAGAAAGAGGGCGATACCGCCCAGCAGGGACAATACTTCGGAAATGCTCATAGTGTCTCCCATCGTGTGTTGTGTGATGCGGGTGCGTGAGTCAGTGGGGACGGTTCTTTTTGACTCATGCGAGGATTTTGTGTAGCGAAAATGAGTCAAAAAGAACCGTCCCTTTTGACTCCAGGGGAGCGTTGCGGATTCGTCGGAGAGTTGGCGGTCATTCAAAGCGCCCTCACCCTTTCCCTCCCCCAGCGGGGGAGGGTGCCGCCCACAAGGGCGGCAGGAGAGGGAGAACGCGGCGGGACCGCGACGTGGAAATGACCGCTAGCCGGGGGGTAAGCGAACGATTGTACCGTCTGCAAGCGGTCACGTTCTCCCTCTTCCGTCATCCGCCTCGCGGGGGATCGGCGGATGCCACCTTCCCCCGCTGGGGGAAGGAAAGGAGCAAGCTCCTCTCTGTAGGGAAGGGGCTGCACCTCCGCCGCTGCGCTTCCGAACGCCGCGCCCTCACCGGATCCGCACCCCCTGAAACCGCTCGCCTCCCGGCGCAGCCTGAATGCCCCCGGCGCTCAGATCCCTCAGCGCCGCCTCAAACGCCTCCGCCCGGTCATACCGCAGCAGGGCCGAAAAGCGCACGTCCGCGCCGTAGTCCGTGTCCGTGACGACGGCCTCGTGGGCGTCCAGCAGGCGCTTCACCCGCTCATAGAGGGGATAGGGGCAGGGGACGGCGTACTCCCGCCAGAGGGCCATCTGCTTCACGCCCGCGTCGGAGAGCGCGGCTTTCGCTGCGGCGGTGTAGGCCCGGACCAGGCCCCCGGCCCCCAGCAGCACCCCGCCGAAGTAGCGGGTCACCACGCAGCATAGGTCCGTCAGGCCCTCGCTCTGAAACACGTTCAACATGGGCTGGCCCGCCGTGCCCTGGGGCTCCCCGTCGTCGCCGTAGCGGACGGTGCCGGAGCGCAGAAGATAGCAAAAGCAGTTGTGCCGGGCGTCGTAGTATTGCTTCCGCGTCTCCTCGATGCGCGCCCGGGCCTCCTCCTCGGTGGCCACGGGCCAGACGCAGCCCAGGAAGCGGGAGCGCTTTTCGTCGTATTCCCCCCGACCGACGCCGGCGGGGGTCAGGTAGCCGGTCATGGCCGCGCCTCCGCGTAGTCCCGCAGCTTCGGCCACAGCTCGGCCTTCACGATGGCCTCCACCCGCGTGCCCCGGTCCGTGTACTCCGTGGACAGCACCGCCGCCTCCCGGTGGAGGGTCTCCAGCAAGGCCCCCTTGTCAAAGGGCAGGAGGAACACCGCCCGGCGCTTCGAGCGGCCCAGGGCCCGCTCCACCGCCTTTCGCAGGTCCTCGGCGCCCTCGCCGCTGCGGGCGGAGATGCAGACCGCGTCCCGCTCCCGTGGCAGGAGGCCGGAATAGAGATCGCACTTGTTGTAAACCCGGATGCAGGGCGTTCCCTCCGCGCCCAGCTGGGCGATCAGCGCGTCCACCACCTGGGCCTGGGTCTGCCACTCCGGGCTGCTCAGGTCGATGACGTGCAGCAGCACGTCGGCGTAGGCCAGCTCCTCCAGCGTGGCTTTGAAGGCCTCGATCAGATGCGTGGGCAGCTTGCGGATGAAGCCCACCGTGTCACTCAGCAGCACCTCCTGCACCTCGTCCACCTGCCAGCGGCGGGTGGTGGTGTCCAGGGTGTCAAACAGCCGGTCGTTGGCCGGGATGTCGCTGCCGGTCAGGCGGTTTAAGAGCGTGCTTTTCCCCGCGTTGGTGTAGCCCACCAGGGCCACCATGGGCATCTCCCGCTTCTCCCGCCGCCGCCGCTGGGTGGCGCGGTTTTTCCGCACCTCCGCCAGCTCCGCTTCCAGCTTTTGGATCTTCCGCCGGATGTGGCGGCGGTCGCTCTCCAATTGCGTCTCGCCGGGGCCTCGGGTGCCGATGGCGCCCTCCTGCCGCTCCAGGTGGGTCCACATGCCCAGCAGCCGGGGCAGCAGATATTTATATTGTGCCAGCTCCACCTGCAGCTTGCCCTCCCGCGTCCGCGCCCGCTGGGCGAAGATGTCCAGGATCAGACCGCTGCGGTCCAGCACTTTCATGTTCAGGTCTTCGCTGAGTACCCGCATCTGGCTGGGGGAGAGTTCGTTGTCGAAGACCGCCAGCGTACACTCGTTGGCCTCCGCCAGCTTCTTCAGCTCCTGCTCCTTCCCCTCGCCGATGAAGCTGCGCGGGTCCGGCGCGGCGCGGTGCTGCATCAGCATCGCCACCGGCTCCCCCCCGGCGGTCTCCACCAGCGCCCACAGCTCGTCCATGCTCACGTCCGTGCTGCTCTCCCCGGGCGCAAAGCAGGCGGCGGAAAGCCCGCAGAGGATGGCCCGTTCGGTTTTGGTATTGATGTTGGTCATGGCACTCCTTTTCTCGAACGGCCGCTTTTTCAAACTCCCGTAAACTGCTTGCACCACATGGCGCAGCAGCAAGCCTCGCATTTCGGCTTTCTCGCGTCGCAGACCGCCCGCCCGTGCAGCACGATCCGGTGGCAGAAGTCGCTGCTTTTTTCCGGGGGCAGGATCTCCCGCAGGGCCATTTCGATCTTCACCGGGTCTTTTAACCCGTCCACCAGGCCCAGGCGCTTGCTCAGGCGGATGCAGTGGGTGTCCACTACGGTGCTGCCGGGGACGTGGAAGATGTCGCCCAGGATCAGGTTGGCGGTCTTGCGGCCCACGCCGGGGAGGGTGAGCAGTTCCTCCATGGTGCCGGGCACCTTGCCGTCGAAGCGCTCCAGCAGCATCCGGGCGCAGAGGACGATGTCCCGGGCCTTGGTGTGGTAAAAGCCGCAGGAGCGGATCAGGTCTTCCACTTCCTCCTGCTCCGCCTCCGCGAAGCTTTCCAAAGTGGGGAAGCGCTCGTACAGCGCGGGGGTTATCATGTTGACCCTCGCGTCGGTACACTGGGCGCTCAGGCGCACGGAGAACAGCAGTTCGTAGTCCTTTTCGTATTCCAGCGCGCATTCGGCCAGGGGGTATTCCGCCTCCAGGGCCTCCACGATGGCGTCCACTTGTTCTTTTGTCCGCACGGGCGCTCGCCTCTCTTTCTCGGAATGGTCCCCCCCTATCAACTTCCCGCCGCAAAGCGCATAGAATGGGGAAAAGGAGGGATGCAGGATGGAATTTGACGCGCTCAAGCGCGATCTGGAAGGAAACGCCGCGCTGCGCGCCGCCGCGGGGAGCCCGGAGGCCCAAAGCCTGATGCGCCGGCTGGACGCCGCAGCGCTGCAGGAGGCCGCCCGGCAGGGCGACACGGCCCAGCTCAGGCGCTTGCTGGCCCAGGCCCTCAGCACGCCGGAGGGGCAGCGTCTGGCACAGCAGGTGCGGGACGCAGTCAGGCGCGATGGATGAGCTGGGCGAAGCGCTGAACCGAATCCTCTCGGACCCGCAGCAGATGGCGGCGGTGCAAAACCTGGCCTCGGAGCTGCTGGGGGGCGGGGCAAGCGGCACGGCGGGGACCGCCGGGGCGGCCAAGGCCCCGCCGAATCTGGCCGGGCTGCTGGCCGGGCTGGGAGGCGGCGGCGGGGGCAAGGCGGAGCTGGTGCAGGCCCTGTCCCCCTGGCTGAAGCCGGAGCGGGCCGCGAAACTCCGCCGCGCCCAGCGCCTGGCCTCCGCCCTGCGGCTGGCCGGGGCGGCCTGGCAAAAACTGGGGGGTGAGGACGGTGTATAATCGGTATCAGGGCAACACGGGACGGGTGGAGCGCCGGGAGGATTTCTCCCCTTCCGTCTCCGCCGCCCCGCCCCAGGCCCGCCAGCGGCCCCCGGCGGCCCCGCCGCCGCCCTCCGGCCCGCTGGCGGGCCTGCAGGGGATGCTGGGCGGACTGCTGGAGCGCATCGGGCCGGGCCGTCTGGAGACGGAGGACCTGATGCTGGCCCTGCTGTTTTATCTGCTCTATCGGGAGAGCGGGGATCTGGAGTTTTTGTATCTGGCCGGGGGCGTGCTGCTGCTTTAGGGTTCCACAGGCCATTGATGTCATCCAAAGCGCCCGCCCCCTACAGAGTGAATGCGGATTCGCCGGGGGTTGGTTGGAAACCGAGTGTTGCTGCGTGGAACGTCGGGGACGGCGTTCCCTACTGGACGCTTGCGGATTTGCCGTAGGTGGAATCAAATCGTTCCCGTGCGCTACGCCGACGCCCTCGCCCGTTCCCTCCCCGTGTAGGGGCCGGCGTCCTCGACGGCCCGGCAGCAGCGGTGAGATTTTCAAAAACGTTCGGCGAATTCGCCCATTGTTTGCCGGAAACGCGGTGTTACTGCGGGGGCGTCGGGGACGCCGCCCCCTACAGGGTGAATGCGGATTCGCCGGGGGTTGCTTCGGTTCTGTGCTGCTGCGCGGCGCGCCCTACAATGTGATCGGGAGAGTAGGCATTTGGAGTTTTTGTATCTGGCCGGGGGCGTGTTGCTGCTTTAGGGTTCGTCGGGTGGTGCGAACAGGTCCTCGTCCGGGGTGGAGATGTCCACCGGGCCGGAGCGCATGGCGTAGATCAGCACCTCGCCGTCGTAGGTCTCCGCGCCGATCAGCAGGCCGTTTTCGTCGGAAATATAACAGGCGGTCTCGTAGCCCAGGTTGCCGGAGACGTAGCGGACATAGACCGCCGTCTGGCCGTCATAGTCGGTGTAGGCCGCGTCCAGAATGGCTTCCGGCGGCAGGGCCAGCACGTCCTCATAGCTGGGGACGCTCTGATAGCCGTCGGCGTCGGCGTCCCGGGCGGGGCCGTGGTAGAGGCCGGGGGCGTCGGAGTACCAGATCCACTTCTCTGTCCCCCGCAGCAGAATGTGCTTCTCCGCATCCCCGTCCGGGACGCTGACGCGGGTGCTGTCGCCCCGGACCCAGACCCGGTAGACGGTCTCCGCGCTGCCGCCGGTCCAGAAGCGCTGGACCGTCAGCGTGCGGGAATAGCTGTCGGCGCGGCGGAGCAGGGCTACCACGGTCTGCACCGTGTCCGGCGCGATCTCCACCACCCGTGCGCCGGGCTGTTCCGGCGGGGGGGAGACCGGCGGCGGGGAGACCGGGGCGGCGGACAGGCGCACCGGCAGCGTCTCCGGCGGGGAGACCCGCGCCAGCAGCAGCAGCACCCCCGCCGCCGCCGCCAGGGCCAGCGCCAGGATGACAGGCAGGACAACGCCGCGTCGTTTCATGGGGAAGCTCCTTGCTCGTATCATTTCATAACCGCTTGTTTGCGCCATTGCCCCACGCGGGCGATGGCTTGCGGTCTTGCCGGGGAAACGCGCCCAGGTTCGGCGCGTGGAGGCCCGGTATTTCCGTCCCCCGGAGGGGAAAGTGGCATTTGTCGCCAGGCGAATGACGGAATGGGTAGAACCAGAGGGTTCGTCCTTTCCTTCCCCCAGCGGGGGAAGGTGGCAGCCGCCGATCCCCCGCGAGGCGGATGACGGAAGAGGGAGAACGTGACCGCTTGCTGACGGCAAAATCGTTGCATACTCCCGCGTTTGCGGTCATTTCCACGGCGCGGTCCCGTCAGGTTCTCCCTCTCCTGCCGCCCTTGTGGGCGGCACCCTCCCCCGCTGGGGGAGGGAAGGGACTGCGGATTCGCCGAAGGTTTTTGGAAGTCTCGCCGCTGCTGCCGGGGGGCGTCGGGACGCCGCCCCCTACAGGGGAGCGGCTGCGGCTTCGCCGCAAGTTTTTGACAATCCCACCGCTGCTGCGCGGCGCGCCGGGGTCGGCGCGCCCTACGGGGGCCGCTGCGTTTTCCCCCTCAAAGAAGGGGGGCTTTGGCTGCGCTCTGATGCGCCGGGTGAAACTCCTCCGGCGGGCGCTCGGCGCGGCCGAAGCGCCATTCTATGGCGTCGGCGATGCGCTGACAGGCCCTCCCGTCGCCGTAGGGGTTGACGGCGTGGGCCATGGCCCGGTAGCGGGCCGGTTCGTCCAGAAGCTGCCGTACCATTTTGATGACCGTCTCTTTTTCCACCCCCGCCAGGGCCACGGTTCCGGCCTCCACGGCCTCGGGGCGCTCGGTCTCCCGACGGAGGACCAGCACGGGCTTGCCCAGGGCTGGGGCCTCCTCCTGGAGTCCGCCGGAGTCGGTCAGCACCAGGTAGCTGCGGCTGATGAGCTTGTGCATATCCATGGCGTCCAGCGGCTCGGTGAGCAGCACGTTGGGCAGGCCCTCCAGCTGTTCCCGGGCGGCGCGCTGGACCACCGGGCTCAGATGCACCGGATAGACCACCCGCAGTTCCGGGTCGGCCTTTGCCAGCTGGGCCACGGCGGAGAAGATCTGGGCCATGGGGGCACCGTAGTTCTCCCGCCGGTGGCAGGTCATGGCGATGACCCGGCGGCGGAAGTCCACGCCGTTCAGCACCGCGCAGGCGAAGGGGCGGGCGTTGACCGTGTAGGCCATGGCGTCGATCACCGTGTTGCCGGTGACGAAGATGCTGCCGTCCACCGCCTCCCGGAGCAGGTTGTCCCGGTTCCGGGCGGTGGGGGCGAAGTGGTACTCGGCCAGCCGCCCCACCAGGCGGCGGTTCATCTCCTCGGGGTAAGGGCTCCAGCGGTCGAAGGTCCGCAGGCCCGCCTCCACATGGCCCACCGGGATCTGGTGGTAAAAGGCCGCCAGGGCGGCGGCGAAGGCGGTGGTGGTGTCGCCGTGGACCAGCACCAGGTCGGGCCGGGCCGCCTCCAGCACCGCGCCCAGGCCGTCCAGGATCTTCGACGTGACGGAGGACAGGGTCTGCCCCGCCTCCATGATGTCCAGATCGTAGTCCGGGAAGACGCCGAAGGTGCGCAGCACGCTGTCCAGCATCTCCCGATGCTGGGCGGTGACGCAGACCAGGCTCTCCAGGGCCGGACGCCGGGCCAGCTCCAGGGCCAGGGGGCACATTTTGATCGCCTCCGGCCTTGTGCCGAAGACGGAGAGCACGCGCAGCGGTTTCACGGCTGACCCCCCTTTTCTTCCTCCTCCGCCGGGGCGGCGGGGGCTTCCGGCTCCTGGGCCGGGTGGGCCGGGTGCTCGATGGTGCGGTAGACGAAGATGCCCACCGCCACGGCCACGGCCAGCTCCACGCCCAGCAGCAGCAGACGCAGCTTCCCGGTGGTGCAGATCACCACGGCGGTCAGGCCCAGCATGGCGGAGAGGGAATAGAGCACGGCGACGGCCTGTTTCTGGCTGAGGCCGTGGTCGATGAGCCGGTGGTGCAGGTGGCCCCGGTCGGGGGTCATGGGGTTCTGGCCGTGGATCACCCGGCGGATGATGGCGAAGGCCGTGTCAAACAGGGGCAGGGCCAGGGCCAGCACCGGCACCAGGAAGGTCATCACCGCGTAAAACTTGAACAGGCCCAGGATGCTCACCGTGGCCAGCACATAGCCCAGCAGCAATGCTCCGGTGTCGCCCATGAAGATCTTGGCGGGGTTGAAGTTGTAGGGGATGAAGCCCAGACAGGCCCCGGTCAGGGCCGCCAGCAGCAATGCCACGTTGGGCTCGGCCACCAGCAGGGCCGCCACCAGCATGGTGACGGAACTGATGGCGGAGACGCCGCAGGCCAGGCCGTCCAGACCGTCGATCAGGTTCACGGCGTTGGTGACGCCCACGATCCAGAGGATCGTGATGGGAATGGCCAGAATGCCCACCACCAGCGTCTCCTCGCCGGAGAAGACGTTGGGGTTCATCAGGCCCTGGATGATGACGCCGTGGGCCACGGCGACGACGGCGGCCAGCAGTTGCCCCGCCAGCTTCATCCAGTAGCGCAGAGACACGATGTCGTCCACCACGCCGGTGGCTACGATGATGACCGCGCCGATGAGGATGCCCTGCACCGGGGGGGTGATCTCCACGAACAGCAGCACGCCGATGAGGAAGCCCAGGAAGATGGCCATACCGCCCATGCGGGGCGTGGGATGGGCGTGGATGTGGCGCTCCTGGTCCGGCATGTCCATGGCCCCCAGCTTTTGGGCGAAGAGCTTGACGATGGGGGTGGTGCCGAAGGAGATGACCAGGGCGGTGGCCAGCGCCAGAAGGAGGCGCAGCGGGGGGGAAAGTTCGGGGAACAGCATAGAGACTCTCCTGATATGTGTGATCTGGCGGAGGGGTGCTTTTTTTGGGGGGGCGTGTGCGGATTCGACCGGGGGAGCGCGTAGACGGAGTGTTGCTGCGGGCTCGTCCTTTCCTTCCCCCAGCGGGGGAAGGTGGCAGCCGCCGATCCCCCGCGAGGCGGATGACGGAAGAGGGAGAACCTGACCGCTTGCAAACGGTACAATCGTTCGCATACTCCCTCCGGTTGCGGTCATTTCTGCATCGCGGTCCCGTCACGTTCTCCCTCTCCTGTCGCCCTTGCGGGCGACACCCTCCCCCGCTGGGGGAGGGAATGGGCTGCGGATGCGCCGAAAACGATGAAAACCTCACCGCAACTGCGGGGGCGTCGGGACGCCGCCCCCTACAGGGCCGTGCGCGCCCGTCCTTTCCTTCCCCCAGCGGGGGAAGGTGGC
>JAFXXH010000075.1 GCA_017542425.1 Oscillospiraceae bacterium | reverse complement strand
GCCTGCAAAATGATTTTCCAGTCGGGCTACGCCCTCCTTCCAAATCATTTTGCAGGAATTTGTGACCCCCATGTGTAAACCATGTGTTTGCACAATCTGTAAACCATGTGGGTCTTGACACAAGCCCCTTCCCTACGGGGGGCGGCTACGTATTCGCCGGACGTTTGCGAAAAACACGCCGTTGCTGCGCGGCGCGCCGGGGTCGGCGCGCCCTGCTGGCGACGGGCCGCCCTCCCGTTACCCACCCCCACATAATCCGCCCCCTCCCCGCACATACTAGCCCAAAATCCGCAAAGGGGGATTCCAGCATGTCAGAACCACAGACCGCCTCGGACCTGGGGACGGCGCGGGCCGGGGCCATTCAGTGCGTCACGGTCATCGGCCAGGTGGAGGGCCACCAGCTGCTGCCGGACGACGTGAAGACCACGAAATATGAGCACATCATGCCCCTGCTGGCGGCCATCGAGGAGAGCCCGGAGGTGCGGGGGGTGCTGTTTCTGCTGAACACCGTGGGCGGGGACGTGGACGCCGGACTGGGGATCGCGGAACTGATCGCGGGGATGACCAAGCCCACCGCCTCCCTGATCCTGGGGGGCGGTCACTCCATCGGCGTGCCCCTGGCCGTGGCGGCGCGGCGGAGCTTCATCTCCCCCTCGGCGGCGGTGACCCTGCATCCCGTGCGCCTGAACGGCCTGGTCATCGGCGCGCCCCAGACCTACCGCTACCTGAGCCAGATCCAGGAGCGCATCGTGGGCTTCGTGACCGCCCACTCCCGCGTCTCCCGGGAGACATTGCTGCGCGCCATGCTGGCCAAGGACGCCCTGGCCACGGACCTGGGCACGGTGCTCACCGGCCAGGAGGCGGTGAACTGCGGCCTGATCGACAGCCTGGGCGGCCTACGGGACGCCCTGCGCTGGCTCCACGAGGCGGCGGACGCCGCCACCGGCTGAAAGCGCGAATCCTGCCGACGTTGTGCTTGTACTTTTCGGAAAGCTATGGTAATATACTCGAATGTATGATACCATGTCGGGCCATACCCCCCGCGCTGCCGGGGGCGGCTGCGGCTTCGAAAGGGGACAGCGATATGACGATCCTGCAGGCGATTTTTCTGGGCCTGGTGCAGGGGGTGACGGAATTCCTGCCCGTCTCCAGCTCCGGCCACCTTTCCATCCTGCAAAACTTTTTCGGCATCACGGCGGAGGGGGACAGCGGGATGGTCTTTGACGTGCTGCTGCATCTGGGCACCCTGGTCAGCGTGGTGCTGGCCTACCGGGAGGACCTTTTGCACATCTGGGCCGACTGCCGGGGCTTCGTGCAGAACCTGGGCCGCCCCGCCCCCGGGGAGGGCCAGCGTCACCCCGGCGCCCGGACGGTGCTGATGATCCTCATCGCCACCCTGCCGCTGGTGCTGGTGCTGCCGGTGAAGGACGCCATCGAGCGGCTGTACTACTCCACGGCCTTCGTGGGCTTCATGCTGGTTCTCACCGGGGCCATGCTCTATGTGGGCGACCGCATGGCCCGGGGCCGGAAGGGCGGCGCGGCCATGACGGTGAAAGACGCCCTGTTCATCGGCGTATGCCAGATCGCGGCCACGATTCCGGGCCTCAGCCGCTCCGGGACCACCATCACCGCCGGCCTCAGCCGGGGATTGCAGCGCTCCTACGCGGTGAAGTTCAGCTTCCTGATGAGCATACCCGCCGTGCTGGGCGCGAACCTGATCAGCCTGGTGAAGGCCCTGGGCAGCGGCGTGGACCTGGGGCTGCTGCCCCACTGCATCCTGGGGATGCTGGCTGCCATGGGCTCCGGCTATCTGGCCATCGGCCTGCTGCGCCGTCTGGTGCAGCAGGGCAAGTTCGGCCACTTCGCCTATTATTGCGTGGGCCTGGGCCTCATCGTCATGCTGGTCTCCATCTTTATCTGAGGTGACGGCCATGCCATCCGGTACATCGAGCAACAAACGCGCCGGAACCGCTTCCGGCAAGCCCCGGACCCGCAGCGTCCAGCGCTCCGCCCCCCCGCCCCCCCGCCGCAGCAGCGGCGCGGGGACGGGCGTGGCCGCCGCGCTGCTCTTTTTTGTGGGTCTGTTCAGCATCCTGGGCTTCTTTCAGGTGGACGCGGTCTTCATCCGCGTTTTCGGCGGCCTGGTCAAGGGCCTGATCGGCTACGGCTACTATCTCTTCCCGGCGGCCCTAATCGCCGCCGCGGTGCTCCTGGCCCGGGATCTGAAACACCCCCGCGGCATCCAGGCGGCTTTCCTCGTGCTCAGCTGCGTGGTGCTGGGCGCGCTGGTGCATGTGCTGGCCGCCGGGCATCTCAAGGTGGGGGAGGGCTCTCTGCGGGACTTCACCGTGACCCTGTATGAGACGGGTCAGGCCATGGAAAGCGGCGGGGTCCTCTCCGGCTTCCTGGGCTGGGGCCTGCTTGCGCTGTTCAGCGCCTACGGCGCGGTGCCGCTGCTGCTGTTTTTGCTGCTGGCCCTCTGGGTCCTGGGCTTTTCCATCCACCCCCGGCTGCTGGCGGCCCGGTTGCGGGAGCGCAGCGCCCGCCGCCGGGAGGAAGCGGCCAGCCGCCCGGCCCCGCCGCAGCCGGAATACCGCCCCGCCAGCCGGGGCAGCCGCCACGCCATCGACATCAGCCTGGAGGACAAGCCCAAGGAGTCCCCCGCGCCGGACCCGGCGGGCTTTTTCCGGGCCGAACCCCGCGTGAAGACCCCCGCCGAACTTTTGGAGGGGCGCAAAAAAGAGAAGAAAGCCAAGTCCGCCCCCGCCGTGTCCCCCCAGGTGGAGCCGCTCAGCATGGAGGAGGCCGCCCGCATGGCCGGGGTGGAACTGAACGCCGCGAAGCCGGAAGCCCTGCACACCGAGAGCTTCACCACCGCCGAGCTGCAGGGCAAGCCCGGCAAAAAGGCCATGGACCCCAAGGAGCTGCAAAAGGCCACGGAGGACGTGACGAAAGCCGTGGCGCAAAAGGACGCCCAGGCCGCCGCGCCGGCGGTCTACCGCTATCCGCCGGTGGAGCTTTTAGAGCGCGGGCCGGGCAGCAATGTGGACGGCCGGGAGGAGCTGGCCATCAACTCCGAACGCCTCCAGCGCACGCTGGAGAGCTTCGGCGTGGGGGCCACGCTGACGGACATCACCCGGGGCCCCACGGTGACCCGCTATGACCTGGAGCTGGACACCGGCGTGCGCCTGAGCAAGCTGACCAACCTGGCCGGGGACATCGCCCTGAGCCTGGGCGTCAGCGGCGTGCGCATCGCCCCCATCGAGGGCCGCAGCTCCATGGTGGGCATCGAGGTGCCGAATAAAATCGTCTCCACGGTCTATCTGCGGGACATCATCGACTCGGAGAACTTCCGCCGGGCCGGAAGCCGCCTGAGCTTCGCCCTGGGCAAGGACATCGGCGGCGAGGCCATCGTGGGCAACATCGCCAAGCTGCCCCATCTGCTGATCGCGGGCACCACCGGCTCCGGCAAATCCGTCTGCATGAACTGCCTGATCCTGAGCCTGCTCTACAAGTCCACGCCGGAGGAAGTGCGGCTCATCATGATCGACCCCAAGATGGTGGAGCTGGGCATCTACAACGGCGTGCCCCACCTCTACGTTCCGGTGGTGACGGACCCGAAAAAGGCGGCGGGCAGCCTCCAGTGGAGCGTGGTGGAGATGCTCAAGCGCTACCGGCTCTTCTCCGAGCTGGGCGTCCGGGACCTGGCGGGCTACAACGCCCTGCAAAAGAAGAACGGGGAGCCCACCCTGCCCCAGGTGGTCATCATCATCGACGAGCTGGCGGACCTGATGATGGTGGCCAGCAAGGAGGTGGAGGAGAGCATCTGCCGCGTGGCCCAGATGGGCCGCGCCGCCGGGATGCACCTGGTCATCGCCACCCAGCGCCCCTCCGCCGACGTGATCACCGGCCTGATGAAGGCCAACATCCCCAGCCGCATCGCCTTTGCGGTGTCCTCCGCCATGGAGAGCCGCATCATTCTGGACCAGGCCGGGGCGGAGAAGCTGGTGGGCCACGGGGACATGCTCTACGCCCCCATCGGCACCGGCAAGCCCCCCCGCATCCAGGGCGCCTTCGTCAGCGACGAGGAGCGGGAGGACATCGTCAACTTCATCAAGGAAAACGGCGAGGCCCAGTACAGCCAGGAGATCATCACCAGCATCGAGGCCGCCGCCGCGGAGAAGGACAAGAGTTCCCCCAAGGCCGAGAGCGTGGAGGAGCCGGAGGAGGCCGTCTTCGACGAGCTGCTGCCCCAGGCGGTGGAGGTCATCTTCGAGACCAAACAGGCCAGCGTCAGTATGCTCCAGCGCCGATTGAAGCTGGGCTACTCCCGGGCCGCCCGCATCGTGGACCAGATGGAGGAGATCGGCGTGGTGGGCCCCTTCGAGGGCAGCAAGCCCCGGCAGATCCTGATGACCAGGGAACAGTGGCTGGAAAGCCAGAAGCTCCAGGGCGAGGTCCAGCCCGGAGGCGGCTTCGCCGACTACCAGGACGCGCCGCAAGAGGAATGGAAAGACGGCTGAGCATCATTTCAGAACCGCTCCGCTGGGTTCTGAAATGAGAGAGTTGCGCTCCGCAAGCGCGCCGGAGCGGGAGAGGGCACACTTGCTCCGCGAGCGGTATTTTTGCCGAAACAAGGGTTCCGGCAAAAAGGATGGAACTTTATTTCGCGCCTGCGGGCGCGAAACTCTGCGAGGCAACGAGGGGTTGAATTGTTACGGACTATTTCGACATACGCTTGAGCGAAGACGCGCTCCGGGAGGTGTCCTCCCTGGGGCTGGCCTATGTGGGCGACTGCGTCTATGAGCTTTTGGTGCGCTCCCACCTGCTGCTGGGGGGCCGCCACACCAACCGGAGTCTGCACGCGGCGGCGGTGGAGCTGTCCCGGGCCGGGGCACAGGCCCGGGCGGCGGCGCGGCTGCTGCCCCATCTCAGCGAGGAGGAGCTGGCCGTCTACCGGCGCGGGCGCAACAGCCACGTCCACTCCGTCCCCAAAAGCGCGGACGTGGAGCAGTACCACGCCGCCACCGGACTGGAGTGCCTCATGGGCTGGCTCTACCTGCGCGGCAAGCGGGCGCGGGTGAGCGAGCTGTTCCAAATCATTGTGGAGGACTGAACCATGCCGCTGGATTCTGTGACCCTCAGCGCCCTGGCCGGGGAGCTGCGGGGAAAGCTTTTGGGCTGCCGCGTGGACAAGGTGCAGCAGCCGGAGCGGGACACTCTGCTGCTGACGGTCCACGGGCCGAACGCAGCGGGCCGCCTGGTGCTCTGCGGCGGCGTGGGCACCGCCCGGGCCCACTTCACCGCCGCCCGCTATGAGAACCCCGCCCAGCCGCCCATGTTCTGTATGCTGCTGCGCAAGCACCTCCAGGGGGCCAAGCTGGTGGACCTGGAGCAGCCGGAGCGGGAGCGGCTGCTGCTGCTGCGCTTCGACGCCTGGGACGAGCTGGGTCTGCCCGTGCGCAAGACCCTGGCCCTGGAGCTGATCGGCCGGGGCACCAACCTGATCCTCATCGACGGGGAGGGGCGCATCACCGACTGTCTGCGCCGGGTGGACGCGGAGCGCAATCCCCTGCGCCAGGTGCTGCCGGGGCTGCTCTACCGCCTGCCCCCCCGCCCGGACAAGCCGGACTTCTTCGCTCTCACGTCGGCGGAGCGGCGGACGTTCTGGGCGGACTTCGACGGGCAGCGGGACCCGGACCGCTTTCTGCTGGACCGCTTCAACGGCCTGTCCCCGCTGCTGTGCCGGGAGCTGGTCTACCGCTGCCGGGGGGACCTGGACACCATGCCGGACGCCATGGACGCCCTGGCCGAGACGGTGCTGGCCGGGGACTTCAGCCCCTGGATGCTGCTGCGGGACGGGAAGCCCCAGGACTTCTCCTGTCTGCCCATCGCCCAGTACGGCGAGACCGTGCGCGCAGAGCGCTTCCCCGACTTCTCCGCCCTGCTGGACGCCTTCTACACCCGCCGCAGCCAGGGTGAGGAGCTGCGCCGCCGGACGGCGGAGCTGCGCCGGACGGTGAAAAACGCCCGGGACCGCTGCGCCCGCAAGCTGGCCTTGCAGACGGCGGAGCTGGAACAAACCGCCCGGCGGGACGAAAAGCGCCGCTGGGGCGACCTGATCACCGCCAACCTCTACCGCGCCCCCAAGCCGGGGGCGAAAAGCATGACCGCCACGGACTATTATGCCGAGGGCTGCCCGGAGGTCACCGTGCCCCTGGACCCGCTGAAAAGCGCGGTGCAGAACGCGGCGGCCTATTATAAAGAATACAACAAGGCCAAGACCGCCGAGCGCTATCTGACGGGCCTGATCGAGGCGAACCGCCGGGACGAGGGCTATCTCTCCAGCGTCCTGGACGAGCTGGAGCGGGTGCAAAGCCAGAGCGACATCGCGGAGGTGCGCCGGGAGCTGACGGAGACCGGCTACCTGCGCCCACCGAAGAACGCCCCGCGCCAGCGGGAGCGGGAGGCCGCGCCCCTGCGCTACCGGTCCGGCGGCGGCTTTGAGATCCTGGTGGGCCGGAGCAACCGGATGAACGACCGGCTCACCTTCAAGCTGGCAAAAAAAGGGGACCTCTGGTTCCACACCCAGAAGCTCCACGGCAGCCACGTCATCCTCCGCTGCGACGGGGCTGAGCCGGACGCGCAGAGCATCCGGGAAGCGGCGGCCCTGGCGGCCACCCACTCCCAGGCCGGCGGCGGCGGGAAGGTGCCCGTGGACTACACCCGGGTGAAGTTTGTAAAAAAGCCCCCCGGCGCTTTGCCGGGTATGGTGCTCTACACCGAGCAGACCACCGTGAGCGCCGAGGCGGACGGGGCCCTGGAGGAGCGGCTGCGGCAAACCCCCTGAAAAAACGCTGTCATTGCGAGGAGGCGCAGCCGACGTGGCAATCCCCCGGACACGGCAAGCGCCCCGGACGAGGATGGGGGGCAGGCTCTGACCGGGGGATTGCCACACCAGTCTGCGGACTGGTTCGCAATGACACGCGCTCCTTTCGCCGGGAGACCGCCAAATTCTCAAAAATCCCCTTTACAAACCGCCGCATCCATGTTACACTAGCAAAGCATTTGCCCGCGAACGCAGTTTGGGCGGCTCCTTTCTGCCCCCTTACCTCGTGCGCCGGGTATCAAAAACAAGAAAGGAAGCCATACTATGATCACCAAGGACCAGAAGACCGCCGTCATCGAGGCCAACAAGACCCACGAGGGAGACACCGGGTCCCCGGAGGTGCAGATCGCCATCCTCACCGAGCGCATCCGCCAGCTCACCGAGCACCTCAAGACCCATCCCAACGACGACCACAGCCGTCTGGGTATGTACAAGATGGTCGGCAAGCGCCGCAGACTGCTGGACTACCTGACCAGAACCGACATTGAGCGCTACCGCGCCGTCATCGCCAAGCTGGGCATCCGCAAGTAATTCGCCCGGCGTCCGCCCACATTGGGGCATTCCGAGGGGTATGAAGGTTTGAACGATCCGGGGACAACCGAATAGGGGGGTCCCCGGCGTTTTTCTTTCAAAACCGCTTCGCCGGGTTTTGAAAGAAAAGGGTTGCGCTGCGTTCGCGCCCCCTTCGGGGACACGCTCTCCGCGAGAAGAATTTTTACCGAAAACGCGGTTTCCGGCAAAAATGGATTTGAATTTTTTTCGCGCCTGCGGGCGCGAAACTCTGCGAGGCAGCGGGGGATTTTACAATTTTACTGAAAAAATCAATTAGTTGAGTATAAAGGAGAACACGAATGATCATCCGAGACAAGCAGTTTGACGTGAAAAACTATGAAGTGGACTTCTGCGGCCGTCCCCTGCGGATGCAGGTGGGCAAAATGGCCGAGCTGTGCAACGGCGCGGTGCTGGTCAGCTATGGCGAGACCGTGATTCTCGTGACCTGCACGGCCTCCGCCCGGCCCAAGGACGGCATCGACTACTTCCCCCTGAGCGTGGACTTCAACGAGAAGCTCTACGCCGTGGGCCGCATCCCCGGCTCCTTCATGCGCCGGGAGGGCAAGCCCAGCCTGCCCGCCGTGCTGGCCAGCCGCCTGATCGACCGGCCCATGCGCCCCCTGTTCCCCTCCGACCTGCGCAACGACGTGATCATCTCCTGCGAGGTGCTGAGCGTGGACCGGGACTGCTCCCCGGAGATCACCGCCATGATCGGCGCCTCCGCCGCCGTCAGCATCTCCGACGTGCCCTTCCACGGCCCCATCGCCGGCATCGTGCTGGGCTGGGACGGGGAGAAGTATCTGTTCAACCCGACGAAGGCGGAGCGGGAGACCAACCGCATGATCACCACCATCGCCGCCACCCACCAGAAGATCGTCATGATCGAGTCCGAGGCCAAGGAAGTCCCGGATGAAGTGATGTATGAGGGCATCGTCCAGGCCCACGCCCAGCTCCAGGGCGTGCTGGACCTGATCGACCGTATGGTGGAGGAAGTGGGCAAGCCCAAGTTCGACTACGTCCACGCCAGCTTCGACCAGGAGCTGTTCGACGCCATCTGCGCCGACTTCCTGGACGAGGCGAAGGGCTGCATGGACACCGACGACAAGAACGTCCGGGAGGCCCGCTGGAACGTCATGGTGGACCACTGGCATGAGCGCTATCTGGACACCCACCCGGACATGGACCAGTATCTGGACGAGATCACCTATAAGCTGCAAAAGAAGATCGTCAAGGCCTGGCTGCTGGAGGGCCACCGGGTGGACGGCCGCGCCCTGAACGAGATCCGCCCCCTGGCCGCCGAAGTGGCCCTGATCCCCAACGTCCACGGCAGCGCCCTGTTCACCCGTGGTCAGACCCAGGTGCTGAGCATCGCCACGCTGAACACCCTCTCCATGGCCCAGAAGCTGGACACCATCTGGGAGGAGGAGAGCAAGCGCTTCATGCACCACTACAACATGCCCCCCTACTCCACCGGCGACGCCCGGGCCGCCCGGAGCACCAGCCGCCGGGAGCAGGGCCACGGAGCCCTGGTGGAGAAGGCCCTGGAGGCCGTCATCCCGGCGGAGGAGGATTTTCCTTATGCCATCCGCGTCGTATCGGAAGTCCTTTCGTCCAACGGCTCCACCAGCCAGGGCAGCGTCTGCGCCGCCACCATGGCCCTGATGGACGCCGGCGTGCCCATCAAGACCCCCGTGGCGGGCATTTCCTGCGGCCTGATCCAGGACGGGGAGGACTACACCTGCTTCATCGACATCCAGGGCGTGGAGGACTTCCACGGGGAGATGGACTTCAAGGTGGCCGGGACGAAAGCCGGCATCACCGCCATTCAGATGGACCTGAAAAACGACGGCCTGAAGCATGAGATCGTGAAGACCGCCTTCGAGATGACCCGGGAGGCCCGCTTTGACATCCTGGACCGCATTATGCTGCCCGCCATTCCCGCCCCCCGGAAGGAGCTGGCCAAGACCGCGCCCAAGATGATCCAGATGAAGATCAACCCGGACAAGATCCGCGAGGTCATCGGCTCCGGCGGCAAGGTGATCCAGAAGATCACCGCCGACACCGGCACCAAGATCGACATCAACGACGACGGCACCATCTACATCGCCTCCGAGGACATCGAGGCCTGCCGCGCCGCCCGCACCACCATCGAAAACATCGTCTTCGAGCCGGAGGTGGGCAAGCTCTACTACGGCAAGGTGGTCCGCATCATCCCCATCGGCGCCTTCGTGGAACTGGCCCCCGGCAAGGACGGCATGGTCCACATCAAGGACCTGGAGTATAAGCGCACCGAAAAGGTGGAGGACGTGCTGAACATCGGCGACATGACCTGGGTGAAGGTCACGGAGATCGACGACCGGGGCCGCGTCAACCTCAGCCGCAAGGAAGCCATCCGCGAGCGGGAAAAGCTGGGCCTGCGGGACTGAGAAACACAGCCACAAGCGCAACAGGAACCAGGGCGGCCACCCCGAAAAAAACGGGGGCCGCCCCTTTTGAGTCAAAAGGGACGGTTGTGCGCCGGTTCGGCGCTTGAACTATAGTGGGGAGAGTCACCCCACCCGGTAAAGCAAGGTCAGCGGCCGGTACTCAGTCTTGGATCCAAAGCCGCGAGGTGAGGATTAAGCGTAGACAGAGGAGCACGAGAGCCGCAATGCGGAAGCGTGAAGCGATTGAGCCTCGTAAATTTAAGAAGCGGAAGCCGATGCGTTAACCGTCGCAGCAGGCAGCAATGCGCAAACGAGAGACAAGGATGCGCAGGT
>JAFXXH010000074.1 GCA_017542425.1 Oscillospiraceae bacterium | reverse complement strand
TCCCATGGCATCGCGGTTCACTCCCGTTTTTGCCATAATTGTACCATCTACGTGTAAACCATGTCCTTGCACAATCTGTAAACTATGTTACTACACTAAACAGCTTGCCCCTTCCGGCAGCGAATCTTCCGACAAGCGCCGCCGTCCGGCGAATCCGCAAACGTGTTGCGGATTCGCCGGACGGCGTGCCATGTCATACCGTATGCTGCGCGGAAAGGGCAAGCCCTTTCCCTACAGGGAAGTGTATACGAATTCGCCCAAAATGGGTGTTATCTTGGGTACTTCTGCGCGGAACGCCGGGGACGGCGTTCCCTACCGGGGATATGCGAATTCGCCGGGGGTGGAATGAAACCTTTGCCGGGTGCTGCGGGGATGTCGGGGACGCCATCCCCTACGGGTGTGTGCGGATTCGCCGTAGGTGGAGGAATCGGTAAGGTGCTGCTGCGCGGCGTGCCGGGTCGGCACGCCCTACAATTGAGCGTTTGCCCATTCGCCTGGGGTGGGGTGCCGGACCTGCTGCCCTGGGGAAAAGGGGCAAGCCCCTTTCCTGCTTTTTGCGGGTGCTTTTCTCTCACGCCGCAGCTTGCAGGCTTGGGGCTTGCGCTTTGTTCTTATTTCATGCCATTTCAATGAGACGGCTTGTTCAGACTTTGCCGCCGGTGATCTCCAGGATCTCGCCTTCGTCGCAGCCGAGCGCCTCCAGCACCTCTCTGCTGTGCCAGCCGTCGGGGTAGCCCGCGTGGCGGTACTCCGGCGGGGTTTCGCTCATGCGGATGGGGTTGCCGGGCTGCCGGATGCTGACGCCCTCTGCGTGGGCGAAGGGGACGGTGGGCCACATGCCGCGCTCGTTCAGGTGGGCGTCGGCCACGGCTTCCGCCAGGCTCAGGACCGGCTCTACGCAGGCGTCCAGGCCCTCAAAGACCTCCAGCCATTCCGCCAGGGTCTTGCCCCGGATCTGCTCTCGCAGCTCCCGCTTGGTCTCCTCCGGCTTTTCCTGCCAGGCCTTGCCGTCCAGCCACTCCGGGCGGTTCAGGCCCTGGCACAAGGCCCGGTAGAACTTCGGCTCCAGGGAACAGATGCTGAGATAGCGCCCGTCGGCGGTCTCGTAGAGGTCATAGACCCCGCCGCCGTTGAGCATCTCCCGCTCCCGCCTGGGGGCGGACTCCCCGGCGAAGTAGGCCGCGCCGGACATGGTGTGGAAGGGAACCACGCCGTCGGCCATGGAGATGTCGATGTACTGGCCTTCCCCGGTCCCGGCCCGGTGCCAGGCCGCCGCCAGGATGCCGATGACCGCGTTGTTGGCCCCGGAGGCCACGTCGGCGATCTGGAAGTTGTACAGGGAGGGGCCGCCGTCGATGCGGCCCGCCGCCTCCAGCATCCCGGAGCGGGCCAGATAGTTGCAGTCGTGCCCCGCCCGGTCCCGCAGGGGGCCGGTCTGGCCGTAGCCGGTGATGGCGCAGTAGATCAGGCCGGGATTGACCGCCCGCAGGGTCTCGTAGCCCAGGCCCAGCCGCTCCATCACGCCGGGGCGAAACTGTTCCAGTACGATGTCATAGTCCAAAACCAGCCGCTTCACCGCCTCCACGGCGGCGGGCTGTTTCAGGTCCAGATAGACGCTCTTTTTGTTGCGCCCCAGCCAGGCCGCCGGGCCGGTCACCTCCGCGCCGGGGACCTTCCGCCCCCACTCGGTCACCAGGTCATAGGCCCCGGGCCGCACCACATGCAGCACCTCCGCCCCCAGGTCGGCCAGCACCATCGTGGCGTAAGGCCCGGGCAGCAGGGTGGAGAAATCCAGAATCTTCAGTCCGTGCAAGGCTCCCATGGCTCGTTTCCTCCGTTTCCCGGCTCAGTTCAGCTCGTAAGCCGCCCGGACGCCCTTGTAGGTCATGTAGCAGTCCAGCTTCGCCGTGATCTCCCAGGGGGCGTGCATACTCAGCACGGGCACGCCCGCGTCGATGGTGGAGATGTTGCGGTCGGCCATAAAGAGGGCCACGGTGCCGCCGCCGCCCTGGTCCACCTTCCCCAGCTCGGCCATCTGCCAGACCACGCCCGCCTGGGCGAAGAAGCGGCGCAGCCGCGCCACGGTCTCCGCGTCGGCGTCGTTGGCCCCGCCCTTGCCGCCGGAGCCGGTGTATTTGGCGATGCCCATGCCGTAGTTGAGCTTGGGGGCGTTGGAAAACTCGCTGACCTCCGGGAAGTTGGGGTCAAAGCCCGCGCACACGTCGGCGCTGACGCAGAGGCTGCGCTCCAGGCAGCGGCGCAGCGGCACGTCCCGGGCGGCGCAGAGGTCCTCCATGAAGGTGTCAAAGGCCGAAGAGCGCATTCCGCTGGTGCCCATGGAGCCGATCTCCTCCTTGTCCGCCAGGATGCAGACGGCGGTGGTCTCCGGGGCCTCCACGTCCAGAATCGCCCGCAGCTCCGCGTAGGCGCAGACCCGGTCGTCCTGGCCGTAGCCGCCGATGAGGCTCCGGTCCAGGCCCACATCCCTTGCCCGGAAGCCGGGGACGGCCTCCAGCTCGGCGGAGAGGAAATCCTCCTCCGTGATGCCGTAGCGGTCGTTCAGCAGGCTGAGCACCGCCAGCTTCACCCGGTCCTTGCCCGCGTCGGCGTAGGGCTGGCTGCCGATGAGCAGGTTCAGCTTTTCGCCGGGCACCAGCTCGCCGGGCTTCTTCTGCATCTGGTCCTTTGCCAGATGGGGCAGCAGGTCGGTGATGTACAGCACCGGGTCCTCGCTGTCGCGCCCGATGACCACTTCCACCACCTCGCCGCTGCGCAGGGCGACCACGCCGTGCAGTTCCAGGGGGATGGTCACCCACTGGTATTTCTTGATGCCGCCGTAGTAGTGGGTGCGGAAATAGGCCAGCTCCCGGTCCTCGTACAGCGGGACCTGTTTCAGGTCCAGGCGGGGGGAGTCGATGTGGGCGGCGGCCACCGTCGCGCCCTCGGCCAGGCTCTTTTTGCCCACCACCGCCAGGAGCAGACTCTTGCCCCGGTTGTTCCGGTAGAGCTTCATTCCCGGCTCCAGGGCCATGCCGGGGACGAAGGGCACAAAGCCCCGGGCCTCCGCCTGGCGCACAGCCTCCGTCACGGCCTCCCGCTCGGTCTTCGCCGCGTCCAGAAAGGCCTTGTAGTCCTCGCAATAGGACTCCATGACCAGGCGCTCGGCGGTGCCGATCACGTCATAGCCGTTCTTCTGCTCGTAAAACAGCTCGCTTCTCACGTCGTTTTCCTGCTTGTTGTCATGCATGTCTGCCAAGTACCTCCGTAAAATAGTTCTTGCATGTTTCTTCAAAGCCGGCCCGGTCTCCGTCGTTGACCAGCACATGGTCACAGTGTTCCCGGAACCATTCGTCGCTGTGCTGGGCCGCGATGCGGGCGCGGGCGGCCTCCGCCGAAATGCTGTCCCGGACCATCAGACGCCGGACCCGGTCTTCCACCGGCGCGGTGACGGCCACTTTCGGCCAGGTGCGGCGGCCAGATTCGATGTTCAGCAGCTCAATGGCGTCGATGGCCGCCAGCGTGCCGCCGGCCATGGCGTGGGCGCGCAGCCGGGCCTCGATCTCGTCCTGGACATATTTATGTGTGATGCGGTTCAGGTCCGCCAGGGCCGCCGGGTCGGAGAAGACCACGGCCGCCAGGGCCCGGCGGTCCAGCGCCCCGTCCCGGTAGACCGGGCCGAAGCGGGCCGTCAGTTCCGTCTGCATGGCCGCGCTGCCCACGGTCAGCTCGTGGTAAATCCGGTCCGCGTCCAGAATCAGCGCGCCCAGCTCCTCCAGGCAGCGCAGGGCCGTGGTCTTGCCGCTGCCGCTGCCGCCGGTGAGGCCGACCACGGTGAGGGCGTCCCGCAGGGCCCCGGCGATGTCCTCCGCCGGGAGCGCCCCCTGCCGTAAAATGCGGTAGGGCGCGGCGGACATGTCCAGCACGGTGCTCTCCCGGCCCAGCTCACAGGGGCCGCCGTCCAGCACCGCGTCGATCCGGCCGTCAAACACGTCCAGCACCGCCTGGGCCGTTTTCGGGCTGGGCTCCCCGCTCCGGTTGGCGGAGGGGGCGGCCACCGGGCGGCCCAGCCTTTGCAGCACCTCCAAAGTCAGCGGGTGGTCCGGGCAGCGCAGCCCCAGCGTCTCCCCGCCCGCCCGGACGGCGGGGGCTTCCAGCTTGCGGCTGGGCAGCACCAGGGTCAGCGGCCCCGGCCAGAAGCGCCGTGCCAGCGCCCGCGCCCCTTCTGGGACCGGGGCGCAGCACCGGTCCAGGGCCTCCGGGCCGGAGACCAGCAGGCTCAGGGGCTTGGCCTCGGGCCGCCCCTTCACCTGATAGAGCCGCTCCACCGCCGTCTCATTGGCGGCGTCGGCGGCCAGGCCGTAGACCGTCTCCGTGGGCAGGGCGGCCAGGCCGCCCCGGCGCAGACAGTCCGCCACGGCTGCGGCGTCTTTCGTGTTATATGTATTCATCCGTTTCCTGCCCTCCCGTTCGTTCTCTCGCTGCGTCCAGTTCCGCCAGGCGCCGGTCCAGCTCCTGCTCCAGCAGGGCTTCGCTCAGCGCTTCCAGCGCCCCGTCCAGCACCGGCCCCAGGCGGAAGGCGCGGCTGTCCCCGCTGAGGCGCTGGTCCACCACCTGGTCCCGCAGGTAAAAATAGGTGCGGATCTTCTCGCTGCGGCTGCCGGAGCCCACCTGGCTGCGCCGGGCCTCGGCGCGCTCGGCGTCCCGGTCCTGCCGTGCCCGGGCGTAGAGCCGGGCGCGCAGGATCGCCAGGGCCCGGTCCTTGTTCTGGTACTGGCTGCGCTCGTCCTGGCACTCCACCACCGTGCCCGTGGGCAGGTGGGTGACCCGGATGGCGCTCTCGGTCTTGTTGACCTTCTGACCCCCCGCGCCGGAGGCGCGGAAGGTGTCGATTTTGATTTCGTCCGGGGGGATGGCAAGCTCCGCCTCCTCCACCTCCGGCAGCACGGCCACGGTGGCGGTGCTGGTCTGGATGCGGCCGCTGCTCTCCGTCACCGGGACGCGCTTGACGCAGTGTGCCCCGGCCTCGAAGCGCAGCCGCCGCCAGGCGTCCTCGCCCCGGACCTCGCAGACCAGTTCCCGCAGGCCCCCCAGCTCCGTGTCGCTGACCGACAGCAGCCGGGTCTGCCAGCCCCGCCGGGCGGCGTAGAGGCTGTACATCCGCCAGAGCGCCGCCGCGAACAGGGCCGCTTCCTCGCCCCCGGTCCCGGCCCGCAGCTCCAGAATCACGGCGCGCCCGTCGTGCTCGTCCGGGGGCAGGCGCAGGCGGCGAATCTCCAGCGCCGTCTCCGCCAGGGCCGCTTCGGTCTCGTCCAGTTCCGCCCGCGCCAACTCCCCCAGCTCCGGGTCGCTCAGCAGGGCTTTGGCCTCGCGCTGCCGCAGCAACAGGGCCTCCTGGCGCTGGTAGGCCCCCAGCAGCGGTTCCAGCGCTTTCAGCTCCCGGTTGAGCCGGGCGCAGAGGGCCGGATCGGCGTAGGTCTCCGGCGCGTCCAGCTGGGCCCGGAGCAGGGCGTATCGGTCTCTGAGGGCGGCAACTGCATCGGCCATGGCGCTCCGGCTCCCTTCTTTGCGGTGGCGTGTGGCAGCCCGTGGCGGGGGTGGGGCTGCTGATTGGAGATAGTATAGCACATGGGCCACCAACTGGGCAACTGCATTTCTTGCGGCCCAAACGAGCCGTAAGAAAGGCTTCCTTTTTCAGAAGGGGGCTGTCTGCGCAGCAGCCTGGGGGTTGCCGTCAGTGGCGGAAACATTCGACACGGCTGCTGCGAACGGTGACGCAGCGGGGAGGATGCGGCTCCTTGGGCAGTTGCTGGCGGTGACGCAACCCTCCGTCATTCCGCTCGCGGGGGATCGCTGAATGCCACCTCCCTTCTGAAGAAGGGAGGCTTTGGTGCGGAACTTCGGGTTTTTGCATCTGCTTCCTACGTCACGCCGCCTTCTATGCCTCAAAACTTGTCTCACCCTGAGACACAAAACGAAAAGAAACCGAACTCTGCCAACGGTTCATATTTGTATGGAACTTTTCTGCATAAGCTCTTCTTAATTCGTCCGCAGATATTCCATAGCACAATTAAATGTCGTTATAATACATCAACACATCCGCCAGTTCCTCTACCAAATGATCTCGTTGATCGCTTTCTGAATTTGCTACCCCGGAGCCGTGTTTTTTTTGATATCAATTACCTCCCCAATTTCACCAATCATCCAAAGTAGCTGACTCTTACCTATCTCCGGCGAAAGCCCTCCCCACTTGTCTCCATATCTCTCCCGCAAAGCTCTTTGCATATCGAGCATTTCATTGATTCCAAAAACACCCATCGTTATATCCTCATATATTTGTCTTTGCAAAATATATTATTCTTTTATCATCCGATAGAAAACGCCCTCGCCTATGGGGGTTGTTTCCCTCAATGGCCCCCCGTCGATCCGAAAGCCGGCTTTTTCATAGCATCTGACAGCCCGCATATTCCACGTTCTCACTTCCAGATACAGCGGCTTGTCCGGGAACAGCGATTTGGAAAGACTGTATGTCTGGCACAGCATCCTTTGTCCGTAGCCTTGATTGCAATACGCCGGATTCGCCCCAATACCGACAAAGACCTCTTTTTCCTCTTCCACAAGATTTGTAAAACCGACCAGCTTCTCCCCATCAACGAAGGAAAAGAAATTGTTTTTCGCGTTGGCAAAGCCCCGCCCCGTTCTCTTATCCTCATCATACGGAGCCTTGTTGTAAAGGGCATATTCTCCCTCATATTGCCAGTCGCTGATTATGTATTTCTCCGCTTCGGTAGTTTTATGATAATCCAGCATCATTCTGCCCTTTGCCAAGCCAAATCTGATTTACCGAATCGGCTTGCCAATTTTCATATCCTTCCGCCAAGCGGGAGCCTCTCCGTCATCCGCCCAGTACTCGTCCAGTTCACAAATTTTATCGTTACGCAGCTTGAGAAAACTCACGACGTGGAATGATGCGCTTTGATCGGACAGGAAGACGCGTCCTGCCAAAATGACGGAATCTCCATTTCTCTCGATACGTTCCATTTTACCGTCCCATTCGCCCGGATAATCACAGTTTGCGCGGATGTACTCCGAAACGGTAAACTGCTCGTTCGAACACCACCAGCGAATGACGGCGTCCGCACAAAACCAGGACGGCAAGGCTTCCCGGTTTTTTGTCAACACGTTGTGCCAAAAAGCGCTAACATCCATATATGATTTTCTCCATCTTCTCTATTTGTTACCCCGATTATACCACACCAATAACTTCATATCAATGTGTCGAAAATGTGTCTCACCGGGCGCACTGAAAAAAGCACCGCCGGGCTTTTTCGGCGGTGCTTTTTTTGCAATCAATAATAGCGCTTGTTCTTGTTCTTACGTGCGGCCTCGCTCTTCTTGCGGCGCTTCACGCTGGGGCTCTGGTAGAACTCCTTCTTCCGCAAGTCGGCCAGTACGCCGGACTTCGCGCAGCTTCTCTTGAAGCGCTTGAGCGCGTTGTCCAGGGTCTCATTCTCTTTTACGTAGATCTCAGACATCTATTTTCCCTCCCTCCAAATACGCTTTGCCAGCGATTTTAGGGGTCTCATCCTTTTTCTGGCTAATGACAGCATTATATCGGCTTTTCCCGGACTTGTCAACCTTTACTTTTCGGGCTTGAGGATGAAATTCACCAGTTTGTTCTTCACCAGGATGGTTTTCACCGCCGTCATGCCCGCGAACCAGCGGGCGAGCTTCTCGTTGGCGTGGACCAGGCCCACCACGGTCTCCTGGTCGGCGTCCAGGGGAATGACCACGGTGCCCCGGAGTTTGCCGTTGATCTGGACGGCGATCTCCTTCTCCTGCTCCGTCATCTTCGCCTCGTCATACTGCGGCCAGGGGCTCTGCATGACCATCTTGCCGCTGCGCGCCGCCGCGCCCAGCGCTTCCCACATCTCCTCGGCCAGGTGGGGCGCGAAGGGGGACAGCAGCGCCGTCAGGATCTCCAGGTCGGCGCGGGTGCAGCCGCGGGCGTAGAAGTCGTTGACCAGACTCATCAGGGCGGCGATGGCGGTGTTCATCTTCAGGCCGTCGATGTCCTCCGTGACCTTCTTGATCGTGCGGTGGATCGCCGCCTCGTTCTGGGGGCTCAGGCCCGGCTCGTCCTTTGCCAGCTCCAGCAGGTTCCAGCAGCGGTCCAGAAAGCGCTTGGAGCCCTTCACGGCCTCGTCGGACCAGGTGGCGGTCTTCTCGAAGTCGCCGATGAACATGATGTACAGGCGCATGGTGTCCGCGCCGTAGGCCCTCACCACGTCGTCCGGGTTCACCACGTTGCCCAGGGACTTGCTCATCTTCACCGCCGGGCGCAGGGCCTGGTTGCCGTATTTCTCGATGAGCGCCTGTTTCTCCGCCTCCGTCTCCACGTTGCCCACATAGACCGGGTTCTGGCCCAGGATCATGCCGTGGCTGGTGCGGCGGGCATAGGGCTCCTTGGTGTGGACCACGCCGATGTCATAGAGGAACTTGTGCCAGAAGCGGCTGTACAGCAGGTGCAGGGTGGTGTGCTCCATGCCGCCGTTGTACCAGTCCACGGGGCCCCAGTATGCCTCCGCCTCCGGGGAGACCAGGGCAGCGTCGTTGTGGGGGTCCATGTAGCGCAGGAAGTACCAGCTGGACCCGGCCCACTGGGGCATGGTGTCCGTCTCGCGCCTGGCCGGGCCGCCGCACTTGGGACAGGCGCAGTTGACCCAGTCGGTCATTTTGCTGATGGGGCTTTCGCCGTCGTCGGTGGGCTCATAGCTGGCCACATTGGGCAGCAGCAGGGGCAGCTCGGTCTCGGGCAGGGGCACCCAGCCGCAAGCAGGGCAGTTCACCATGGGGATGGGCTCGCCCCAGTAGCGCTGGCGGGAGAAGACCCAGTCGCGCAGCTTGAAGTTGACCTTGGCCTCGCCCAGCCCGCGCTCGGTCAGCCAGGCGATCATGGCGGGGATGGCCTCCTTCACCGTCAGGCCGTTCAGGAAGCCGGAGTTGACCATCACGGCGCTGTCGTCCTTGGCGACGAAGGCCTCTTTCGTCACGTCGCCGCCGGAGACCACCTCGACAATCGGCAGGCCGAAGGCTTTGGCGAAGTCCCAGTCGCGCTCGTCGTGGCCGGGGACGGCCATGATGGCCCCGGTGCCGTAGGTGGCCAGGACGTAGTCGGAGATGAAGATGGGGATCTCCGTGCCGGTGACCGGGTTCACGCCCCGGACGCCTTTCAGCTCCACGCCGGTCTTGTCCTTGTTCAGCTCCGTGCGCTCCAGGTCGCTCTTGGCCGCCGCGGCGCGCTGATAGGCCCGGATCTCGTCGGCGTTCTCCAGCGTCGGAAGCCACTTCCGCACCAGCTCGTGCTCCGGGCTGAGGACCATATAGGTGGCCCCGAAGAGGGTGTCCGGCCGGGTGGTGAAGACCGTGATCTCGTCCCCGGTGGTGGCGGTGAAGCGCACCTGGGCCCCGGTGGAGCGGCCGATCCAGTTGCGCTGCTGGGTCTTGACCCGCTCGATGAAGTCCAGCTCGTCCAGGTCGTCCACCAGGCGCTGGGCGTACTCGGTGATGCGCAGCATCCACTGGCTCTTCTCCTTGCGGATGACCGGGCTGCCGCAGCGCTCGCAGACGCCCTCCACCACTTCCTCGTTGGCCAGGACGCACTTGCAGCTGGTACACCAGTTCACGGGCATGGTGGCCTTGTAGGCCAGGCCGTGCTTCCAGAGCTGGAGGAAGATCCACTGGGTCCACTTGTAGTACTGGGGGTCGGTGGTGTCCACCACCCGGTCCCAGTCGAAGCCGTAGCCCAGCATCTTGAGCTGGCGGGTGAAGTTGGCGATGTTGTCCCGGGTGACGGCGGCGGGGTGGACGTGGTTTTTGATGGCGAAGTTCTCCGTGGGCAGACCGAAGGCGTCAAAGCCGATGGGGAACAGCACGTTGTAGCCCTCCATGCGCTTTTTCCGGGTGATCACGTCCATGGCCGTGAAGGGGCGGGGGTGGCCCACATGCAGCCCGGCGGCGGAGGGGTAGGGGAACTCGATCAGCCCGTAGAATTTCGGGCGGGGGTCCCCGGTGACGGCGGCGTAGGGCTTTGTCTCCTCCCAGCGGCGCTGCCATTTCTTTTCGATCGCGTCAAACTCGTATTTCATTTGCTTCTCATCTCTCCCATTTCAAAGAATCCTCGCCCAGCACGCCGGCAAGGTCGATCTCCTCCGCGTCGGCCCAGAGGCGCTCCAGATTGTAGAAGGCCCGGGCCTCCTCCATGAACAGGTGGACCACCACGCAGCCGAAGTCCAGCAGGACCCAGCTGCCGGAGCGGTAGCCCTCCCGGTGCAGCTTGGTCTCCCCCGCGCCCTCCAGCGCGGCCTCGCAGGCGTCGGCCAAGGTCTTGATCTGGGTGGTGGACGAGGCGGTGCAGATGACGAAATAGTCCGCCAAAACCGTCACGTCCGTGGTGCGCAGCAGTCGGATGTTGTGGGCGTTCTTGCCGTCCAGCGCCCGGACGGCCAGCTCGGCCAGTTCCCTGGGTGTGTTCATCGTGTAGCTCCTCCTTCATGCCCCTGTTCCACAGGTTTGGTTTTCGTTCGTTGCCCGCTGCCGCCGCAGGAAGTCCAGGGCGGCGGCGGAGATGGGATGGGGCTCGGTGCCGTAGCTGCGCAGATCCGCGTCGCTCAGCTCCAGCCCCAGCATCATGGCCGCGTCCAGGTCCCGGTAGGCCAGGTCCCGCAGCCGCTCCACGCCGGGGAAGTCCCGGGTGGGCTCGATGTAGTCGGCCATATAGACGATCTTTTCCAGCAGCGCCATGTCCGGCTTGCCGGTGGTGTGCCAGCGGATGGCCTCCGCCACGGTCTCGCTGACCCCGAAGCGCGCCAGGGCCAGGGCCGCGCCGGTTTTGGCGTGCAGCAGCTTGTCGCTGCCGCGCTCGTATGCGTCAGGCGTCAGGCCGTAGCGCTTGCACAGACGCAGCTGGGCGTCCAGGGGCTGCTTTTTCGTGCAGTCGTGCAAAATGGCGGCCACGGCGGCCTCGTAGGCGTCCGCACCCCAGCGCCGGGCCAGGGAGACCGCCTCGGTCTCGCAGCCCTGGACATGGGGGATGCGCCCCGGTTTCAGCAGGGCGTAGGCCTTCCGGCGCAGCCAGGGCAGGTTTGCCCGGACGCCGTAGAGTCTGCCCCGGACGATGGCGCTGTAGACCCGGTCGGTCAGCAGTTCCGTGCCGCCCCCCTCCGGGAGCGCGGCCCGGATGCCGGTGCTGGCGGCGGGGATGGGCTGCATGTCGATCACGGCGGCGTCGCAGCCCCAGGTCTCCCGCAGCTTCTCCGCCCCGGCCTCCACCGCCCTCCGGTCGCCCCCCTCCCGTGGGAAGGCCCGGATGCGGGCGTTTTTCAAAATATACTCCGGCTCGCGCCAGCTCTCCAGCGTCAAAAGCATGTCCGTCCCCACCAGCAGAGTCAGGTCTGCGCCGGGATAGCGCTCGGCCAGCTCCCGCAGGGTGTCGGCGGTGAAGCTGCGGCCGCCCCGCCGCAGCTCGATGTCGCAGATTTCCGCCCCCGGAATGTCGGAAAAGTTCCGGCGGCACAGTTCCAGCCGCGCCTCGGGCGTGGGGCTGCCGGGGGCCAGGACCTTGTGGGGGGGCAGGTAGTCCGGCACGATCAGCAGCTTGTCCGGCTTCAGGGCGCGGATGGCCGCCCGTGCGGCGGCCCGGTGGCCCCGGTGGGGGGGATTGAAGCTCCCCCCGAACATCACGATGTCCATCTCTGCCCCCTCAACGGCGCTTTTTCGCGTTCTTCGGATTGTTCCGCACCAGCTCGATCTTCGGGGCCTCCGTGTTCCGGCGGAACAGCACGAAGCGGCTGCCGATGACGTGGACCAGCTCGGCTTTGCAGGCCTCGGCCAGTTGCGCCCCCGCTTCGCGGGCGCTCAGAAGGGCGCTCTCCAGCACCCGGCCCTTCACCAGTTCCCGCGCCCGCAGGGCGTCGGCGGTCTGGGCGATCAGGTTTTCCGTCAGGCCGCCCTTGCCGACGATGAGGATGGTATCCTCCGCCGCGGCCAGCGCTTTCAGCTGGGCGCGCTGTTTACTTGTCAGCATCGCATTCCCCGTCCTTTAACTTTCTCACCAGCTCCCGGAAGGCCCGGCCCCGGTGGGAGATGGCGTTTTTTTCTTCCTCCGTCAGCTCCGCCATGGTGCGCCCCTGCGGCAGCAGGAAGATGGGGTCGTAGCCAAAGCCCCCGCTGCCCCGGAGTTCCCGGGCGATCGTGCCCTCCGTGGTGGCGAAGCAGCGGATCTCCCGCCCGTCGGGGAAGCAGCAGACCACGGCGCAGCAGTAGCGGGCGCGCCGGTCGGGGTGCCCCGCCACGCGCTCCAGGATGTCCCGGCAGACCGCGTCATAGCTCCGGTCCCCGGCGAAGCGGGAGGAGTGGACCCCCGGCGCGCCGCCCATGGCGTTGATCTCCAGGCCGCTGTCGTCGGACACGGCGGGCAGCCCCGTGGCGCGCATGGCGGCCTGGGCCTTGAGCCGGGCGTTTTCCGCGAAGCTGGCCCCGGTCTCCTCCACCTCCATGTCACAGCCGGCCTCCCGCTGGCTCAGCAGCTCGATCCCGGAACCGGCCAGGATCTCCCGCACCTCCCGCAGCTTGTGGGGGTTGTTGGACGCCAGTACCAGTTTCATCGCAGCAGCGCCTCCGCGAAGGTGCGCGGCTCGAAGGGCAGCAGATCGTCGGGCTGTTCGCCCACGCCGATGAACTTCACCGGCAGCTCCAGCTCCCGGGCGATGGAGAAGACGATGCCGCCCTTGGCGGTGCCGTCCAGCTTGGTCAGCACCACGCCGCTCAGGTCGGCGGCGTCCCGGAAGCTGCGGGCCTGGAGCAGCCCGTTCTGTCCGGTGGTGGCGTCGATGACCAGCAGGGTCTCCACGTCCGCGTCCGGCAGTTCCCGGCTGATGATGCGCCGGATCTTGCTCAGCTCGTTCATCAGGTTCTGCTTGTTGTGCAGCCGTCCGGCGGTGTCCACGATGATCAGGTCGGTCTTCCGGGCCTTGGCCGCGGCGATGGCGTCATAGACCACGGCGGCGGGGTCGCTGCCCTCCTCGTGGCGCACGATGTCCACCCCGGCCCGCTCGGCCCAAATCGTGAGCTGCTCGGCGGCGGCGGCGCGGAAGGTGTCGGCGGCGGCCAGCAGGACCTTTTTCCCCGCGTCCCGGTAGCGCCGGGCCAGCTTGCCGATGGTGGTGGTCTTGCCCACGCCGTTGACGCCCACCATCAGAATCACGCTGGGGCGGGTGTTCAGGCGCAGGTCCATCTCCTCAAACGTCAGATAGCCCGCCATGATCTCCACAAAGGCGGCCTGGACCTCCGCGCCGCCGCGCAGCCCGCGCTCTTTCGTCAGCTTCCGCAGCCGCTCCACGGCCTCGGTGGCGGTGTCCACCCCCGCGTCGGCCAGGATCAGCGTCTCCTCCAGCTCGTCAAAAAACTCCTCGTTCTCCCCGGTGAAGGAGGCGAACAGGTTGTTCAGCGAAACGGCCATGCTCTTTTTCGTCCGCGCCAGGCCGTTTTTGATCTTTTCCAGAAATCCCATGTGCAAGCCCTCTCTTTCTTCCAGCAGCGTTAATTCCCCGTTGCCTCGCAGAGTTTCGCGCCCGCAGGCGCGAAATAGAATCAGAATTCATTTTTGCCGGAACCCTTGTTTCGGCAAAAATACCGCTCGCGGAGCGTGTGTGCCCTCCCCCGCGCCACCGCACACGCGCAGCGCAGCCTTCTCCATTCAGAACCCAGCGGAGTGGTTCTGAATGGTTTTTTCCGCTTCCTCCAGATCCATGGCCAGCACCGTGGTAACGCCCTTCTCCTGCATGGTCACGCCGTAGAGCACGTCCGCCTCCTCCATGGTGGCCCGATGGTGGGTGATGGTGATGAACTGGGTCCGGTCGGCCATGCCGCGCATATAGCGGGCGCAGCGCTCCACGTTGGCCTCGTCCAGGGCAGCGTCCACCTCGTCCATCACGCAGAAGGGGGTGGGGCGGACTTTCATAATGGCGAAATAGAGGCAAATGGCCACGAAGCTCTTTTCCCCGCCGCTGAGCAGGGAGATGGTGGTCACCGCCTTGCCCGGCGGCTGGACCCGGATCTCGATCCCGCAGTCCAGGGGCTGTTCCGGGTCCTCCAGCTCCAGGGCCGCCCGGCCCCCGCCGAACAGCTCCAGGAACACGCCCCGAAAGCGCTCGGCAATGGCCTGGAACTCCCGGAGAAAGATCTCCCGCATCTCCCCGGTCAGGTCGGCGATGATCTTCAGCAGGTCCCGCCGGGCCGTGGCCACGTCGTCCCGCTGGCTGCGCAGGAAGTCGTAGCGCTCCCGGACCCGCTCGTACTCCGCGATGGCCCCCAGGTTCACGCTGCCCAGACGGCCGATGTCCCGCCGCAGCTCGGCGATGCGCTTGGTGGCGGCGCTCAGGTTCTCCACCGGCTGGCGCAGGGCCTGGGCCGCGCTGCGGCTCAGCTCGTAGCTCTCCCAGAGCCGGTCCACGATCTGCCGTTCCTCCAGCTCGGCGGCCAGCTTCTTTTGTTCCAGCCGGGCGCAGATGCTTTGCAGCTCCAGCATTTCCCGGTTTTTCTCCTGGCCCTGCCGGTCCCGGCGGACCCGGCGGCCCTCCAGCTCCAGGCGCGCGCGCTGCTTTTCCGCCAGCTCCGCCCGGTGGGCCTGGGCCTGGCGGCGGTGGGCCTCCACGGTCTCCTGCCGGGATACCAGCTCCCGCTCCAGCTCCGCGCTGTGCCGGGCCAGGTCCTCCAAAGCTTTCCTGCGCTGTTCCCCGTCCCCGCTCAGGCTGCCCAGCAGGCTTTGCAGGTCGGAAAGGCTTCGGCCGGCCGTCTCCCGCTCGCTCTCCAGGGCCGCGGCCCGCTCCCGCAGCGCGGCCAGGCGCTCGCGCAGCCGCTCCCGGACCTGGTCGAAGTCCGCGCCGCCCTGCGTGGCCGCCTCGATGCGCTTCCGCAGGGCCACCAGCCGGGCCCGGAGGGTCTGCGTCTGGGCTTCCAGGGCCGAAACCCGCTGGGCGTTCTCCCGCTGTCCGGCGGAAAGGCTCTCCCCCTCCCGCTGCTGTTCGGCCAGGCCGGCGTCCAGCGTGTCCAGCAGCACGCGCAGCTGGCTGCGGGCGCTCTCGGCCCGGTGCTGGCGCTCCGTGGCCTCCTGGAGCTGCCCGGCGGTCTCCTCCGCCTCCAGCCTGGCGCGGGTCAGGCTGCGCTCGGCTTCGCTCAGGCGCTCCACCGCCGCCTTTTCCCCGGCGGCCAGTTCCCCGAAGCGGATGCGCAGGCGTTTCAGTTCGTTGGCCCGGGACAGAATGCCCACGTTCCGGGCCGCGCTGCCGCCGGTCATGCTGCCCCCGGCGTGGATCATCTGCCCGTCCAGGGTGACGATGCGCAGCCGGTTCCCGGCGCGGCGGGACATCTGCACCGCGTCGGCCAGAGTCTCCGCCACCACGGTGCGCCCCAGCAGACTGCCGAAAACGCCCGCATAGGCCGGGTCAAAATGCACCAGCTCCACCGCCACGCCCAGATAGCCTGGCGCCCCTTTGGGGGGCTGGCTCAGCCAGGCGGGCCGGATGATGTCCGCCGGGAGGAAGGTGGCGCGCCCGGCGTCGGCGCGCTGCAAATATTCGATGGCGGCTTTGCCGTCTTGTTGGCTGTCCACCACGATGTGCTGCATGGCCGCCCCCAGGGCGGTCTCGATGGCGATGGTATAGTCGTCGGGCACGCTGAGCAGCTTGGCCACGGGGCCGCGCACGCCCCGGAGTCCGCCCCGTCCGGCGGCAAGCATCACCTGCTTCACCGCCTTGCCCATGCCCTCGTATTCTTTCTCCATGTCGCTGAGCAGCCGGATGCGCCCCTCGGCGGAGCGCTTCTCCACCGTCAGGCGGCCCAGTTCCGCGCTGCGGTCCCGGACGTGCTGCTCCCGGAGGGCCACGGCCTCCCGCCGGTCCCGGAGCGCGGCGGACAGCTCCGCCGTCCGGCTCCCGGCGGCGGCGTGATGGGCCTCCGCCTCGGCCAGCTGGCTGGCCAGCTTTGCCCGGCGCTCCCGGCCCGCTGCCGCCTCGGCCTCCAGGCTCTCCCGCCGGGCGGCCAGTTCCGCGCCCTGTTCCCGGCGGACGGACAGCTCCGTCTCCCCTTTGGTCAGGGCGTCGCCGCAGCCGCTCTCCTGGGCCAGCAGGGCGCTGAGACTCTCCCGGTTGCTGTCGGCCTGCACCGCGCTGGCCTCCGCCTCCTGCTCCAGCCGGGCGCGCTCCGCGCCCAGGGTTTCCAGTTCCGCGCCAATGGCTGCAATGCGCGTCCGCTGCTGGTCCGCCTGGGCCTCCAGACTGTCCAGCCGCCGGGTCTGCGCCTCCAGCTCGTCCCGGAGCCGCTCCCCGGTCTCCCGGTCGTGGTCCAGCCAGGATTGCAGGACGGCGGCGGCGCGCTCGGCCTCCGCTGCGGCGTGCTCTTCGGCGCTTTGCAGACTGCGAATCTGCTCGGCGGCCACGTCCAGCTCCTGCATCCGCTGCGTGTCGTTCTCCGCGGCGGCGTAGATGGCAGCCAGGGCCGCCTGGGCCGCCTCCAGATTGCCCTGGGCCCCGGCGAAATCCCGGGCCAGGTCCTCGCTCTGGCCGTGCAGCTTATCCAGCGTGGCCATCCAGACGGAGATCTCCAAACCCCGCTGCTCGTCGCGCAGCAGGAGATAGCGTTTCGCCGTCTCCGCCTGCTGCTCCAGCGGGCCGACCTGCAGCTCCAGCTCGTCGATCTTGTCGTTGATGCGCAGCAGGTTTTCCTCCGTGCGCTCCAGCTTGCGCTCGGCCTCCTCCTTGCGGGAGCGGAAACGGGCGATGCCCGCCGCCTCCTCAAAGATCTCCCGCCGGTCGGTGCTCTTGGCGGAGACGATCTCCGCGATGCGGCCCTGGCCGATGACACTGTACCCGTCCCGGCCCAGGCCCGTGTCCATCAGCAGACTGAGCACGTCCTTCAGGCGCACGGACTCCCGGTTCACATAGTATTCGCTCTCCCCGCTGCGGTAATAGCGGCGGGTGATGGTCAGCTCGGGGCTATCCACGGCGAACAGGCCCTGGCTGTTGTCCAGGACCAGGCTGACCTGGGCAAAGCCCATGGGGGAGCGCTTTTCCGTGCCGCCGAAGACCACGTCCTCCATCTTGCCGCCCCGCAGGGCCCGGGAGCGCTGCTCCCCCATGACCCAGAGCAGCGCGTCGGAGATGTTGCTCTTGCCGCTGCCGTTGGGCCCCACGATGGCGGTGACGGGCTTGTCGAAGCGCAGGACGGTCTTGTCGGGAAAGGACTTGAAGCCCTGCAGTTCCAGTGCTTTCAGATACACGGTTCTCTCTCCTGTTACTGAGTCCGGCCAAGCGGGGGAAGCCCCCGCTGCCTCGCAGAGTTTCGCGCCCGCAGGCGCGAAAAAAAGTCAAATCCATTTTTGCCGGAAACCGCGTTTTCGGCAAAAATACTTCTCGCGGAGCGATTGTGCCCTCCCCCGCTTCGGCGCAATCGCGCAGCGCAGCCCTCTCCTTTCAGAACCCAGCGAAGCGGTTCTGAAAGGATTTCCCGGCTTTTGCATAGGCCCAGCCCCGGCTGGGCGCCATGCAAAAGCCTCCGCGCCTGGGCGCGGCTCAAAGCAGGGTCTCCAGCGCGGCCCGGGCGGCCATTTGCTCGGCCTCTTTCTTCGTGCGGCCCTCTCCGGTCCCGGCCACCACGCCGCCCACGGAGACGGAGACGGAAAAGCGCTTGTCGTGGTCCGGCCCCCGCTCCCCGGTCAGGGTGTAGACGATGCCGCGCCCCGGCGTGCGCTGGACCAGCTCCTGCAGGTCCGTCTTGCTGTCCTGGCCCGCCGCCGTCCCGTCCCGGTCCAGCCGGGAGAGGATGCAGCGCTCGATCAGCGCCCGGGCCGGGGCCAGCCCGCCGTCCAGATACAGCGCGGCGATCAGGGCCTCCACGCAGTCGGCCAGGATGCTGGGGCGGCTGCGGCCCCCGGTCAGTTCCTCACCCCGGCCCAGGCGCAGCAGGGCCCCCAGGCCCAACTGCTCGGAGACGGCCCACAGGCTCTGCTCGCAGACCAGCTCCGCCCGGATGCGGGTCATGCGCCCCTCCGGCAAAGCGGGCTGACTGCGGTAGAGCCGGTCGGCCACCACGAAGCCCAGGACGCTGTCCCCCACGAACTCCAGCCGCTCGTTGCTCTCCACCCGATGTTCGTTGGCGTAGGAGGAGTGGGTCAGGGCCGTCCGCAGCAGCTCCGGGTCCCGGAAGCGGTAGTGCAGGGTCTTTTGCAGAGTCTCCATGGCCTCAGTCCAGCACCCGCCGGAGATAGTCCACCAGGTCCCCCACGGTGTGGATCTTCAAAATGTCCTCCTCGGCGATCTCGCCGATGCCGAACTCGTCCTCCACGCTGACGGCCAGCTCCACCACGTCCAGGGAGTCGGCCCCCAGCTCGTCCTGGAAGTCGGTGCTTTCGGTGATGCGCTCCGCGTCCACGCTGAACTGCTGGCTGACGATGCGCTGTACGGTCTCAAAGATGTTCATGTGCGTTCCTTCCCTTCCGCGGCCCCGTCCAGCCGCATATACGCGATGTTGGATTCGATGGCGCCGATCACGTCGGCGTTGATGTAGGCGATGGCCTGCCGGACCGCGCTGCGGATGGCCCGGGCGTCGGAACTGCCGTGGGCCTTCAAAACCGGCTTCTGGATGCCCAGGAAGGCGGTGCCGCCCACCTCTTTCACGTCCAGCATCCGCTTCATGCCCCGCAGGTCCTTGTGCAGCAGCACGGCCCCCAGCTTGCTCTTGGGGCTGCCGGTGAACACGTTTTTCAGCTCGCCCATCATGAACTTCACCGTGCCCTCGATGGTCTTGAGCAGCACGTTGCCGGTGAAGCCGTCGGTGACGATCACGTCCACCCTTCCGGAGAAGACGTCCGTCCCCTCCACGTTGCCGATGAAGCGGATGCGCCCGGCCTGGCCCGCAGCTTGCAGCAGGGCATAGGCGGCCTTGCACAGCTCCGTGCCCTTGCTGTCCTCGCTGCCGTTGTTCAGCAGGCCCACCCGGGGGCTGGACAGGCCCAGGATATTCTGGGCGTAGAGGCTGCCCATGTAGGCGAACTGGAGCAGGTATTCCGGCGTACACTCCACGTTGGCCCCGCAGTCGATGAGCACGGTGCCCGCGCCGCCGTTGGGCAGCACCGGGGCCATGGAGGCCCGGCGGACGCCCCGGATGCGCTTGACCAGCAGGGTGGCCCCGCTGAGCAGGGCCCCGGTGTTCCCGGCGGAGATGACCGCGTCCCCCTCCCCCCGGCGCAGCAGGTCCAGGGCCACGGCCATGGAGCTGTCCCGCTTGCGCCGGACGGCGGTGCTGGGCTCGTCGTGCATGTCGATGATCTCGCTGGCCGGGATGATGCGCAGGTCGGCGCTCTCCTCCGCGCCGCTCTCCCGCAGGCAGGCCCGCACGGCCTCCGGCTGGCCCACCAGGTCCAGCTTCACGCCGAACTCCTGCTGGGCGTGGACCGCCCCCCTGACGATCTCCGCCGGGGCGTTGTCGCCGCTCATGGCGTCAATGATGATTCTCATGGTGTTTCCTCTTTCCGATGTATGGTCTCTCCCCGCTCCGCCAGCAGCGCCGACAGGGTCTCCAGCGCCCGGCGGGAGATGGCCTCGTTTTTCTCGCGCTTGCCCCGGACCCGGCGGTCCAGAGGGGCGATGAGGCCGAAGTTGATGTTCATGGGCTGGAAATTCCCACTGACCGCGCCGCCGGAGACGTAGAGCCCCAGGGCGCCGATGGCCGTCTCCTTTGGGAAGTCCAGAGGGGGCTGCCCCAGCAGACGCCGGGCCGTCTCGATCCCCACCAGGCAGCCGCTGGCGCAGGACTCCACATAGCCCTCCACCCCGGTCATCTGCCCGGCGAAGGAGATGCGCGGCTCGGTTCTCAGGCGGTAATAGCGGTCCAGCAGCGCGGGGGAATTTAAATAAGTGTTGCGGTGCATCTTCCCGTAGCGCAGATAGTCCGCGTTTGCCAGGGCCGGAATCATGGAGAAGACCCGGCGCTGCTCCGGGAAGCGCAGGTGGGTCTGAAAACCCACGATGTTGTAAAGCGTCCCCTCGGCGTTGTCGCGGCGCAGCTGCACCACCGCCCAGGGCTCGGCCCCGGTCCTGGGGTCGGGCAGGCCCACGGGCTTCATGGGGCCGAAGCGCAGGGTGTCCTCCCCCCGGCGGGCCATGACCTCCACGGGCATACAGCCCTCGAACACGCCGCCGTCGTCAAAGCCGTGGACCTGGGCCTCCTCCGCCGTGCGCAGGGCGTTCCAGAAGGCCCGGTATTCCGCTTCATCGAGCGGGCAGTTGATGTAGTCCGGCGTCCCCCGGTCGTAGCGGGAGGCAAACCAGGCCCGGTCCATGTCCACGCTCTCAAAGCTGACGATGGGCGCGGCCGCGTCGTAGAAGTGCAGGCCGTTTTGTCCGCACCTGGCCGCGATGGCGGCGCTCAGGGCCTCGCCGGTCAGGGGGCCGGTGGCCAGGATCACCTCTCCGTCCGGGATCTCCGTCACCTCGCCGGGGACCACGGTAATGCTGTTCTGTTTCAAAATCTCCGCCGTCACCATCGCGGAGAAGGCCGCCCGGTCCACCGCCAGGGCCCCGCCCGCCGGGACCCGGCTCTCGTCGGCGCAGCGGAGGATCAGGCTGTCCAGCATCCGCAGTTCCGCTTTCAGAAGGCCCACGGCGTTGTGCAGCGGCTCGGCCCGCAGGGAGTTGGAGCAGACCAGCTCGGCAAAGCCGTCCGCGCTGTGGGCCGGGGTCTTCTTCTCCGGCTTCATCTCCCGCAGCGTCACCCGGACGCCCCGACGGGCCAGCTGCCAGGCACATTCGCAGCCGGCCAGGCCCGCGCCCACCACCGTCACATGTGCGTCCAAATCGGCACCTCCCTGCGGCGGCTCAGGCTTCTTCGGCGGCGGACGCCGTCTTCCTGCGCCCGGCCGTGGACTTCTTTTTCGTCGCGGGCTTTTCCGCGGCGGACTTCTCCGCCGTCTTTTTTGCCGCGGGCTTTTTCGCCGCGGACTTTTTGGCGGCGGGCTTCTTCTCCGGGGCCGGGGCAGACGCCGCCGCCTCGGGGGCGGGGGCCGCGCCTTCCGCGCCCTCGGCGGGCTTGGGGGTCTTTTTGCGGTAGCCGCGCTTTTCCTCCGGCAGGAAGTCCGGGCAGTTTTCGTTGACGCAGAAGGGCTTTTTGGCCCCCTTTCCGCTGAGCTTGAACAGGGTCTTGCCGCAGGACGGGCAGTTCTCCTTCACCGGCACGTTCCAGGTCATGAAGCCGCAGTCGGCCCCCTTTTCACAGGCGTAATAGGTGTAGCCCTTGCGGCTGGAGCGCTTGAGAATGCGGCTGCCGCAGCGGGGGCAGCGGCCCGGCATCTCCACCACGATGGGTTTGGTGAAGGTGCAGTCCGGGTAGCCGGGGCAGGCCAGGAAGCGCCCGAAGCGCCCCTTCTTCACCACCATCCGGCGGCCGCAGACCTCGCAGACCTCGTCGCTCAGCTCGTCGGGGACCCGGATGCGCACCCCTTCCAGGGCCGTTTCCGCCTCCGTCAGCTCCCGGTCAAAGCTGCCGTAGAACTCCCGCAGCACGCTTTTCCACTGCTTCCGCCCCGCTTCGATCTCGTCCAGGGAGTCCTCCATCCGGGCCGTGAACTTCAGATCCACGATGTCCTGAAAATAGTCCAGCATCAGGCGGTTGACGGTCTCTCCCAGTGGAGTGGGACGGAGATAGCGGCCATCCTTGGCCACATACTCCCGGCTGGTGATGGTGCTGATGGTGGGGGCGTAGGTGGAGGGCCGTCCGATGCCCTTTTCCTCCAGGGCACGGATCAGGGTGGCCTCCGTGTAGCGGGCGGGGGGCTGGGTGAAGCGCTGCTCCCGGTCGAACTTCTCCGCGTGCAGCGCCTCCCCCTCGTTCAGCCTGGGCAGGGGGCGGCGGATCTCGCTGCTCTCCTCGTCCTTGCCCTCTTCATAGACGGCGGTGTAGCCGGGGAACTTCACCTCCGAGTGCTTGGCCCGGAAGACGTGCCCGGCGCATTCCGCGTCGATCACCACGCTGTCATAGATCACGTTGCTCATCTGGCTGGCGATGAAGCGCCCCCAGATCAGGCGGTAGAGCCGGTACTGGTCCCCGCTCAGGTTTTGTTTCACCGCCTCCGGCGTCAGGTCCACGCTGCTGGGGCGGATGGCCTCATGGGCGTCCTGGGCCCCGGCCTTGGTCTTGTAGTTCCGGGGGCCCCGGTAGTAGTCCGGGCCGTAGTGGCCCTGGATGTAGGCCCCGGCAGCGCGCTGCGCCTCGTCGCTGATGCGCAGGGAGTCGGTACGCATGTAGGTGATGAGACCCACGGTGCCCACGCCGTCCACGTCCACGCCCTCATAGAGCTGCTGGGCGATGCTCATTGTCCGCACCGGGGTCATGCCCAGGCGGCGGCTGGCCTCCTGCTGCAGGGTGGAGGTGATGAAGGGGGCGGAGGGCTGGCGCTGCTTCTCCCCGCGCTTCACCGCCGCCACGCGGAAGGGCTTGCCCTCCACCGCAGAGAGTACCGCGTTCACCTCGTCCTCGGAGTGCAGCTCCGTCTTCTTCTCCGTGGTGCCGTGGTAGCGGGCCAGCAGACTGCCCTCCCCCTCCAGGCGGCGGAGGGTCACATCCAAATGCCAGTATTCCTCCGGCTGGAAGGCACGGATCTCGTTCTCCCGGTCGATGACGATGCGCGTGGCCACGGACTGGACCCGCCCGGCGCTGAGCCGGGGCCGGCCCAGCTTGCGCCAGAGCATGGGGGAGAGCTTGTAGCCCACCAGCCGGTCCAGCACGCGCCGGGCCTGCTGGGCGTTCACCAGGTCCATGTCGATCTCCCGGGGGGCCTGAATGTTCTCCGTCACCACCCGGCGGGTGATCTCGTTGAAGGTGACGCGCCGGGCCTTTTCGTCGGGGATGGCCAGCAGCTCCTTCAGGTGCCAGGAGATGGCCTCCCCCTCCCGGTCCGGGTCGGTGGCCAGATAGACGGTGGCGGCCCGGTCCGCGCTGCGTTTCAGGTCCTCGATGACGCTCTCCCGCCCCTGGACGGGGATGTATTCCGGCGTGAAGTCGTGTTCCACGTCCACGCCGATGCGGCTGCGCGGCAGGTCCCGCAGGTGGCCCATGCTGGCCACGACCCGGTAGCTGCCGCCCAGATATTTTTCAATGGTCTTGGCCTTGGCCGGTGACTCCACGATCACCAGCTCGGTCTTTGCTTTTGCCATGTTCGCCCTGATCCTTTCCTCACTACGATTTATTGCGACGGGCCGCCTGGCCGCGTGATGTTCAGTGAAAAGCGCTTGCCCGGATGCTGCGTGACACAGCCTTTGATCTGGAGCATGGTCAGCTCGCTGGCCACGGTGGCGGCGGGCAGGGCGCTCAGGTCCACGATGTCGTCAATGTGCATCCGCTCCCGCTCCATCACGGCCACGATGGCCAGTTGCGCGGCGGTCAGTTCCTCCAGCTTGGCCGCCTGGGCCGCCTCGTCCAGCGCCTTGCGGCGCTTCGTGCGCTGGCGGAGGCGGAAGACCGTCCGCTCGTTCCAGACCGGGTCCTCCCCCGGCTTTGGCTCCGCCGGGGCTTCCGGCTCCCGGTCCGGCTGTTCCGGGGCGGAGCGCTGGGCCTCCTTCCGGTCCAGCTTGCCCGGAAAGCGCGGCGCATAGTCCGCCAGCACGTCCCAGGCCTCCTCGGCCAGGGCGGCCCCCTCTTTCAGCAGCCGGAGACAGCCCCGGCTGGCGTAGGCGTCGGCGTTGCCGGGCACGGCGAACACGTCCCTGCCGTAGTCCAGCGCCCGGTGGGCGGTGATCAAAGCGCCGCTGCGCGCCGGGGCCTCCACCACCAGCACGCCCAGGCTCAGCCCCGCCATGATGCGGTTGCGCGCCGGGAAACAGTCCGCGCCGCAGACCGCGTCCGGGGGATATTCGCTGAGCAGCGCCCCGGCGGCGGCCACGTCCGCGTACAGCGCCGCGTGCTGCCTGGGGTACACCTGGTTGATGGGGCAGCCCAGCACGCCCACCACCCGGCCCCCGGCCCGCAGCGCGGCGTGGGCGGCCACGGCGTCCACCCCGGCGGCCAGGCCCGTGACCACGATCCCACCGGCGGAGGCGATGCCGTAGGAGAGTTTCGCCGCCATTTTCTCCCCGTAGGGGGTGCAGCTGCGCGTGCCCACCACGGCGATCAGCGGCTCCAGGTCCACCGCCGGGAGACGCCCCCTGAGATAGAGCACCGGCGGGGCGTCGGGGATGGCGGCCAGGCGCTCCGGGTAGGCCGGGTCCCGGAGGGTGAGGATGTCCACCCCTTCCTCGGTGCAGCGTTCGATGATCTGCGCGGCCTGGTCCAGCTCCCGCCGCTCCAGCGCCTTCCGCTCCCGCTCGCTCAGGCCAGGCAGGGCGGACACTTTGCCCTGCGTCGCCTGAAACAGTTCCCTGGCCCCGCCGAAGCGCTCCAGCAGCAGCCGTCGGGCCGCCGGGCGCAGACGGAGCGCGGAAAACCAGATCCAGTAGTCCAGCTCCGCCATGCGATCCCTCCCCTTGTGTTTGAATTACGCCCGCCCCGGCGCGCCCAGCCGTCAACCGAGCCGGTCCCGTTGCAGCTCCCACATGACGATGGCCGCCGCCACCGCCGCGTTCAGCGACTCGCAGCCCGGGCGCATGGGGATGATGAGCTCCCCGTCGCAGAGGGCCAGCAGCTCCCGGCTGAGGCCCCGGCCCTCGCTGCCGATGGCCACGGCGCAGTTTTGTAAATCCAGGCGCCGGATGTCCTGCGCCGCCGGAGCCAGGGCCGCGCCGTAGAGCCGCAGCCCCTGGGCTTGCAGATATGCTTGCAGTTCCCCCCGCTCCAGCTCCAGCATGGGCTGGCGGAACAGCGCGCCCATGGCGGCCCGGACGCACTTGGGCTGGTAGGGGTCGGCGCAGTCCCCGGTGAGGATCACCTGATCCAGCCCCAGGGCGTTGGCCGTGCGGAGAATGGTGCCCAGGTTGCCCGGGTCCTGCACGGTCTCCAGCACCAGCGTCCGCCCCGGCGCGGCCTCCGGCCAGGCGGGAAGCTTCACCGTGAACAGGACTTCCGCCGGGTGCTTCATCGGGGACACATAGTCCAAAATCTCCTGGGGCACCGCGTACTGGGCCGCCGCCCGCAGTCCCGGCTCCGGCTCCGTGGCCCAGAGTACCGTGCCCAGGGCGGCCCCGTGCAGCAGCGCCTCCCGCAGCAGCTTCCGCCCGTCGCAGAGGTATTCCCCCTCCTGCCGCCGGAAGCCCTTCTCCGCGCCCAGGCGGCGCAGACGGCGGACCGTCTCGTTTTTCCTGCTCGTCAGTCGTTCCATGTGTTCCGTTCCGGCGCGCCGCCCGGAGAATATGCAGCCCCTCCACCCGATGCGGGAAACGCGCTTCCCGGACCCATGCGGCGCGGCGCGCACGCAATAATATATAATGTATCGGACCGAGCGGCGGCGGCGCCTGGGGCCCCGGCGCGCACTCATAGCAGGTATTATACCCTGCTGTTCCGGTTTTGGCAATATGCTTTTTCGGTGCAAAAATGCGCGTGGAAAGGGCCGGGCGCGGCATTGCGCGCCCGGCCATGGGGGTTCCTTGTGCTGTTTTGCCCGGTTCAACTCAGGTGCCAGCCCTCGCAGAGGGGGGTCCAGGCGCTGTCGGCCAGGAAGAGGCCGCAGGAGGCCGCGCCCGCTTTCATGGGAAGGCTGCCTCTCAGATCGTCCGCCGGGACTTCCTCCAGCGTCAGGTCCAGCAGACGGCCGGACGCGTCATACCAGGCCGCCAGGACCTGCACCATCTCCTCCGCCGTCTCCGGCAGGGACAGGGCGTAACGCAGCTCCCCGGCCTCCCGGTCCAGGCTGACGCCCCCGTATCGGGCCGTCACGATGATGGGGAAATCCCGGGGCTCGTCCACATAGTGCCGCCCTTCCTCGTCCGTCTGGACCGTGTAAGCCGCCAGGGCCTCCGGGCCGATCTCGCTCCAGCCGGACGTGATCTGCCAGCCCAGGAAGGGGCCTTGCTCCGATGTGGGGTAAGGCTCCACCCCGTTGTCCTCCAGATAGATCCGGCCTTCCCGGACGACCGGGAAGGGGACCGACTGCGCCGGGTCGTCCGGGTCCGGCACCAGGAGGCACTGGTAGCGGGATTCATGTTCTACCTCGATCTCCCCGCCTGTGACAGAGCTGGCGTTGAAGTAGAACACGTCCCAGGTCTTCACGCCGGCGCCGGGGGCGATGTCCAGGGCGCTGCGGACCTCCAGATAGCCCAGCTCCAGGGGGGCGGTGACCGTGGCGGCGCTACCCTCGCCCAAAATCAGGTTGGGGTAATACTGCCCCGCCTCGTCCGTGGGGAAACTGCCGCCCAGCTCCGCCGCGCCGCCGTCGCAGACGTAGAGCCACTCCGGCCCGGCGGGGTAGTCCGCGTCCGGGTAATAGGAGGGAGCGCTGAGCCAGGCGACGCGCTCCGTGGGCCGACAGACCGCCGACTCATCGCTGCCGCTGAGCAGCTTCACCCCGCCCAGAATCAGGGTCCCGCCGTCTCCCGGCTCCGCCAGGATGCGGCCCGTGCGCCCGAAGACCAGATTCCCGTGGCCGCTTTCATCCTCTGCATAGCCCGGCAAGCGCAGGGTCGCGCCGGGGTCCGGCACCAGGTCCATGCCGTCGCCGATCCAGAGGGCTTTCGTCAGCGCCACGGCCCCGTCCAGGCGGACGCGGTGTTCATATTCCTCCCCCGGGTCCAGCTCCGTCTGCCCGGAGACGTAGATACCGGGCACTCCCTCCAGCGCTGCCAGCGCGCAGAAGTCCTCCGCCGTGGTGGCCTGGGCGTAGACCGGGATCGGGGCGTCTCCCAGCGCCAGCTCCAGCGCCCGGCAGCTCGTGACCATGTGCTCCAGGCCGCTGAACATCCGCAGGGCCGCCCAGCCGCTGCCCCGGACCGTGCCCGCGTTGCCGAACCAGGGGTCGAAAAAACCGCCGCAGTAGAAGCAGCCGTCCAGGCTCAGCGTGCCGCTCTGGGTGTTCACCACGGAGCCGCCATATTGGCTCCAAAGCTCCGCCCCCGCCGCCACCTCCAGGGTCCCGGCGTTCACGAGGGCGTAGGGCCCGCCCATGGTGGTGCCGAGTTTCGCCCCCGGCTCCACGCGCACGCCGCCCTGGTTGCGCAGGGCGCAGATCAGGGAAGCGCCGGAGGCCACGGTCAGGCTGCTCTCTCTGTCGTCCAGCAGCACCACGCCCATGCTGCGCAGCGGCGCGGTCAGCTCCAGCTTGCCGGTGATCCGGGCCGCCGTCCGGGCGTCGGCCTCGTCGTCGCAGAGCAGCGTTGCCAGCTCGCTTTCGTCGCCGACCTCGTACAGCGCAAAGACGCGGAAGGGGAAGGACTCGTCCGTGATGCCCAGGGCGCGCAGCATGTTCTCGCGCATGGCGTCCAGGTCGGAGGGCATAAAGTCCGGGGCGGCCTGGTAGACGTAGACCCAGCCGCTGCCGTCCTCGTTTTCGTCGGCGCTGCTGCGGACAACGCCCTGGTTTTCAAACCACATGGTCTCGCCCACGCAGCCGCAGAGGAAGTCCCCGTCCAGGACCAGTTCGCCGCCGGGGACGTTGAAAAAGGTGGACCCCATGCGGCTCTCCAGCACCGCGCCCTGCCGGATCTCCACCCTGCCATAGTTCTTCGCGTCGCCGCCCTGGGTCGTGCGGTAGGCCCCGCCGGACTCCACCGTCACGGTACCGCGATTTTCGCCCACGCAGACCGCCTCGCCGCCGGACTGGACCCACAGGAGGCCGTTGTTTTGCGAAAAATCGCCCTCGGTGCAGCCGCCCTCGGCCACGATCACCGTGCCGTCGTTGAACACATGAGCGTCGGGGCCGTCGTTCCAGTCCCCTTCAAAGCTGTACCAGGCCACGCCCAGGACGCCCCCGGCCTCTATGGTCAGGGTCATGCCCTCCTCCACCGTGAGGGCCACGTTCCGGTAGTTGTCGAAATGCGCCGGGTCCAGCAGCACGGAGCAGTCCGATGCGATGGAAAAGCTGTCCACCACATGGATCTCCGCCACCGGTTCGCTGCGGTTCAGGGCGCTTTGCAGCTCCGCCTCGCTGCGGACTTCCAGGCAAAGGCCCCCCTCCGCCCGGACCGCGCCGGGGAGCAGCAGCGCTGCCAGGACCAGGACCAGCGCCAGGCCGTACAATCGTTTTTTCATGGAAAGCACCTCCTGTCAGATTTTGGGGCGTTGCGCTGTGTTTGCGGGGTTCTGGATACAGTTTAGCATCGTGTGAAAGAGAATGCAAGGGTTTGGGCGGGGCGCAGACCACGGACGGAAGCGGCATATCTGCAGGGCAGACGGCGGCCCGGAACGCCGGATCGCAGCATCCGCATCGCATAAGCAGGCGCGCCCGCTCCGGTCGAGCCTCAGGCCTTCTGTTCCTCGTAAGCCGTCAGCGCGTTGTACACCGCGTCCTCGGACAGCACCCCACGGGGAAGGTCGGCGGGCAGCGCGCCCGCCTCGTCCGCCTCGAAGTCGGCACACCACAGCGGGCTGCGGTAATATGCGTCCAGCAGCCGGACGTCCTCCCGCACGTCCCCGGCGGGCTGCTCCAGCCACGCCCTAAGCCGGTTCAGGCGGGCTTCCATCTCTGAGATGCGCCGGAGCCGCTCGTCCGCATCCGAGATGCCCGCCGGGGCTGCCTCGTCCAGAAGGCCCCGCCCGACCGCAAGCACCTCGTCGCTGAGCACGGCGAACACGACGTTGATCTGTGCGCCCCCGGCGAGAAAGTCTCTGCAGGCCCGCAGCGCCACCTCCCAGGCCCGGTCCACCGGGTAGCCGAAGATGCCCGCAGAGATCAGCGGGAAGCCGATGGAGCGGCAGCCGTGCTGCACGGCCAGCTCCAGGGCGCGTCGATAGGCCGCGTACAAAAGCTGCGGCTCGTCATGCCCGCCGTCCCGCCAGCGGGGGCCGACGGCGTGGAGGATGTACTTCGCCTTCAAGCGGAAACCCGGCGTCAGGACAGCCGAGCCCGTGTCGCAGTACCCGATCCGCGCGCAGGCCGCTGCCAGCTGTGCGCGGCCCGCCGCCCGGAAGATCGCCCCGCAGACGCCGCCCCCCGCCCACAGCCGCTCGTTGGCCGCGTTGACGATGGCGTCCGTCTTCAGTTCGGTGATGTCGATCTTTTTGATCTCGATCCTGCTCATTTCGTCGCCTCCCGATCCATCATCGGATGACCACAGCATACGCCCTTTTTCACCTGATGTAAAGCGTTTCAGGCGGCATTGCGCGGCAAAAAGCCGCAGGGAACATCGGTTCGGCACACGCCCTGTTTTACCAAAAAACGCCGGACGCGCTCTGCGCGTCCGGCGAAGGAATCCGGCTGTTTTGGATACGGCAAGCAACCGATGCAGCTTCCACCATTTGCTCCGTCCGCGCCGCCCGCCGCCGGGAAAGGCCACAGAAACGGAGGGCGCAGACGGAAAGATGCTTCCGCCTCCGCCCTGGGGCGGGGGCTAAATCATGGGATGGAGACGTGAGAGTGAAAGAACGGGCGGGCGATCGGGCGAAACAGCGGGGCGGGCGGGCTGACGGGCGGGCGACGCCGGAGGCCCTGAACGTCCAAAGCACAAATGGCTCGTGGGGTGAGCCAGACCGTTTTTGTCCTTTCGGACCGTGTGCAGCCTTATCGTTCATCTGCACCTGAACCGGTATCCGCGTTCTCTTCGCTTGCCGCACCCAAAACAGCCGGGGGGCTTGCCTCAGGCGTTCAGAAAGGTCTCAAAGGCCTCGGCGAAGCTGGCGTTCACGTCGAAGGGGGGCGCGTAGTCCACCGTGGAGGTGACGAGACAGAGGTCCAGGCGGGTGGAGGTCTCGTCGGCCTTGCGGTTCAGGGCGCTCAGAGCGGCGCGGATGACCTTGCGGTCATAGTTGATGGTCGTCACCTGCTTCACGTCGCAGCGGTAGGTGACCTGGTTGCCCTCGGCGTTGAAGCGGTAGCCGGTGCCGCCGTTGGACAGGATCTGCTCGGAATTGCGCAGATCGTTCATGCGTTTGAAGGTGCGGGCGATGCTCTGACGGGCGGCGTTCAGGCTGACCTCGCTGTCCATGTCCAGATCCAGGCTGTCCTTGGCCTTGCGGATGGCGGCATAGAGCCGGGTCTTCTCCTCCAGCAGATACAGCAGGAAGCGGGCGATGTCGGTGATCTGCTCATAGTACTCGGTTTCGGGGGCGACCAGCACCGTCTCGTCCTCGGCCTCGGGCATGACCTTGTGGCGCAGATAGGTGTTCTCCACCCGCGTCACGTTGGCGTCCACGCCCAGAATGGCCTGGGCCTCGTCCAGGAGGGTCTGGAGCTTGTTCTGGAAGCGGAAGGCTTCTTTCAGATTCATCTTCTTACACCTCTTTTATCAAATCATCGCTGGGGAAGGGAATGCCTGCGCTCTTTTTTCTGGAAGCGGGCGCGGTTCTGGGCGTCCGTGGCGCCGGAGGTGATCTCCCCCGCCCGCTCCAGGGCAAGCTTGGTCAGCAGCGGGCCCACCAGCTCATAGATCAGCACGCTGAACAAAACGATGTTGCGGATGACGCCGCCGTAGGCCGGCCCCAGCGCCTGGGCGCTGACCACCATGCCCAGGGCCACGCCGGCCTGGGGGAACAGGGTGATTCCCAGGTATTTCCGTACCGTCCCGCTGCACCCGCTCAGGGCGCTGCTGGCCCGTGCGCCGAAGTATTTGCCCAGGCAGCGGACCAGGATGTACACCACGCCGATCAGGATGACCAGCGGATAGCGGAACACGCCCAGATCCAGCTGCGCGCCGGACAGGACGAAGAACACCGCATACAGCGGGGCCGTCCACTTGGACGAGCGGTTCATGATGTCGGCGGAATATTCGCTCAGGTTGCAGAACATGGTCCCCAGCATCATGCACACCAGCAGGGAGGAAAAGGCGATCTCCACCCCGCCCCCCAGGGGGATGCGCACGGAACTCAGGGCGATGGTCATCACCACAAAGGCGATGGTCAGGGACAGGCGGTTGGAGTTGGAGAAGAAGATCTTCTCCAGCCAGGTCAAAAGCGCGCCCATCCCGGCCCCCAGCAGCAGGGAGCAGAGGATCTCCAGCAGGGGGTTCAGCACCACGCTGACGGCGTTCAGGCTGCCGCCCTCGATGGCCCCCGCTACGCCGATGGATACGGCGAAGATCACCAGGCCCACCGCGTCGTCCAGGGCGACGATGGGCAGCAGCAGACTGGTGACCGGGCCCTTGGCCTTGTACTGGCGCACCACCATCAGCGTGGCCGCCGGGGCCGTGGCGGCGGCAATGGCCCCCAGGGTGACGGCCACGGGCAGGGGCAGCGTCTCCGGCCCCACCAGGAAGTACAGGCCGATCAGCGCCGCGTCCACCAGCAGGCTGGTGAACAGCGCCTGGGCAATGCCGATGACGGTGGCGGTCCGGCCCGTGCTGCGCAGCTGGGCCAGGCGGAACTCGTTGCCGATGTCAAAGGCGATAAAGCCCAGGGCCACGTTGGACAGCACCGCCACCTGTCCCAGCTCCTCCATGGAGGCAAAGCCCAGCCCCGGCAGGCCCAAAGCCCCCAGGCAGAAGGGTCCCACCAGCACCCCGGCGATCAGAAAGGCGGTCACGTCGGGAAAGCGGAGGTGCAGATATTTGAACACGCGGGTCATCATCAGCCCGGCAAACAGGGCAAAGGCAGTGGCAAGCAGGATGCGCATTTGGTGTTGTTCCTTCTTTCAGAGTCGGCATGGTTCGGGATACCCGAATCGGAAATCCAGTATAGCACAGTCCGTCGAAAATGCAAGGGCGTCTGTCGCGCTTTAGAACGTTCGGATGCACATGGTTCTCATAAACTCCTGAATCTCGCCCTGATCCCGCCCCTCATAATAGGCAACCAGAAGCCGCTTGAACGCGGGCACCTCTTTCTCAGGGATGATAAGCATCCCCGCGCCATGAGAGATCAGATAGTGGTTCGCAAAAATCACGGACGCCCGCTTGTTGCCGTCGTTGAAAATCTGCGTTTTCATGCAGTACAGGCACAGCGCGATGGCTTTTTCCTCCGGCGGCATGGTCTCCTCAAGGATCGCCGCAAGCTGCTCCTTGACCACGCTTTCAATCGGAAGCGGCGGGATATAGCTCGTACCGCCGATCGTAACCGGGACGCCGCGTATCCGCCCCCCATCCTGATAGAATCCTTCATTTACCAGCTTTGCGATATGGCAAAGGATGGAATAATCCGTCGGGTAGCTGATCACATCTCTGTCCAGCACGAACTCCCATGCGTGTTTCAGATTCAGGATCTTCTGCACGTCGGAGGCCGACATCCCGATGACCTTGCCGTTTTCGAGAATGTCCTCCGTCTGGGGGAAGGTCGTTGCAACGCCTTCCAGGACGGCCTGATCGTAAATGGTGGATTTCAGATTCGATCTGGCAAAATCCAGGTTCAGCTGTACCCTGGTTGTCAGCTCGGCATCCGTGTATCCCAGCTGCGCAAGTTCCTTATCCAGTCTTCGGATGTGCTTTTTCAGTTCTCTGCCTTCCCGGGCAGTTCGGAGCAGCAGCTGATACAATTCATCGGAATATGCTCCAACGTAAGTGGAAGTGAGTCTGCTTGCGATCCTTTTGCGGATATAAAGATATTTCTTGCCATCCCGCTCCTTGATCTCGGGACTGCCGTCATAAGGAAGCAGATTCAGTCTGGCCTGAACGTCTGCCCTCTGATGGAGCAACTCCTGGATTTGAGGAAAAATGTCCTGCATGGTCTCCTCCTGTAGGGAACTTTTATGTTTCTGTTATAGCACAAAGTTCCCCATTTTTCAAGTGCGCTGCAACGCCCGCCGGAAAAGACAGCCGCAGATCGGTGGCGTCTGCGGCTGTCCGGGGTGCGCTTGATTTTGCTTTTGTACGTTTCGTCTGTTTACACGAAGGGCAGCCGCCGCTTTTTTCGGTTCGCGTGTCCGCTCCCTCTCAGCGCCAGCGCGTCCCCTCCTCGCTGTAGTCCAGGGTCATCTCAACGATCTCCCCCGCCGCGTCCCGAAGCCGGATCTCCACCGTGCGGTAGTCGTGCTGTTTCAGCTCCACCCGGACAAAGCTGTTTTCCACGCTGATCTGCACCCCCTCGGGCTCCGCCAGCAGTTCATACGGGGCCGTTCCGGTTTCGATCTGCGCGGCCGTGATAAAGGTGGCGTTGCGTTCAAACCAGACCGTCTCCCAGACGGAACCGGCCAACAGGACCAGGGTCAGGGCGAAGGAGAGGGCGCGCAGCTTTTTGTTTTTGAACAGCAGCAGGGTGAAGAACACCAGTTCAAAGACGATGAAAGCCGTGGACAGGAGATAGCGCGGGAATCCCTCCGCCAGTGCGCGGACGGAGGACGGAAGCTCCAGGCACAAAATCACGTTCAGCACGGCCAGCAGCAGGACGCTGTACCATTTCTCTTTCCTGACATACCAGCCCAGGGCCGCGCCGGGCAGGGTCAGCAGCGTGATGAGGCCCCAGCGGGGATAATAGCGAAGCAGGTCCCAGTGCCAGGGGCTGAAGGGCACCTGCACCAGATAGATCAGCGGCTGGCTGATCAGGAAGAACACGAAGGTCTTCACCCCCGCCTCCCAGGGTTTTTCGCAGTTCAGGAGGATGAACAGGGCCATGAAGATCCAGAACTCATAGCTGATGCCCGGCTGCTGCAAAGACGTGGACGCCAGCGCCTCCGGCACCATCAACAGCCCCACCGCCAGCCCGCAGCCCAGGGCCAGGAGCAGCACGGTCTTCCAGCGCATCTTCGTGTGTAAAAACAGCGTTTCCAGTTGTTTCATGAGATTGCGAGACTCCTTGTCATCTGAAAACCCACAGAATGCGAGCCTGCCGGGAAAGCGGCAGGCTCTTTTCTGCTTGGACTCACTCCAGCGGCTTCATGGTCGGGAACAGGATCCCCGAATTGCAGAAACCCGCCCTTGACACGCGTTCTGTTTCCCGCCTATATCGGGGTTATTGCGGGCGGCTATTGCCGCCTCGCCAATCCATATCGCCCAATTTTTCGCCACAATTCTGCCTTTTCGCTAAAATTTGGGATACAGCCTGGAGTATTTGTTACTTTCGCCTATCCACACTATGCGCTAAGACAGGTTCACCGGAATCGTGAGCGGCACTACGGTATCGCTTGCCACCATGATTCTCAGTCTGGTCCCTTCCTCTGCAGAAAGAATCAAAAAGGTTTCCTTTCCCTGGGTGAGCGGAAGGACAGTGCAACCCAAAAAGCGTCCATCCAGACTGTATCTTGCGCCATAGGCACAGGCAGTCGTATTTGACCGGCACCAGATACCGATCTGGTACACTGTTTGGTCTCCCTCTTGCACTGCCTGGATACTGCTGATCTCTGCATAGACTTTTCCCATAGCGTTTTGCCCATAGTGAACGTTTGCTGTTGTCAGCGGCTCATTTCCCTCGCCGATCAAAACGGTGTCCCACTCATTCTGACTGCCGGAATAATAGACATCTTCAAGGCTTTCACAGAAGAAGAAGGAATATGCGGAAATGGATTTGATGCTGCGCGGAAGATAGATGGTTTTCAAATTCTCGCAGCCAGCGAATGCACCGGGCTGCTCAGCATCCCCTTCATGGATGGAAGACGAATGCTCCGTGTCTTTGATGCTTGACGGTCCGTTGGAAATAATCAGTTCCTGCAGGTTGCTGCAGCCATAGAAAACGCCGTCAATATCGGAAAAGACTCCGGGCACACTTGCGCTTGTGAGTGTGCTACACCCCTTGAACGCAAATGCACCCAACTGCTCCAGTCTTGTGGGAATCAAAACGCTTTCAAGAGCTCTGCAGCGGCAAAACGCATAGTTTCCTATCGTACGCAGGGATTCCGGCAAATTCACGGTTCTCAGCGCATGGTCCTCGTAAAAAGCATAATTGCCAATTTTGGTCAGCGTATTCGGTAGAACGACCTCCTCCAGCACGGGCAAGCCCTGAAACGCCATTATGCCAATTGCAGTTACGCCCTCCTGGATTTCGACCTTTCTCAGACTCTGATAAGCCATGTGCCAGGGTGCTTTATACGTTGCAGTGGTAAAGTGGGTCGCCTGCGGCCAACTGCCGATCTCCCCCGCGCCAGTGATTGTCATTTCCTCGATTGATGACGGGAATGCCTCAACCGGCCAGGTCAAAGTGACCGGGAAGGAAATCTTTTTCAAGGCGCATTTGTCAAAGCTCCCACGCTTCAACGTCGTGACGCCTGCGGGAATGGACAGGGCCTCCAAATGGCTCCCGGCAAATGCACTTTCGGAAATGGTTTCGACACCAACTGGAATGGAATAATTACCTGTCTTGCCCTCTGGGCACTTGATCACTTTGGTTTGTGCTTTGTCATACAGGACACCCCCATCGTCGGAATAGACAGGATTGTCCCGGTCAACCCTGATCTCTTGGAGAGAAGGAGAGTCGGTGAACGCGTTCTGACTGATTTCCCGGATCCCGGACGGAACGTATATCTCTGCAAGCTGCTCACAGGAGTAGAACGCATAGTTTCCAATGACGCTGACCCTCTGGTCATTCAGGGCGGTCGGGACCTCTGTACTTGCTTCGTCACCGCAATACTGCAGAATCCATACGCTGGAATCCGGCTTCTGGCAGCTGATCCAGTCTCCGTCCCGGTGGAAGCAGAGGTGCCGGTTTGCTGCTGTCAGCGCCTCATTATTCTTTCCGATGGAGATTGCGTTCCACATCGAAACATTGCCGGCGTAGATGACCTCCTTTACCCCTGCGTTGTAGAATGCGCTGTCTGCCACCGTGGTCAGGGTGGCGGGGAGCACCAAGCAGTATAGGCTCGCGCAATTACTGAAGGCATACTGGCCGATGCTTGTGACATTTTCCGGAAGAAAAACGCTCCGCAGGCTGACACAGTTCTGAAATGCCGATGCTCCGACAGAAGTGATGCCGTCCGGTATACTAACTTTCTTCAGAGTGGTACATCCTTCAAAGGTGCGATCCCTGATTACATGCACACCCTCCGGAATTTTGAATTCGGGAAGCAAACTGCACCCGTAAAAGGCATAATACCCGATGCTTTCCGCATCCTCGGGAATGTGGATTTCCCGGAGCATGGAGCAGCCCCAAAATGCGCCGTAGCCAATCTCGCCTTTCGTAACCGTCACGCTGCGAAGAGAATTCGGCACATAGCGGGTAATCTTATCCATGACGACGCCCGGAGCACTGTAATAGATTACTGTCACCTCCGTCAGGTCGTCCGCCGGGCTTGCGCTAAAGTAGCAAGAGAGAGGCATAGTATCGTCGAACGTTGATCCGTTAAAGGTCCCGCCTACAGAGAGTCTGGGTACCGTGAGGCTCTCCAGACTGTTGCAGCCGGCAAAGATACCGTTGCCAATCGAAGTAACAGGGTCGCAGAGCGTGATGCTTTTCAGCCCGCTACAGCCCCTGAATGCTGTGCCGACACTGCCATTGAGGATCGTCACGTTTTCAAGGGATTCTGGAATTGTGTTGAAATAATAGCTGAATGAGCTGACTGCACTTCCGTTGCCCCGGAATGGCATGGTGAGGATCTTCAGCGACGAGCAGCCCGAAAGCACATTGCTTCCGATGGTTGACACGCTCTCCGGTATTACCAGCTCTGTCAGGCTGACACAGTTCATGAACGCACCGTTTTCAAGCGAGTTAATGCCTGAATAATACGTATAATTACCATCGATTACGATCTTTTCGTATCGGATATTCAGCTCGGAAAGGCCGCTGCATCCGCAAAACGCGTATGCGCCGATAGTGGTCAGACTTTCCGGTAACTCCAGTTCCGTCAGGCCGCTGCAGCCGTAAAACGCATAGTTTCCAATGGAATTGAGACCGTTATAGTATGGTATCTCCGATTCCAGGTTTTCCTTGGTGCAGGGAATGGTCAGCTTTGTTAAGGAGCTACATCCGAAAAAGACATAGTTCCCGATGCTGTAAACCGTGTCCGGGATGACCAATTCCGTAAGTAGTTCTCCATTCAGATACAGGTCGTGGGCGTAGGAAAGAGGATTCGCAGAGGCGTTTTCGAAGGCGCTTTTGCACCAGGTTTCGATATCACTGATTGAAACACGCATCAGGCCCTCACAGTCGGCAAATGCGTTATTTCCGTAACCTGTTAGGCTTTTAGGCAGCGTCACCTCTGTCAGGCCGATACAGCCTGAGAATGCAGACGCACCGATTCTATTCAGCTTGTTGTTCTGAATCGACAGGGCTGTCAGACTGCTGCATCCGGAAAACGCGCTCTCCTCGATCGTGCTCACATTTTCCAAAGTTAGCTCCCCGCTGAGCGAGCTGCATCCGGAAAACGCATTCTTCCGGAACGAACTGACATGTTTCAGGTTTTCATAGCTGAGCAGGCTGCTGCAATGGTAAAAGGCACTTTCGCCAATGGATGAGATAGTCCCGGAAAACTCCACGCTTTCCAGACTGCCGCAACAATAGAACGTGAACTCCGGGATTGATTTGATCCCTCCGAGTATTCTGACACTTCTCAGGTTGTTGCAGCCGTAGAAAATGCCGGTTCCCAGCGTGTTGATGCTGTCCGGTACAGTTATCTCCTCAAGATGAAGGCAACCGCTGAACGCATAGTCGGAGAGTTTCGTGACAGGCTGATCCTCCACGGTTGCTGGAATGGAAAAAGCGGCCCCCGTGCTCATAGATCGAATCAGTGCCAGGTTGGTGGAGTATGAATATATCTTGGCGTAAACGGCGTCATCCTGAAAGATGCACCCGTAGATTTTGGAAGCAATGCGGACAGGCTTGTTGCTGTCACCGTTATAGTCATTTGAAGACAGCTTAGTCACGATATTGACACTTCTCCACTGAGAATCACTGCCCTGATAATAGACCGTCTTCAGACTGTCACAGTAATCAAACGCTCCCCACTCAATCGTCGTCACGCTTTTCGGGATCGATACGCTGACAAGACTGCTGCAATTATAAAAAGCCCTCGATGAAATTGAAGTAATCCCGGAAGGGATAGCAACGGTCCGGAGAGAGGTGGAGTTGAATGCATTATTGCCGATGAAAGACACAGTCCCCGGGATCGTCAGGCCTCGCAGACTGGCGCACCCGTAGAATGACATGGATCCGATAGCGGTCAGGGTATTCGGAAGCGAGACACCAGTGAGCTTGCTGCATTGATAGAATGCGCCCGTGCCGATGCCCGTGACCCCCTCCTCAATCACCAGATTTTTGATGCAGTCTCTCTGATCATACCACGGGGTCATATAGTGACCAGGAGAAACACTATTCCAAGAAAAACTATCTATATATCCAGAACCGCTGATGGTCAGGGTTCCTTCGGAATCGAGCGTCCAGGTCAAACCAGACGAGAGGCTGCCGGAGACTTCATTCTCAGCAGTAGCAGAAAACGCGCAAAACACAGCCAGCAACGATAAAACAAATAGCAAAAGCGTGAATTTTTTCATATGAAACACTCCATACTATCAAGATTTCATGTGCTACAAACAATGACGCCCGTATAATGAAGCCCATCGTTTAACAGATTTGACTTCCTGCTGCTTACGACAAGCCATTGTCGTAAGTCTTGTGCAGATTATTCAAAGTCATTTGTCGTAAATCTGTCGTAAACTCTGTTTTAGCTCGATTTTTTTCGACAAAAAAAACGCCAAATAACCTGATAAAACCCCTAAATATCTTGCAATCAATCTGAAAGTGGTTTCATTGTCGGGAACAAGATCACGTCCCGGATCGAATCGCAGCCCGTCAGCAGCATGACGCAGCGGTCGATGCCGAAGCCGATGCCGCCGGTGGGGGGCAGGCCGTACTCCAGGGCGTTCAGGAAGTCCGTGTCCATCATGCTGGCCTCCTCGTCGCCTTTCGCCCGCAGCTCCGCCTGCTTGAGGAAGCGCTCCCGCTGGTCGATGGGGTCGTTCAGCTCGGAGAAGGCGTTGCAGATCTCGCTGCGGCAGACGAAGCACTCGAAGCGCTCCGTGAGCCGGGGGTCCCTGGGGCTGCGCTTGGCCAGGGGGGACACGTCCACCGGATGCATGGTGATGAAGGTGGGCTGGATCATATGTTCTTCCACCTTCTGGTCGAAGCACTCGAAGAGCGCGTGGCCCCAGGTGGGCTCCACGCCGTCCATGTCCACACCCACGGAGCGGGCGGCGGCCACGGCCTGCGCGTCGTCGTCGATGGCCATGAAGTCCACGCCCAGATATTCCTGCACCGCCTCGGCCATGGTCATGCAGCGCCAGGGGGGCGTCAGGTCGATCTCCTGTCCCAGCCAGGTGACACGGTAAGTGCCCAGGATCTCCTGGGCCGCGCCGGACACCAGTTCCTCGGTCATGCGGCGCATGTCGTTGAAGTCGGCGTAGGCCATGTACCACTCGATGGAGGTGTACTCCGGGTTGTGCTTGGTGTCCATGCCCTCGTTGCGGAAGCAGCGGCCGATCTCGTAGACCCGCTCCATGCCGCCCACCACCAGGCGCTTCAGATGCAGCTCCGTGGCGATGCGCAGGTACATATCCAGGTCCAGGGTGTTGTGGTGGGTGACGAAGGGCCGGGCCGCCGCGCCGCCGGAGATGGTGTTCAGGATGGGGGTCTCCACCTCCAGGAAGCCCTGGGCGTCCAGATAGCGGCGCACATAGCTGATGAAGCGGCTGCGCACTTCAAAGACCCGGCGGGACTCCTCGCTCATGATCAGGTCCACATAGCGCTGGCGGTATTTCAGTTCCGTGTTGGTCATGCCGTGGAACTTCTCCGGCAGGGGGCGCAGGGACTTGCTCAGCAGCGTGGCGCGGCTGGCCCGGACCGTGGTCTCCCCGGTCTTGGTGCGGAAGACCGTGCCCTCCACGCCGATGATGTCGCCGATGTCGTATTTGCGGAAGTCGGCGAACTCCTGGGCGCTCAGCTCGTCGGCCCGGAGATAGATCTGGATCTGCCCCCGGTCGTCTTTGATGTGGCAAAAGATGGCCTTGCCCATGCCGCGCTTGGACATGATGCGCCCGGCCACGCGGACGGGCTTTTCTTCAAAGCCCTCGTAGTCGGCCAAGATCTCCGCCGACCAGGCGCTGCGGTCAAAGCGGGTGATCTGAAAGGGGTCGCGCCCGGCCTCCTGCAGGGCCCTGAGCTTGTCCCGGCGCACCTGGAGGATCTCGGACAGCTCCTGCTCGGTCTGCTCCTGGGGGGTTCTCGTCTCGTCTGCCATGCCCTCGCTCCTCTCTCAGTTCTCGATCTCGATGATCTCGTAGCGGAACTGCCCGGCGGGGGCCTCCACCGTGACGGTCTCGCCCACGCCGTGGCCCATCAGGCAGCGCCCGAAGGGGCTGTCGCTGGAGATCAGGCCCTCCATGGGGTTGGCCTCCTGGGAGCCCACCACGGAATACTGCAAAACCGCTCCGCTGTCGGAGCGGACCCGGACCAGGCTGCCGTGCCCCACCTTGCCCGCCATGGCGGTCATCTCCACGATCTCCGCGTTGTCGATCAGGTCCTGCAGCTCCGCGATCTTGGAATAGAGCTTGCCCTGCTCGGTCTTGGCCTCGTCATACTCGCTGTTTTCGCTCAGGTCGCCGAAGGAGCGGGCCTCGCGGATCTGCTCGGCGACTTCCTTCTCCCGGACGGTCTGGAGATATTCCAGCTCCTGTTTCAGCTCCGCCAGGCGCTCCTGGCTCATTTTGTATCGGTTTTCCGTACCCATAAGCTCCATCCCTTCTGCCGCGCAGCGGCCCATGACCGCCCCGACGCGGCGCGTCGTTTCCTTCCGGTCTTTTCCGTCATACATGAAAAGTCTGAAACTATATTATAAGGAATGGGGGTGGATGTGTCAAGGGAGAAAAATCGCTTTCCCGCGCCCTCCGCCGCGTTTTTCAGCTTGACGCGGGGCTTTTCGCATGATATAACCATCATACATCAGGATAAACGGAGTGATTTTGGATGTTGAACGCGATCTTGTTCGACCTGGACGGCACGCTGCTGCCGCTGGACCAGGCGGAGTTTACGAAACGCTATATGGAAAAGCTGGGGGCCTTCTTCGCCGCCCTGGGCTATGAGCCGGAGGCCCTGTGCGCCGGAGTCTGGCGGGCCACGGGAGCGATGGTGGAAAACGACGGCGCCCGGCCCAACGAGGCGGTCTTCTGGACGCGCTTCGCCGCAGAGACGCCGGGGGACCCGGAGACCCTGCGGGCGCAGTTCGACCGCTTTTACGACACGGCTTTCAAAGAATTGCGGGCCATCACGGGCTTCAACCCGGCGCTGGGGGCGCTGGTGAAGGGGCTGCGCGCCCGGGGGCTGAAGACGGTCCTGGCCAGCAATCCCCTCTTCCCCATGGCGGTGCAGCAGCTGCGGATGCGCTGGGCGGGGCTGGACCCGGCGGACTTTGACCTGGTCACCGCCTATGAGAACTCCAGCTTCTGCAAGCCCAACGTCGCCTATTACCGGGCCATCGCGGACGCGCTGGGCCTGGACCCGGAGACCTGCCTGATGGTGGGCAACGACGCCCGGGAGGACATGGCGGCGGCCGCGCTGGGGATGCGGGTCTTTCTGGTGACGGACCGGCTGCACAACCCGGAGGGGCTGGACATCGCCGCCTTCCCCCACGGCAGCTGGGTGGACTGCGCCATGTACATCGAGCAGCTGCGCCAGGAATGAAGACAAGGGGACGGTTCTTTTGTCTCGGAAGATGCGAGACAAAAGAACCGTCCCCTTGTCTTGCTCCTGTCTTTCGTTGGGAAAAATGATGGAACTTCGTTGTAAAAAGAAGTATCATCCCTGTTTTTGAAAGGAGACAAAACACATGGGCGCAATCCGAACCATGCCCACGGCGGGATTTGTGGTCATCGTCATCATCGCCGCTTTGTTCGCGCTGGCGGTGGTGCTGCTGCTCTACGTCTATGCCCGCTACAAGGCGCTGACCCTCCGGGCGGAGGGCGACGGGGAGACCGGCAGCGGCTTCCGGGGCGCGATCTTGCAGGACTACATCGCGGCCTACCGGAAGTACGGCGCGGACGTGAACACCCCGGCCATCATCTCGGAGGGCATCGCCCGCCGCCTGAGCGGGCTGCTGCTGTGCGAGCGCTTTTTGAACAACGCCGTCAGCCTCTTTGTGACCCTGGGCCTGTTCGGCACCTTCCTGGGCCTGAGCCTCTCGGTCAGCTCCCTGACGGAGCTGATCGGCTACTCCAACACCAGCGAGTGGCTGAGCGTGCTGGACAGCGTGGGCGGCGGGCTGATGAGCGCCCTGGGCGGCATGGGCGTGGCCTTCTACACCTCCCTGGCGGGGGCGGCCTGCTCCATCGTGCTGACGGTGCTGCGCACGATTTTCAGCCCCCAGGCCCAGCGGGAGCGGCTGGAGACCCGGCTGGAGCTCTGGCTGGACACGGAGATCGCCCCGGGGCTGTACACCGAGGCGGCGGCGGACGACGCCACGCTGGTGAAGCGCATGATCGGGGCGATGGAGCGCTCCGCCGAGGGCGTGAGCAACACGCTCCAGGACGCGGCCAGCAGCTACATCAACGCCATGCAGGCGGCGGCGGGCGCCCTGACCCGCAGCGTCAGCGCCAACCGGGAGGCCATCGAGTCCTTTGACCGGGTGGTGAGCCGCTTCAACGACGGCGTCCACGATTTCAGCGAGGTGGACTACAACCTGCGCGGCAGCGTGGAGCGCATGGACCTGGCGGTGCGCGACCTGGCCGGGGCCATGCGGGAGATCAACCGCCGCATGGGGGTAGACAGCCAATGAGACGGCAGTACAAAGGCCGCTCGGACGGCTTTGTGCGCTCCGAGAGCGGCGAGCAGGGCTTCTGGCCCAGCTACGCGGACATGATGAGCGCGGTGGCGCTGATTTTGTTCTTCCTCATGCTGCTCAGCTACATCCAGAACCTCATCACGGGCAACGACCTGCAAAACACCCAGGAGGTGCTGGCGGAGACCCGCGTCAGCCTGGACGAGACCCGCCTCACCCTGTCGGAGACCCGGGAGACCCTGGCCCTGACGCTGCGGGAGGTGGAGGACGCCCAGACCAGCCTGGACAAGATCACCATCGACCTGGACGAGGCGCGGCTGCTCCTGGCCCAGCGGGAAGAGGAGCTGGGAGCCCAGGACGCCCTGCTGGCGGACCAGCTTGCCCTGATCGGGCAGCAGCAGGACTACATGAAGGCCGCCAGCGAGGAGCTGCTGGCCATGCGCAGCCAGATGCAGACCATCGCGGTGCTGCGCCTGAGCATCCTGGAGCAGATCCGGGACGCCATGGCCCGGGTGATGGGCGACGCCAGCCGGGTCAGCATCGGCAGCAACGGCAACATCATGCTCTCGGAGGGCATCTTCTTCGACACCGGCTCCAGCGACATCAAGAATGAAGCCGCCCCCGCCCTGGACCAGTTGATCCGGGTCTTCGCGGCCTTTCTGTCGGAGGAGGAGAACGCAAAATATGTGGACTCCATCGTGATCTCCGGCCACACGGACTCCACCGGCACGGAGGAGCGCAACCGGGTCCTGTCCACGGACCGGGCCAACGCGGTGCTGGGCTATTTGATGGAGCGCGACGGCGGGGCGCTGGACGACTACGCCGCCTACTTCTGCGCGGCGGGCTACGGCCAGACCCGCCCGGTGGCCAGCAACAACACGGAAACCGGCCGGGCCGCCAACCGGCGCATTGAGATTTCCATCATCCTCAAGGACGACACGGTGATGGACATCGTGGACAGCTATCTGGACATCGAGCTGCCGGAAATCCCCGGCCTGGAGGTGGAGCCCGCAGCGCCCAGCGCCACACCAAAGCCCAGCGCGACCCCGAAACCCAGCGCCACGCCGAGGCCCAGCGCCACACCCGCGCCCACGGCTACGCCCAGGGGGAACCGATGAAGCGGGTGCTGGTCTGCTCCGACTCCCACGGAAACGAGCGGGCGCTCCTGGCGGCGGCGGAGGCGGAGCGCCCGGACCTGCTGCTGCACCTGGGAGACGGGGAACGCGACCTGGACGCGCTTCGCGGGGCCTATCCCGACCTGGAGATCCGGGGCGTCCGGGGGAACTGCGACTGGGGCTCCGCCGCGCCGCTGCTGCGCCTGACGGAGGTAGAGGGCGTCCGGGTGTTCATGACCCACGGGCACGAGTACGGCGTCAAGTGGGACGCCGGACTGCTCCGGCTGCGCTACGCGGCCCTGGAGCGGGGCGCCAGGCTGGCGCTCTATGGGCACACGCATTCCCAAAGACTGGAGCGGGAGGATGGGATGATCCTCCTGAACCCCGGCGCGCTGGGCTGCGGATGCTATGCCATTGTGACGGTAGAGGACGGGAAGGTTGAAGCGGAGCTGCGGAGCCTGGGGCGGATTTGACAAGGATTCGATAGCAAGGTTCGGTCATTCACTTCAGCGCCGGGGACGGTAGGGAACGCCGTCCCCGGCGTTCCGCGCAGCAGCGCCCACGACATGGCACGCCCTCCGGCGAATCCGCATACGCTCCGTTGTAGGGCGTGCCGACCCGGCACGCCGCGCAGCAGCGCTCACGACATAGTACGCCCTCCGGCGAATCCGTAAAACCTCACCCGTAGGGGATGGCGTCCTCGACATCCCCCGCAGCATCCGGCAAAGGTTCAGTATTACCTCCGGCGAATTCGCAGCCGCAATTTCCTTCCCCCAGCGGGGGAAGGTGGCATCCGCCGATCCCCCGCGAGGCGGATGACGGAAGAGGGAGAACGTGGCCGCTTGCTGACTGT
>JAFXXH010000073.1 GCA_017542425.1 Oscillospiraceae bacterium | reverse complement strand
TCTGGCCGTCGTTTGTGTCCGGTTCATGATTCTGGCGGTGAACCAGCGGGCGTCTTCGGATGACCGCACACTTGGTGAACTGGTCTGGACCATGACCGCCGAAGCTGCTGAAATCAGTTTCTCAAAAACGCTAAGGCTGATACTTGAAGCGCTGTTGGATACGGTAAGAGCGTTCTTCTCTGTCTCGGACGAACAGATGGAAGCGTTTACTCAGAGCTTCCTGTCCAAACTTCTGCAGCATCTCTACGCGGCGCTTGGTCTTTCACAGGCTCGCGCTGCTGCCTGATCCTTGTTTGAGCCTGATTTCCCAGATGCTATGCGGCTTGTCTGCCGCTTTTCATGTGGGAAGTATTAGTTATTGCTTGACTTTTTTGCCCCGTAGGGTATAATGAGAACAGAAGACACCGCAACAAGCGGCTGGCTTCGTGTTTGGGTTTTAAAGTGGGCTGAGATTCAGCCCGGAAAAACCGTCACTTGCCCGAGTGGCGGTTTTTCTTATGGGTCAGTTTCACTACGATGGATACCGTGTACGGTCCAACGTGGAACGTAATCCGCATAAGGATCACCTCCTTTCGGAGATGATAGCCAGCCACTTTTTTACCCTTGCTTTGGTGTCTTCTGCCCCTTTCGGGTGACCCGGTCTGTACCGGGCTGGGTCTATTTTTACACGATTCGCGCTGTGCTGTCAAGAAAAACCATTTTTCCGATTTTGATTTCTTTTCGTTGTGGCTGTAAGGCTTGCGCCTTTGCCCGCTCTGTGTAAAACACTTTTTTATATTCACCCGTTTGGGTGTGTTGTGCCCGGTTCGTCTTACCAAATGGTACGATTTCCACGAGGTGAGACAGCATGTTTTTCCGGCGACTTGAAGACCTGCGGAGTGACCACGACTTGAAGATCAAGGAAGTGGCCGAATACCTGCAAACGCATCCCAACGTATACAGCCGCTACGAAAAAGGCGAGCGGGAGATCCCCGTCTGGGCGGTGGTGAAGCTCTCGGAACTTTACGGCTGTTCCACCGACTACATTTTGGGCCTGACCGACCGCTATGAACGTGCGTAAGCTGGTCTGGCTGGGTTTGGGCTACGCTTTGGCGCTGCTGCTGTGCGCCTATGCGCTGCCGGAGGGCTGGATGCTCCCGGCGGGAGGCGTTTGTCTGCTTTTGGGCGGCGCTGCACTGGCGCTGCGGCGGATTCGGTGGCGGACGCCTCTGGCGCTGGCGCTTTTGGCTGCGGCTTTGGGCTTTGGCTGGTACTGGGGCTATGTCGCGCTCACCGTCCGCCCCGCCGAGGCTTATGTGGGCCAAACCCGCACGCTGCGCGTGCTGGTGACGGAGTACCCGGAACGCTATCCCGACTATGCCCGGGTCACGGTGCGGAGTCTGGACGCGCGCTTCCCCCGGACGCGCATTCTGGTCTATGACTACGACGAGGCCCTGGGGGATCTGCGGCCCGGGGATACGGCGGAGATGCAGCTTTTTCTGCGCAGCGCCGGGGAGCGCTACGGGCAGGAGAGCGACGCCTACTACGCCGCCGGGGTGTTCCTGCGGGCCAATCTGAACGCCCCAACACAGGCCGATGGGCGGCATCCCCTGAGCTGGCTCTTTCTGCCGAAAGAATTGGCCGCCGCCATCCAGGAACAGGCCCTGCTCCGCTTTCCGCCGGACGTGGCCGGGCTGATGAAGGCCCTGCTGACCGGGGACCGGCAGGAATACTATCAGGACGAGGAGCTGTCCGCCGCCATGCAGAGCGCGGGCTTTTCCCACATCGTGGCCGTCAGCGGGATGCATGTGGGCTTTCTGGTCAGCGTCGTCCGGCTCCTGACCCGGCGGCGGAGGCGGACCGCGGCGCTGGGCATCCCCGCCGTGGCGCTGTTCATGGCGATGATCGGCTTCACCCCCTCGGTGACGCGGGCGGGGATCATGCAGATCCTGCTGCTTGTGGCCCCGCTTTTGCAGCGGGAGGAGGACGCGCCCAGCGCGCTGGCGGCGGCAGGACTGGTGCTGGGGCTGGTGAACCCCATGGCGATTGCCAGTCTCAGCCTCCAGTTCTCCTTCGCGGCCATGGCGGGGCTGCTGCTCCTGTCGCCGGGGCTGTACCGGCGGCTTTGCTTTGACAAGCACCACAAGCTGCGCTGGACGAAACGCTTCTGGGGGCGGCCCCTGCGGGGGCTTTGCGCCGCCTTTTCCGCCAGCCTGGGCGCGCTGGTCTTCACCGCGCCCCTCTCGGCCCTCCACTATGGCTCCGTGCCGGTCTACGGGCTTTTCACCAATCTGCTCTGCCTCTGGCTCATGTCCGCCGCCTTTGTGCTGGGCTTCGCGGTCTGTCTGCTGGGAATGCTGTGGCCCGCCGGGGCCACGGCGGCGGGCTGGGTCCTGGCCTGGCTGCCCCGCTGCGTGATTTGGGTGGTCCGGCGTGTGGCGCGGCTGCCCTTCGCCCTGCTGTACACGGAGGGGAACCTGGCGGCCTGGTGGCTGGTGTTTGTGTATCTGGTCTTTCTCATCCCCCTGGCGGTCCGGGGAAAACGCTTCCGCCCGGTGATTCCGGCCTGCGCCGCCCTGGTCAGCTTTTGTCTGCTGAGCTTCTGCTTCCGCACGGATCTGGACGGCCAGCTGGAGGTGGCGGCGCTGGACGTGGGACAGGGGCAGTGCATCGTGGCCCTGAGTGGGGACGCCACGGTGATGATCGACTGCGGCAGCGCCGACTACAGCGTCCAGGCCGGGGACGTGGCCGCCGCTTATCTGGCCTCCCGGGGACGGCGGCGGGTGGATCTGCTGATCCTCAGCCACTTCCACGGGGACCACGTCAACGGCGTGCGGCGGCTCCTGAGCCATGTGGAGGTGGCCCGGGCGGTCATCCCCGACGCCTATCAGGACAACGAATACGACGCGGCCATCCTGGACGCCTTTGCGCGAAGCGGCACGGAACTTTACCGCATCGCGGCGGACCGGCGCTTCGACCTGGGGACCCTGGAGATCCAGGTCTTCGCCCCCATCGGCGTGGGGGAGGTCAACGAGGAGTGTCTGCTGGTGGCCGGGGACTATGGCGACTTTGAATTTCTGGTGCCCGCCGACGTGGGCGTCGGCGTAGAACGGATGCTCTGTCTGTTCTATGACCTGGGAAACATGGAGCTGCTGGTGGCCGGGCACCACGGTGCCCGGACTTCCAGCACCGAGGAACTGCTGGACGCCATCACGCCGGAGACGGTCTTCATCTCCTGCGGGGCAAACAACCGCTACGGTCACCCCGCGCCGGAGACGCTGGCGCGGCTGGCGGCGCGGCACATCTCAGTCTGGCGGACGGATCTGGACGGGACGGTCTCTCTGACCGTCGGGAGGGAGCATGGCGAAAGCGAAGAATAAAGAACGGCTGAACTACAACGCGGAGATCAAGGCGCTCCGGGCCAGAGGTCCGGGGGGCGTCTATCTGCTCTACGGCCCGGAGGAATACCTGCGGGAGCGCTATCTGGACACCCTGCGCGCCCTCTGCCTGGACGCCGCCGACACGATGAACCACCGGAAGCTCAGCGGGCAAAGCCTGGACCTGAACGACCTGGGCGAGGCGGTCAGCGCCCTGCCCTTCTTCGGCTCCCGGGTCTTTGTGGAGCTGCGGGACTACGACCTGAACCGCTGCAAGGACGCGGAGCTGGAGCGGCTGAAGGGCATCTTGCAGGACTTGCCCGATTTCTGCACCCTGGCCTTTGTCCAAAGCCCCGCCCTGGCCCCCGACGGGCGGCTGGGCGCGGTGAAGCTGCTGAAAAAGCTGGGACATGCCCTGGCCTTCACGGAACAGGAGCCCGCCGCCCTGAGCGGCTGGATCGCCGCCCGCTTCCGGGCCCTGGGCAAGGAGATCGGCCGGGGGGAGGCGGAATATCTGCTCTTCCTCGCCGGCAGCAACATGAACGCGTTAATCCCCGAAATCGAAAAGGCCGCCGCCTACGCCCCCGGCCCCCGAATCACCCGAGCGGACCTGGACGCCACGGTCCACCGGCTGCCGGAGGCGGACGTGTTCGCCATGACGGACCTGCTGGCCGCCCGGCGCTATGACGAGGCCGCCGGACTGCTGGGCGACCTGCTCAGCGACAAGGACAACCACCCCATCTTCCTGCTCAGCCTCATCGGCCAGCAGGTCCGCCGCCTGTACACCCTGCGCGCCGCCCTGGACGCCCGCCTGGGCCGGGACGAGACCATGGAACTGCTGGGGACCAGCTACACCTTCGTCTACAACAAGCTGCGGGACGCCGCTTCCCGCTGCTCCCTGGAGGAGCTGGGCCAGCAGGTCTGCCTCTGCGCGGAGTACGACTACCGGATGAAGTCCACGGGTCTGGACCCCGGCGCGCTGCTCCGAGAACTCTTCGCCCGGCTGGCCGCGGGAGTCTGAGCATGGTCCGGGTCAAAGAGGTCATCGTGGTGGAGGGCCGCTGCGACAAAAACGCCCTGCTGCGGGCGGTGGACGCCACGGTCGTCTGCACCGACGGCTTTCGCATCTTCCGGGAGCCGGACAAGCGGGCCATGCTGCGGGCTCTGGCAAAGGAGCGGGGCCTGGTGCTGCTGACGGACCCGGACGGCGCGGGGGCGCTGATCCGGGGACACCTGAGCGGGCTGGTGGACCCAAAATATGTTCGCCACGCCTACGTCCCCGACGTGTACGGCAAGGAAAAACGAAAACGCTTCCCCTCCAAAGAGGGGAAGCTGGGCGTGGAGGGCATGGACCCGGAGACGCTGCTGGAGGCCCTGCGCCGGGCCGGGGCCACGCTGGACGAGACGCCGCCGCCCCGGCGCGAACCCATCACCAAGGCCGATCTCTGTCGGCTGGGGCTTTCCGGCGCAGCCGACAGCGCGGCGCGGCGGCGGGACCTGCAAGCCGCCCTGGCGCTGCCGGAGCGCATGAGCGCCAACCAGCTCCTGCAGGTGCTGAACGTGCTCAGCAGCCTGCCGGAGCTGGAAGCGCTCATGGGGCGCGATCCAGCAGAAAGGCAAGACCCAGCAGACCCATGATCAGCACGGCGGCGGGGGTCTCCAGGCAGAGCTGCGCCAGGTGGCGGGCCTGGTGGCCGCGCCCCAGCGCGAAGAGCAGCGCGGAGGCCAGAAGCTGGGCGTCGGCCAGCAGCAGGAGTCCTTTCAGAAAGAGATAGATGTGCCGGGGCAGCGTTTCGATGCTCCGGCGCAGTTTTTGCAGATGTGCGCGCATATGTATCACCCGAAGACAGTTTACGCCTTGCGGCCCGTCGGCTGCAAGGCGTAAATTCTGGGAGGGGGCGCTTACTGCACGTTGCTGGTGTAGTTGGGCGCTTCTTTGGTGATGTAGATGTCGTGGGGGTGGCTCTCCCGGAGTCCGGCGGAGGTGATGCGGACGAATCGCGCTGTCCGGCGCAGGGTGGGGATGTCCGCCGCCCCGCAGTAGCCCATGCCGGAGCGGATGCCGCCCAGGAGCTGGAACACCGTGTCGCTGACCGTTCCCTTGTAGGGGACGCGGCCCTCCACGCCCTCGGGGACCAGCTTGCGGCTGTTCTCCTGGAAGTAGCGGTCACGACTGCCCTTTGCCATGGCGGCCAGGGAGCCCATGCCCCGGTATACCTTGAACTGACGGCCCTGGAACATCTCGCTCTCTCCCGGGCTTTCCTCGCAGCCGGCCAGGAGGCTGCCCAGCATGATGACCGCCGCGCCCCCGGCCAGGGCCTTGACGATGTCGCCGGAATACTTCACGCCGCCGTCGGCGATGATGGGGACGCCGTATTTGTCGGCCATTTCCGCGCAGTCCAGCACGGCGGTCATCTGGGGCACGCCGATGCCAGCCACCACGCGGGTGGTGCAGATGCTGCCGGGGCCGATGCCCACCTTCACGCAGTCCGCCCCCGCCTGGATCAGGGCCTCTGTGCCCTCGGCGGTGGCCACGTTGCCCGCCACAAGCTGAACGTCCGGGAAGGCCTGCTTCACGGCGGCCACTTCCCGGAGGATGTTGGCGCTGTGGCCGTGGGCGGAGTCCAGCACGAAGGCGTCCACCCCCGCTTCGGCCAGGGCTTTCGCCCGGTCCATCACGTCCCGCGTCACGCCCAGGGCGGCGGCGCAGAGCAGACGGCCCTTGGCGTCCTTGGCTGCGTTGGGGTAGGCCACGGTCTTTTCGATGTCCTTGATGGTGATAAGGCCCTTCAGGTGGAAGTGCTGGTCCACGATGGGCAGTTTTTCGATGCGGTGGCGGTGCAGGATGCTCTTGGCTTCCTCCAGGGTGGTGCCCTCCGGCCCGGTGACCAGGCCCTCCTTGGTCATCAGCTCGGAGATGGGCTGTTCGTAGTCGGTGGCAAACTTCATGTCCCGGTTGGTGATGATGCCGATGAGCTTTCCGTCGTCGTCCACGATGGGGACGCCGGAGATGTGGTACTTGGCCATCAGCGCGTCGGCGTCGGCCAGGGTGTGGGTCTCGGACAGGGAGAAGGGGTTGGTGATGACGCCGTTCTCCGAGCGCTTGACCCGGTCCACTTCCTCCGCCTGCGCCTCGATGGACATGTTCTTGTGGATCACACCGATGCCGCCCTCCCGCGCCATGGCAATGACCATGCGCGCTTCGGTCACCGTGTCCATCGCGGCGCTCATCAGCGGCACGTTCAGCTTCAGGCTGCGCGTCAACTGCGTCTCCAGCCGGATCTGAGCGGGCAGCACATCGCTCCTGGTGGGCACCAGCAGCACGTCGTCATAGGTCAGTCCCTCGCCGACAAAACGGTCCATATATGCTTTCTGCATCGCACTTCCTCCCGTCCTTTTCCCGTGAAATGTGTTAACCTATATTATATCACGGACTGGCAGCTTTGCAATGGGCCGGACGGGAATTTGGCGTTTTTCGTCTTTCCGTCGCTCTTTTTCGACAGGATATGGTAAACTCAGACAAACGAAGCTCCCCCGGCGTTTCCGCCGGGGGGCTTTGTGGAATGGAATGCAGACAGAGCTCAGTTGCCCTGCTTGACCGCGTCGAAGTTGTCCAGGACCTCCTGCTCCGGGGCCTTTGTCAGCAGACTGACCACCACAATGGCGATGGATGCCACCAGGAAAGCCGGGAGCAGCTCATAGATGTCGAAGGAGCCGCCCAGGGGACGCACCAGGAACTTCCAGAGGAAGACCGTCGCGCCGCCGGCCACCATTCCGGCCAGGGCGCCCCACTTGTTGCTGCGCTTCCACAGGAGGCTGAACAGCACCACCGGGCCGAAGGCCGCGCCGAAGCCCGCCCAGGCGAAAGAGACCACCCGGAACACGCTGCTGTCCGGGTTCCAGGCCAGCAGGACACCCACGGCGGCGATGGCGACGACCGTGATGCGGGCCGCCAGCATGGCGGTCTTGCGCCGGAAGCGGATGCCGAAGAAGCCCTGGGTCACGTCCTCAGAGACGCTGCTGGCCGCGGCCAGGAGCTGGCTGTCCGCCGTGGACATGGTGGCGGCCAGGATGCCCGCCAGGATGACGCCGGCCACCACGGCCAGCAGAACGCCGTTTTCGCTCATCAGGTGGGCCAGGCGGACGATGATGGTCTCGCTGTCGTTGCCGCTCAGGGTCTCGATGGCCCCCGTCTTGCTGACGGCCAGGCCGATGATGCCGATGAACACGGCCACGGCCATGCTGAGCACCACCCAGACGCTGGCGATGCGGCGGCTGGTCTTGACATCCCGCTCGTCGCGGATGGCCATGAAGCGCAGCAGGATGTGGGGCATTCCGAAGTAGCCCAGACCCCAGGCCAGGGTTGAGACGACGCTGAGGAAGCCGAAGCTGCCCGCCGTTCCGGAGTCGGCCAGATAGCCCTGGTTCAGATTTAAGTAGCCGGGCAGGGCCTTGGCGTTTTCCATCACTGCGTCCAGACCGCCGGCCTGCTGGATGCCGAAGAAGACGATGACCACCAGGGCAATGGTCATGAAGATGCTCTGGATCAGGTCGGTGGTGCTGACGGCCAGGAAGCCGCCCAGGACCGTGTAGCCGATGATGACCAGCGCGCCGATGACCATGCTGGCGTGGTAGTCCCAGCCGAAGAGGCTGTGGAACAGCTTGCCCACGGCGCTGAAGCCGGAGGCGGTGTAGGGGACGAAGAAGACGATGATGACCAGGGCCGCCACCAGGCTCAGCACATGGCGCTCATCCTTCCAGCGGCGGGAGAAGTAGTCCGGCAGGGTGATGGCCCCCAGGTGGGCGCTGTAACGGCGCAGCCGCCGGGCCACGATCAGGAAGTTCAGGTAGGTGCCCACGGCCAGGCCGATGATGGTCCAGCCCGCCTCCGCAATGCCGCAGAGATAGGCCAGGCCCGGCAGGCCCATCAGCAGATAGCTGCTCATGTCGCTGGCCTCGGCGCTCATGGCCGTGACCAGGGGGCCAAGCTTGCGCCCGCCCAAATAGAACTCCCCGGCGTTTTCGCCGCTGCCCTTGCGGTTGAAATAGAGGCCGACCCCGATCATGCCCAGCAGATAGACCAGGATGGTGATCAGGATGGCGGTTCCGGCACTTGTCATAATATCTTCATTCCTTTTCTGTATGATAGAACAGAGGATAACACAGTTAAAAAAAGACTGCAAGCAAGACTGCCGTTTAGACGTGCTAAAGCGAAAATCTTGCTTGCATGGCAAAAAGCAATTGATTTTTCAGTAGAATTAAACTGAACTGCGTTCTGGACAAAACATAGAATCAGGAATCCTGCCCCGGCGCGGCGGCATAAATTTTGAGGAACATCTCCATCATGTCCGCGCTGTAGCGGCTCAGGGAGTACTCCCCGGAGCAGAGGCACCAGTCGTACATCAGGCCCCGCTCCATCAGGGCGTAGGCCTTGACAATTTCGTTCACCGAGCGGTCGGCGCGCAGTTCGCCCCGGCTCTGGCCCCGGGCGATGACCGTCCGCAGGAGGCGGAAATAGAGGCGGTTGCGGTCCAGCAGATGCTTCTCCCCCCGGGTGATGAGCTGGGTGGAGAGCAGCCGGGCCAGCAGCTCCACGGAGACGCTGGAGTCGATCATGGCGAACAGCTCCCGGTTCAGGAAAGCCAGCACCGTGACTGCGTCGTCTTCCTCCCGGAGCTGAGGCATGAGCTGGCGGTATTTCTCGTCGAACAGGTCGCTGAGGGTGCCCAGCAGCGCGTCCTTGCCCTCAAAGTAGTGGTAGAAGGTGCCCCGGCTGGTCTCGCTGGCCTCCAGGATGTCCTCCAGGGTAGTGTCCTCATAGCCCTGCTCGTAGAACAGCCGCCAGGCGGCGGAGATAATCTTCCCCTTGGTGTTGCGCTTCGGCTTGCGCGGCACGTCCTCACCTCCTAAATCATTTCAGAACCGCTTCGCTGGGTTCTGAAATGAGAAAGACTGCGCTGCGCGAGCGCGCCCTGCGGGAGAGGGCACACGCGCTCCGCGAGCGGTATTTTTTGCGAGGCAAAGCCCCACAAAAAATGAATTGAATTCTATTTCGCGCCTGCGGGCGCGAAACTCTGCGAGGCAACGGGGGCTTGCAGAACCGCTTCGCTGGGTTCTGAAACGATCTCATGATCCCCTTACAGAATCATCAGTTCCTTCGGCGCTGCGGTCAGGTTGACCGGCCCGGCGGCTGTGACGTGGATCATGTCCTCGATGCGCACGCCGAAGGCCCCGGGCAGATAGATCCCCGGCTCCGCCGTGACCACCGCTCCGTCGGGCAGGGGCTGGGTGTTGCGGGGGCTGGCGCTGGGCCCCTCGTGGATCTCCAGGCCCACGCTGTGGCCGAAGCCGTGGCCGAAGAAACCGCCGTAGCCTGCGGCGGTGATGAGCTCGTCCGCCGCCTGGTGGACCTCCGCGCCGGTTGTCCCGGCGCGCATTCGCTCGATGCCCGCCAGCTGGGCGCGCAGCACCGTGTCATAGACCCGGCGCATTTCGTCCGTGGCATAGCCCACGGCCACGGTCCGGGTCATGTCGGAGTGGTAGCCGCCCACCAGGGTGCCGAAGTCCATGGTGACGAAGTCGCCGGGCCGGACCACAGCCTCCCCTGGGACGCCGTGGGGCTTGCTGGTGTTGGCCCCGGTGATGGTGATGGGGTCAAAGCTGTTGCCCTCCCCGCCCAGGCGCATCATCCGGTAGGTCAGTTCCGCCGCGATGTCCCGTTCTTTGACGCCGGGGCGGAGGAAGGGCAGCACTTCCTCCAGCGCCTGTTCGGCGATGCGCTGGGCCGCCGTCAGCGCGGCGATCTCCTCCGGGTCCTTCACCGCCCGCAGCGCGGAGAGCACTTCGTCCCCCGGCAGCAGCGCGGTCTCCAGCTTTTCCTCCAGGCGCTTCCAGTCGGCGTAGGGCAGACGCTGTTCCTCCGCCGCGATGCGCTTGCAGCCGGAGAGGAAGTCCCGGAGCTGCGCCGTCAGGGGGTGTTTGGCGTCGGCCAGGCGCACCTCCACATCCCTGGCTTCGGCCTGGGCGGCCTCGATGTAGCGGGAGTCGGTCAGCAGCAGCGCCCGGTCCCGGGCCACCGCCACCGCGCCGTCGGTAAAGGCGAACTGTCCGGCGTAGCGGACGTTGGATTCGGAAAAGAGAACGACGGCGTCCAGGTCCCGTTTGCTCAACTCTGCTTGCAGTTTTTCGATGCGTGTCATGGTCTGATCTCCTGATTCTGTTTCGATACTATTACAAATTGTTCCAGCGCGCTTTCAGGCGGAAGGGGAACTCCAGCCAGTAGCGCAGCCTGAGCCAGATGTTGCTGAAGGCGATGGGGCGGACCAGCACAGCAAAGCAGCCGCAGCGGCGGGCGCAGAGGGTGTCCGTGTAGATCTGGTCCCCGATGAAGGCGGTCTCCGCCGGGGTGAAGCCCTCCTGGGCCATCACTTCCCGGGCGGCCCTGGGGAAGGGTTTGCGGGCGTGTTTCCGGTAGGGCAGGCCCAGGGCGGCGGCAAAGGTTTCCGGGCGGCTACCCCGGTTGTTGGAGAGGATGAAAAGCCGCAGCCCGGCGGCCTCCATGTCCCGGACCCAGCCGCGCATCCTTGGCGTGGCCTCGTGCAGCGTGTAGGGGGCCAGGGTGTTGTCGATGTCCAGCAGCAGGAAGCGGACGCCCCGGTTGGTAAAGAGGCGGGGGCTGAGTTCGTAGATACTGCGCTTCATCACGTCCGGCACGGGCCAGAAGCTCATACGCTTTCCTCCTTCTCCTCCCGCTTTTCTTCCAGCAGCGGGAAACGCAGCAGGAAGCGGGTGCCCTCCGGCTCCCGGCGCTCCGCTCGAATCTCCCCGCCGTTGGCCTCCACCGCGTCATGGACGATGGAGAGGCCCAATCCGCTGCCGCCGATGGCCCGGGAGCGGTTCTTGTCCACCCGGTAAAAGCGGACGAAGATGTGTGGCAGATCCTCCTCCGGGATGCCGATGCCCGTGTCCTCCACCGCCAGAACGGCCTGACCGTCCTCGGCGCACAGGCGCAGGAAGACGGTTCCGCCCTCCCGGTTGTACTTGACGGCGTTCTCCGCCAGGTTGAACACGATCTGGAACAGGTCGTCCTCCGCCGCGCAGATACGGACGCCCGGCTCCAGCTCCGTTTCGAACTGCACCTGCTTCTGCGCGGCCAGAGGCTGGAGCAGGTGGACGCAGCGCTCCACCAGGGGGGCCAGTTCCACTTCGGTCCGCTCGCTGACCACGCCGCTGTCCATCCGCGTCAGGCGCAGCAGCTTTTCGGTGAGCCGCTGGAGGCGCTCGGCCTCCATGCCGATGTCGCTGACGAACTCCCGCATGAGCGCCACGTCCATGTCGTCGCTCTGGGCGATGCTGTCGCTCAGCAGGCGAATGCCCGCCAGGGGGGTGCGCAGCTCGTGGCTGGCATCGGAGACGAAGCGCCGCCGCAGTTCCTCGGTGCTCTCCAGGCGGTCCGTCATTTTATTAAAGGTCTCGGCCAGTTCCGCCACTTCGTCCTGGCCTTTCACCGCCACCCGCCGGGAGAGGTCGCCCTCCCGGACCGTGCGCATGGCCCCGGCCAGCTCCCGGAGCCGCCGGGTCAGCCGCAGCGTGACGAACAGGACCGTGAGGACGGACAGGATGAACAGCAGCACAGAGATGCTCCGCAGCCGCAGCTCCACAGAGTGGATGGTCCTGGCCTGCTCCAGATCGTTGTCAAAGATATGGACGCTGCCGATCAAACTGCCGTAGCTCATCACCGGGGTGATGACCTCGCTGCGAAAGGCGTCGCCGTCGTAGCTGCAATAGAACTGGCTCTCTCCGCTCCGGGCGCTGCGCAGGGGGGCGCTCTCCCCTTCCCCGGCCGGATTGGGCGCGGTGTCGTAGAGGATGTCCCCGGCCCGGTTCGTCACCAGAATCCGGTCATAGTCCCCCGGGACCACCAGCTCCATCACATGGCTCACGCCCTCGGCGCTCAGGCGCTCCAGCCCGGAGAGGGAGGAAGACAGGACGTTGCCCTGATTCAGCAGTGCGCGCTCCTTGTTGGCCATGACCACGTCACGGGAGGTGGTGGTGGGGAACACGTTCAGCAGCACCGTACTGACCCCGATGAAGGCCACGAAGATCAGCAGGAAGGTGAACTGCATACTGAATTTGTGTTTTTTCTGTAGGTTCCACGTCATAAGGCATCATACCCCAAGTCTGCTCGGGATCGCTTCCATAGAGGAACCGACGGCTCACTTGCGGAAGAAGTAGCCCACGCCCCATTTGGTGACCAGATGCTCCGGGTGGGCCGGGTTGCGCTCGATCTTCTCCCGCAGACGGCGGACGTGAACATCCACGGTGCGTTCCTCGCCGTAGTAGTCGTGGCCCCAGATGATGTCCAGCAGGTTCTCCCGGCTGAACACCTTGCCCTCGTTGCGCATCAGGAGGCTGATCAGCTCGAACTCCTTCACCGTCAGGTTCACCTCGCGCCCGTCCAGAAAGGCGCTGCGGCGGTCGAAGTCCAGGGTGATACCGCCCATTGTCAGCTTCCGGGCCGGCTCCTCCTCCGGGGGCGGGGTGATGCTGGCGCGCCGCAGCAGCGCCCGGACCCGCGCCTTGAGCTCCAGGATGTTGTAGGGCTTGGTGATGTAGTCGTCCGCGCCGTACTCGAAACCCAGCAGCTTGTCCCGTTCCTCGTCCCGGGCCGTCAGCATAATGATGGGGATGTTGGAAACCTCCCGGATCTCCTTGCTGGCGGTCAGGCCGTCCTTGCCCGGCATCATCAGATCCATCAGGATCAGATCGTACTGCCCCATGCGCGCCATTTCCACCGCAGTGGCCCCGTCATAGCAGACGTCCACTGTGTAGCCCTCCTGCTCCAGGTTGAATTTCAGGCCCTTAACCAGCACCTTTTCATCGTCCACGACCAGTAACTTCATGTCGTATCCTCCTCCACAGTCAGAATAGACCAATTGTTCTCCAGAACCGCCTGTCCGATCCCGTTCACGCGGGTGATCTCCTCCACACGCCGGAAGGGGCCGTGCTCCTCCCGATATGCCACAATCCGCTGTGCCAGCGCCTCGCCCACGCCGCGCAGCCGGGTCAGTTCCTCCTCCGTGGCGGTGTTCAGGTTGATCCGCTCCGTCTCCCGCAGCGTCTCTGTCGCCGGGGGGCGGGCCAGGGATTCCGCACGCACCGTCACCTCCGGGGCACGGCGGGCCGTGCCCGCGTGATAGCCCAGCGTCAGCGCCAGGCTCAGCGCCGTCAGGCCCACGGCCCATCTCTCGCTTTTTCGCAGCGGCATGACTTCCTCCCGGCGCGGAAAAGATTCAGTTGCTTTTCCCGCAGAAATCTTATATAATGTTACAGGCTTTCCCGGGTCCGCCCCCGCTCTGGCGGAAGCGCGGCGGCGGGTGACTCGTTGTGTTTCATTCTATCATACTTTTCGGGAGAATAACATGAAAAAAATAAAATTTTTTTCTCTTTTTTTCGTTTGGTGTCTGAGCTTCGCCCTTTTTGTCGCTTTGGCGGTCCCCGCGGCGGCGTCAGACAGCCTCCTGAGCAGTCAGGACAGCTCCTTTGACGGCCCCGGCCCCAGTCTGAGCTCCTATTCCGCCGTCATCATGGACCAGAAGACCGGAGAGGCGCTCTTTACCCAGCGCGCCGACGCACGGGTCTACCCGGCGGACACCGCCAAGCTGATGACCGCGCTGCTGGCGGTGGAGGCCATCGAGCAGGGAGAGGTCTCCCTGTCGGGCGAAACCCAGGTCTCCGCCGCCGCCGTGGCCGACCTGGGCACGGAAGCCACCCGTCTGCTGACGGAGGGGGAGACCATCACCCTGAACGATCTGCTCTACTGCGCCATCCTCGCCTCCGCCGACGACGCGGCGAACGCCATCGCCGAGTACGTGGCCGGAGACCAAGCCGCTTTCGTGGAAAAGATGAACGAGCGCGCCGAGCGCCTGGGCTGCACCGCCACGCAGTTCACCAACCCCAGCGGGCTCTACGCCGAAGAGAACTACTCCACCGCCGGGGATATGGCCCGCATCGCCCTGGAGGCCACCCGCCACGAGCTGCTCTGGCGCATCTGCACCGCCAAGACCTACGACGTGCCCGAAACCGACCGCTCCGGGGCCCGCTCCCTGAAGACCACCAACCCGCTGCTGGTGTCCGACGGCGTCTACGGCAGCGGCTACCGCTACCAGCGCGCCACCGGCATCAAGACCGGCTACAACGCCTACGCCGGATACTGCATCGTCTCCTCCGCCGAGGACGAGGAAAGCGGCATCCAGCTTCTGGCCGCGGTCTACGGCGGCCAGCGGGGCGACGCCGGCGTCAGCGCTTTCCGGGACGCCGTGACCCTCTTCGACTGGGTCTTCTCCAACTACAGCTATCAGGAGGTGCTGAGTCCCACCAAAAACATCGCCTCCGTGGACGTGAATCTGGGCAGCGACGCCGACTACGTCAACCTCCGTCCCGCCGCCGCCATCACCCTGCTGCTGCCCAACCAATACGACGCCAAGGCCTTTGACCTGGAGATGACGGTCTACTCCCTCCAGCAGGGCAAGATCGTCACCGCCCCGGTGACGGCGGGAGAGGTGCTGGGCGAGGTCAGCGTCATCAAGGGCGGGCAAAACTACGGCACCGTGAAACTGGTGGCCGCCACCGGCGTGGACCTGAGCCGCTCCCGCTACATCGTCAGCCACATTCAGGAGACCTTACATAGCCCCGCCTTCCTGCTGCTGGCCGGGGGCCTGATCCTGCTGCTGGCCATCTATCTGACCCTGGTCATCCGCTACCAGCTGCGCCGCCGCAGGTACAAGCAGGCCGTCAAGCAGGCCAGGGAGGCCGCCGCCCAGCGGCAGCGGGTGCCGGAGCAGCCCCAGGAGGCCCAGCCCCTCCCGCCACCGCAGCCGCAGCCGCAGCCGGAGTACTTCGGCCTGGGCCAGCGGAGTTTCGAGGAAGCGCCGGAGGACGAGGGCGCACCGCAGCAGGAGTCCGAATTTCTGCTGGTCCCGCCGGAAGAGGCCGCTGCCCGGAAGCGGACCCGCACGTTCCTGAACGCGGCGGAGCCTGTCCCGCCGGAACCCCTGGAAGACGCGCCGGACACGGCCTGGCACAGCTCCGAGGATGCGGCGCTGGAGGCGGACAGCTTCGACTTCCTCCGCACCCAGGAGGAGCGGGCGGAGTTTGAGGACTTCTTCCGCAGGAAATGAACGCAAAGCATTGCTCCGCCCTTTCCGCAGAAGCGGGAGAGGCGGAGCAATGTTCTGATTTGGCTTCTTTCCTTGTGATTGACAAAGCCTGCCGAATCCTGTAAAATCAACTTGCCCGCGAGGGCAGGCGTTGCCAAAGTGAAAAAAGGCGGTTCCGCCACACCACCCGAAAGGGGGTGCGCGTATGCCGATTACATTGACGTTTCATGTGTTTCGTTTCACGATCACGGTCACTGTAAAGAGCAGAAGCCGCCACTCGGCCAAGTGACGGCTTCTCATACAAGCTAGATGTTCTTGGGCGGGCCGCTTTTCGGCAACGCCTTTTATATATTTATTATACCGCGTTTGAGGGGGATGTCAAGGGGTGTTTGCCCATCCTGACTCGCGGCGCGGTTCCGCAGCGGCAACGCCGTTGACGGTTTCTCACCGCGCCTGGGCCTTTCTCCGCAGGCTCAGGCAGTCCGCGATCATGGCGATGAACTCGCTGTTGGTGGGTTTGCCTTTGATGTTGCTGACGGTGTAGCCGAAGAACTTTTGCAGCGTCTCCAGGTCGCCCCGGTCCCAGGCCACTTCGATGGCGTGGCGGATGGCCCGCTCCACACGGCTGGGGGTGGTGCTGAACTTCCGGGCCACGGCGGGATAGAGCACTTTGGTCACCGCGTTGATCACGTCCATGTCGTGGATCGTGATGATGATCGCCTCCCGGAGGTACTGGTAACCTTTGATGTGGGCCGGGACGCCGATCTCGTGGATCACGTCGGTGACGGCCCGCTCCAGTTCCGTCTCCTGGTCCAGATAGCGCTGGGTGCTATCGTAGGGCTGGGTGTCCTCCGGCAGCTCCGTACACTGGCGCACCCTGGCCAGAAGGGCTCCCACGTCGCAGGGCTTGGGGATGAAGTAATAGGCCCCCAGGGCCGCGGCCTCGGCGATCATCTTATCATTGAAAAAAGCGGACACCACCAGCACCGCCGGATTGGCCCCGGTCTCCCCCATCCGGCGCAGCAGCTCCATCCCGTCCAGGCCAGGCAGCACCAGGTCCAGCAGCAGCACGTCCGGGGCCGTCTCCCGCAGCAGCCGCAGGGCCTCCTGGCCGTCCCCGGCGGAGGCCACCAGCTCCAGGTCCGCTTCCTCCCCCAGCGCCTGGGCCAGCAGACTGCGGAAGTCCTCGCTGGCGTCCGCGAGCATCACTTTGATCCTTGTTTCCATATTATTCCCTCCGTTGCGTGGAAAGTCTACGGCTGTAATGTCTGTAATCTCAAGCTTTCACCGCGATTTCACGAATAAAGTAACATATTTCAGGCACTTTTTCAACCGTTTCGGCCGCAAGTTCTATCGAACATATGAAAAACATTTTCGATAACCCTTCCCCGTCGCCGTGACGGGTTCCGGCAGAGTTCGCCACCGTTCCCGCCTCTTTTTCCCGCGTCTCCGCCCCCCTGTCGAAGGCTGGCGGCAGCGGTCCGGCCTTTTCTCCATCGCGCAGATTTTCTATTGCTTTTTTTGGTGAAATAGGATAGAATAAATCCAATCCACGAAAAAAAGCGCGGCAAAGCGCGCAGAGGGAGGGCTTGGACGATGCTGGATTTTCTGCTGCTGGTCATTCTGATCGCCCTGGTGTATCTGGTCGGTATGCTGCTGTTCAAGGGCGTGCGCGGCCTGGTCAGACTGCTGAAACGTCAGAAGAAATCGACGTAAATGTTCGAAACCACCGGAAAGGCTCCACGAAAATGCGGAAAAAATCGACGGAATTGTTCGAAATCGCCGGAAGCCCCCGGACGAAGCAAGTGTGCGTTCGTCCGGGGGCTTCCGGCGGTTTTGTAGTCCCGGCGTTCAGCGCCCCAGGGCGCTGGGGCTGCCGGGGAGTCCGGCGGTGCTGTCCACCGGGAGGGAGAACGCGATGCCCTGCCCCGCCGTGCCCAGCCCGGCGGCGTGGTAAATGGCGCGCAGAATGGCGTCCCGGCTCTCCGTTCGGACCAGAATCAGCACCAGCTCCTTCTCCGGCTGGATGGTGATCTGGAAAAAGGCCTCCGCCTCCTGGTTGGCCGTGCCGCGGCCCCGCAGGATGGTGCCGCCGGTGGCCCCCGCCTCCCGGGCCGCGTCCATGACGGTCTCGGAAAAGCCGGAGTTGATGATGCAGACGATCAGCTCATGCGTGCGCTCGTTCATGTCGTTCCCCCCCTGACGGTGCGTTTGTCGTTGCTGAGAAAGCCGTAGATGGCCGTGCCGATCAGGCTGGAAAAGGGGATGGCCATGGAGACGCCCTTCCCGCCTTTGATGGAGCGAAACTTCTGCTCCAAAGTCTCCATCAGCGCCTCCAGCCGCTCATAGCGCACGACGCTGAGGATCGCCGCCTGTTCGTAGTCCGACAGGCCCAGCAATTGCAGCAGCGCCAGACTGGCGGTGCCTTTGGCGGGCAGGATGAGCTGTATGTTGGCCTCGAAGCCCTGGATCAGGTCGGCGTAGAAGCCAGCCTTGCCCTTCTCCACGATGGTGATGACCAGTTCCAGCCGCCCGGGGGCCAACTGTGGGGTCCCCGGCTCCGGTGCGCCGCCGCGCTGCAAAAACGGGATGGCCACGGCCGCTGCCCCCTTTCAATACTCAAAGTAGATGATCTGCGCGTCGTCGGCGGAAAGGATGCGCCGCATGGCCCGCCGACGCCGGACGTGGGCGGCCAGCACCGCCCGGAAGCCCAGGGCCTGGATGGTGATGAGCGGGGTCATGGCCACCATGGAGACGATGCCGAAGGCGCTGGACAGCACCTCCTGCTCTCCCCGGAGGGTGACGCAGGCCCCGATGGCCATGGGCAGGATGAAGCTGCTGGTCAGCGGCCCGCTGGCCACGCCGCCGGAGTCGAAGGCGATGGCCGTGTAGAGCCGGGGGACGAAGAAGGACAGCCCCAGGCTGATGAGATAACCGGGGATCAGATAGTACAGCAGAGAGAAACCCAGGAGGATGCGCAGCAGGGAAAGGCCGATGGAGACGCCCACGCCCACGCTGAGGGCGAGCATCATCTGGCGTTTCGTCACCTCCCCGGCGGTGATCTCCTCCACCTGCAGGTTCAGCACATGGACCGCCGGTTCCGCCAGCACCACCACCATGCCGATGACGAAGCCCAGAATCACCAGGGCCGTCTGGTTCCCCTCCGCCAGCTGGAGCCCCAGCCGGAAACCCACGGGCATGAAGCCCACGGTCACGGCGGTGAGGAAGATCACCAGGCCCAGAAAGGTGTAGAGCGCGCCCACGGCCAGCTGCAGCAGCTTGCGCCGGGGCAGGCGCAGCACCGTGACCTGCAGCAGTCCGAACACCAGGGCGATCAGCAGCAGGGAGCGCCCCACCTCCGCCATGACCTCCAGCAGCGTGTGCCAGAGGGCGGGGCCCAGGTGGGCGTCCAGGGAATAGTCCGGCAGGGCGTACTGCATCTCCCCCCGGGCCGCCAGGCTGAGCAGCAGCACCGCCAGCACCGGGCCCACGGAACACAGGGCGATGAGGCCAAAGCTGTTGCTGTGGGCGTCCCGGCCGCCCACGGTCATGGCAATGCCCACCCCCAGGGCCATGATGAAGGGCACGGTGATGGGGCCGGTGGTCACGCCTCCGGAGTCGAAGGCCATGGGCAGGAAGCCGCCCCGGCCCGTCTCCAGCAGCAGGGCCGCCAGGGCGAAGAGCAGCAGATAAAAAAACAGCAGCAGGGAGGAAAGGTCCTTCCGAAAGAGGATCTTCAGCACCGCCAGCAGCAGAAAGAGCCCCACGCCCACGCCCACGGTGAACACCAGCAGCGTCCCGTCCAGAACGGCCCGCACCTGCCCGGCCAGGACAGCCAGGTCCGGCTCGGCCACGGTGATGAGCAGGCCCAGGATGAAGGAGGCCCAGAGCAGCAGCGCGGGGCGGTTGGACTTGGTGAGGCCCTCCCCGGTGTGCTCCCCCATGGGGGTCATGGCCAGGTCCGCCCCCAGGTTAAACAGGCCGATGCCCAAAATCAGGAGCAGGGACGAGAGCAGAAACACCCCCAGTTCCCGGTCGCTCAGCTCCGCCAGAGGAGTGAAGGAGATGAGCAGGACCATGAGCGCGATGGGCAGGATGGAGACAGTGGCCTCCCAAAGCTTGTTGCGCAGCGCGGTTCTCATACTGACATCCCCTCCGTTCCGGGCCGAATGTGTCGCGTTCTTCCATTACTATAGTGCCTTTGTCCCGGCCTTGTCAAGCGCTTGATTTTTTGGGGCCAATGGGCTATGATGGGGAAACCTGACATAGAATGATTCGTATTCCCCGCCCCGTGCGGGGGTTCTGACAAGGGGGGGAACGCCGATGGAAGAACCGTCTCGGGCTGCCATGCACGTCTCCTGGGTCAGCATTCTGGCCAACGTGCTGCTGAGTCTGCTGAAGCTGCTGGCCGGACTGCTGGCCCACTCCGGCGCGATGGTCTCCGACGCGGTACACTCCTGCTCCGACGTGTTCAGCACCGTGGTGGTGATGATCGGGATGCGCCTTTCCGCCCGGGACTCCGACCGGGAGCACCCCTACGGCCATGAGCGCCTGGAGTGCGTGGCGGCGGTGATTCTGGCCGTGGTGCTGCTGATCACCGGCCTTTTCATCGGCTACGGCGGCTTGCAGACCATCATCCAGGGCCAGAGCGCGGAACTGAGCGTGCCCGGCCTGGCGGCCCTGGCGGCGGCGCTGGTCTCCATCGCCGTCAAAGAGGGGATGTTCTGGTACACCCGGCGCTATGCCCGGGCGCTGGACTCCCCCGCCCTGATGGCCGACGCCTGGCACCACCGCTCCGACGCCTTCTCCTCCGTGGGCGCGCTGGTGGGCATTGCCGGGGCGCGGCTGGGCCTGCCCATCCTGGACCCCCTGGCCAGCGTTGTGATCTGCGCCTTCATCGTCAAAGCGGCCCTGGACATCTTCCGGGACGCCATGGACAAGATGGTGGACCGCAGCTGCGACGAGGAGACGGAGGCGGCCATCCGGGCGCGCATCCTGGCCCACCCGGACGTGCGGAGCCTGGATCGGCTGCTGACCCGGACCTTCGGCAACCGCATCTACATTGAGCTGGAGATCGCGGTGGACGGGCGGCTGTCCCTGGTGCGGGCCCACGAGATCGCCGAACAGCTCCACGACGACGTGGAGGCGGCTTTCCCGAAGGTCAAGCACGTCATGGTCCATGTGAACCCCTCCCTCTGAGCGCAGGAAAAGGGCAGGCCCGCCCCCTGCCGGATGATGCAGGGGGCGACGCCCGCCCCGTCCCTGGTCAGCGTTTCAGAACTCCCACTTGGTCATCGCCGCCTGCTGCATGAAGGTCATGAAGCTGGTCTGGAGCGCAAACTGCTGGTAGCCGGGCATGAGCTTGCGAAAGGCCTCAAAGTAGTCGGTGACCGCTTTGACCATCTGTGAAACCGTCTGCTGTTGCTCCATGTGCTGCCGCTGCGCCTCCATGGCGTCGGTGAACAGCGCGGTGTAGTAGTTGGGATCAAAAAAAGCTGCGGGCAAAAATTCATTCATCTTGTTTCCCTCCGTCGTTGATGGTATTGGGTTTCTGTTTCACTGTCAGTTTACCACAAAAAAGCGGAGAAGGAAATAGCTTTTTTTGTCTTTTTCCGAAAAAATCTGCCGCCGTTTTATCAAACCATACTTACGATACAAGGAGGAAAAAACATGTCTGCTCTCACAAAGGTGTGCGCGGTGCTGGTGGTGCTGGAGTTCTTCTACATCTTCTATCTGGAGACCCTCGCCACTGACTCGGAGCGCACCAGCCGCGTCTTCGGCATGAGCCGGGAGGAACTGCAGCGCAAGTCCGTCAGCACCCTGTTCAAAAACCAGGGGGTCTACAACGGTCTGCTGGCCGTGCTGATCCTGGTGGCCGTCTTCGCCTTCGACAGCAAGGCGGCGGTGGCGGCGCTCATGTGCTACATCGTGGGCGTGGCCGCCTACGGGGCCGTCAGCAGCAGCCCCAAGATCCTGCTGATGCAGGGCGGTCTGCCCATCCTCACGCTGCTGAGCTGTCTGCTGACCTGAAATGCCCCGCCCCCGCCCGGACGCCGCCGTCCGGGCGGCTTTTTTGTATGAAAGCGTCCGCATGAACTGCGACAGAATCCTGCACCGTTCCTTGACAAACGGGCGTAATTCGGATAAAATAGCGGCGTTACTGCAAGGCGCACGGGCTGGGCCTGTGTGCGACACTACTACATCACAGGAGGAACCATCATGAAGAAACTGCTTGCACTGGCGCTGGCTCTGGCGCTGGCCCTCTCCCTCGCCGCCTGCGGCGCGGCCCCTGCGGCCCAGGGCGGAGAAACCGGCACGCCGGAGGGCGGCGCGTCCGCTCCCGCCGCCAAGTCCGACACCACCACCGTAGCGGTGGGCGCGGTCATCATCGCCCGGGACGATGTGGCCGAGGAGGAGATCTACAACTTCGTCTCCACCATCTTTGAGAACCAGGCCGCCATCGCCGACCAGCACGCCAAGGGCGCGGAGCTGGATCTGGCTTTCGCAGCTTCCGTCGCCAGCGTGCCCTACCACCCCGGCGCGGCGCGTTACTTTGCCGAAAAGGGCCTGGAGGTCGCTGAAGTCAAGGAAGGCGCGGGCGAGGGCGCCGTGGCCAACCTGACCTTCGGCACCGGCGGCGAGACCGGCACCTACTACGGCTTCGGCGGTGTGCTGGCCTCCTTCGTCTCCAACAACAACGACTTCACCGTCACCGCCGTCACCTCCGGCGGCAGCAAGGCCAACATCGAGGACATGAGCGCCGGCGACGTACAGATCGCCTTCGCCCAGAGCGACGTGCTGAGCTATGCCTATCACGGCGAGCGCCTGTTCGACGAGGCCGTCACCGGCTTCTCCGTGGTGGCCGCCCTCTACATGGAGCAGGTGCAGATCGTCACCACCAAGTCCTCCATCGCCACGGTGGCCGACTTGGCGGGCAAGTCCGTCTCCATCGGCGCGGTGGGCAGCGGCGTCTACTTCAACGCCATTGACGTGCTGGGCGCTTACGGCCTCACAGAAAGCGACATCAGCCCCGTGTACCAGAGCTTCGGCGACTCCGCCGACAGCCTCAAGGACGGCAAGATCGACGCGGCCTTCATCGTAGCCGGGGCCCCCACCCCCGCCATCACCGACCTGGCCGCCGGCAACAACGTCTATCTGGTCAGCCTGGATGATGCCCACACCGACGCGCTGCTCTCTTCCAGCCCCTTCTACAGCGCCGTCACCATCCCCGCTTCCACCTACTGAGGCATCCCGCCGCGGTACTTACCGTCCCATGCACCATGCAGCATCCCTTCCCCCCTCCCGGGGGATGGGATGCACACTTATTTCATTACGTCAGGAGGTCCCGGATGGGAATGAAACAAACCGCCACACTGGAACAGCCGACCGGAGGCGAGGACATCCTGCGGCAATTCGACCGGGAGAGCGCAACGCGGGTCTGGACGGGCATCCCCGCCCGGGTCATCCGCTACGTCATGAGCGCCTTCTCCGTCTATTGCATCTGGTCCACCCTGTTCTCCACGGAGGATCTGCCCGTGCGTCTCAGCACCTTCCTGGGACTGATTCTGTTGATGGGCTATCTCACCTACCCGATCCGCAAGAGCCATGTGCGCCCCAACACCATGCCCTGGTATGATATCGTCATCATGCTGCTGGGCGCGGGCGCGTTCTTCTACTTCCGCTTCAACTACACCGCCTTTGTCACGGTTTACACCAGCGCCAGCAAGCTGACGCCCTTCACCATCGCCCTGGGCGTGGTGGGCGTGCTGGCCCTGGCGGAGCTGTGCCGCCGCTGCGTCGGCCTGCCCATCCTCTGCGTGGCCGGGGCGCTGCTGATCTACACCTTCGTCAATCTGCTCAGTCAGCCGGACCGGACCTTCTCCCAGGTGCTGGCCCGGGTGGTCTACACCCTGTTCTACACCACCGGCGGCGTCATGGCCACGCCCATTCAGGTCTGTCTGAAATTCATTGCGGTGTTCATCATCTTCGGCGCGTTCCTGGAGCGCACCGGCATCGCCAGCTTCTTCATCGACATGGCCAACTCCCTGGCGGGCTCCTCCTCCGGCGGCCCGGCCAAGGTGGCGGTCATCTCCTCCGCCCTCTGCGGCATGGTCAGCGGCAGCAGCGTGGGCAACACCGTCACCACCGGCTCCGTCACCATCCCCATGATGAAGAAGACCGGCTATCGCCCCGAGTTCTCCGCCGCAGTCGAGGCGGCAGCCAGCACCGGCGGCCAGATCATGCCCCCCATCATGGGCGCGGCCGCTTTTCTGATGGCGGAGAACACCGGACAGAAGTACGGCCAGATCGCCCTCTGGGCCATTCTACCCGCCGTGCTCTACTTCGGCGGCATCTTCCTCAGCGTCCATCTGGAGGCCAAAAAGCTGGGCCTCTCCGGCATCCCCCGGGAGGAGCTGCCCCGCTTCCGGGTGCTGGCCAAGCGCATCTATCTGCTGCTGCCCCTGGTGCTGCTAATCTGGCTGGTGTCCACCAACCTGCGCTCCCTCCAGTGGAGCGCCAGCATCGCCATTTTGGCCAGCATCGTGGTCAGCCTGCCCGCACTGTTCACCGAGAGCCGGGAGGAAACCGGCAAGCCGATCTCCGCGAATACCGGGAAGCGGCTTTGGGAGATGATCTTCGGCTCCCTGGAGGCCGGCGGGCGCAGCTGCATCACCGTGGCCGCCGCCTGCTCCATGGCGGGCGTGATCGCCGGGTGCATCACCGTCACCGGCCTGGCCTCCGGGCTCATCAACGGGGTCATCGCCGTCTCCCGCAGCATCCCCATCCCCATGCTCTCCACCCTGATCGCCCTGTTTCTCACCATGCTCTGCTGCATCATCCTGGGCATGGGCGTGCCCACCACGGCCAACTACTGCATCATGGCCTTCACCTGCGCGCCCATCCTGATCCAGCTGGGCATCGACAAGATCGCCGCCCACTTCTTCGTCTTCTACTTCGGCATCGTGGCGGACATCACGCCCCCGGTGGCCCTGGCAGCCTACGCCGGGAGCGCCATTGCCAAATCCGACCCGATGAAAACCGGCCTGAACGCCACACGCCTGGCCATTGCCGCCTTCCTGGTGCCCTATATCTTCGCGCTGGAGCCCAGTCTTCTGCTGATGAACGAGGGCCTTGGGGCCGCCGTGCTGGGCATCGTCACCGCCGCCATCGGCATGTTCGGCATTGCCGCCGCGCTGGAGGGCTTCGTCAAAGCCCCCATGCAGGTCTGGCAGCGGGTTCTCTGCATCGCGGGGGGCCTCCTGCTGATCTACCCCGGCATCCTGACCGACGTGATCGGCGTAGTCCTGGTGGGAGCGGCCATCGCGCCCCAGCTCCTGCGGAAGCCCGCACAGGCCGCGTAACACAGCACATCCAATCGGGAGAGGGTCTCGCGCCCTCTCCCCTTTTGTTTTTTGCGCAAAAAGACAGCGCTTGACAGTCCGCAGCGGGGCCGCTATAATGGGGCCAACAGTGGGACGTTTCTCCCGCGTCGGCGTGTTGGAATCGGTAGACAATGCGGACTTAAAATCCGCTGGGGAGACCCGTGCGGGTTCGAGCCCCGCCGCCGACACCAAAACAATCCCGTCGATTGATGTCGGCGGGATTGTTTTGCGTTTCCGGCGCAGTTTCGCGGGTCGATGAAATCCTTGTATTCAAACCATACTTCTGTTATAATAATTCTGATTGCAGAGAGCAAGGAGGTACGATGTATGGACATGATCACGATTCCCGTGACGATTCCGCGTGGTATGGCGCCCTATCTGGACTGGAAAGAACAGGACATCTCTCTGGAGCAGCGTGCTTTGCTTCTGTATCCATTGATCCGGCGGCTTGTCATATCTCACGGGCGGGCAGCCGAGCTGCTTGGTATTCGTAAAATGGAACTGATCGAGCTGTATGACGCCATTGGGATTCCCTACCTTTGTCAATCCCGTAAAGAGCTGGACGAAGAACTTGGCGAATTTTCAAAACTGCGGGAGTTGAGAGCGGTATGATCGTCGTTTCGGATACTACGCCGCTGATTTCCTTGATGAAAGCGGACAGTCTGCCGCTTCTGGCGCCGTTGTTTGGTGAAGTACTGCTGCCGGAAGCGGTTTACGCCGAACTGACCTCCAATCCCAGGTTTGCAGAGGAGGCAAAGCAAATCTCAAGCTGTGCGTTTCTTCGTGTGGTGACTTTAAACGAGCCAAGAGCTGTCGATATCCTGCGCCGGGCAAACGGCCTGGATTTGGGAGAGAGCGAAGCGATCGTATATGCCGACGGCGTGAAGGCAGACGTACTCTTGATGGACGAGGCGAAAGGCCGTGCTGTCGCAAAATCCATGGGGCTTCGCATCATGGGGACGATCGGCGTGCTGCTCTTTGCTTACGAAGAAAAGCTCCTCTCCGTGGATCGAACCAGACGCGCCCTGGAAACGCTGAAACTTGCAAACCGACATATCAGCGACGATTTGTTCTCCTATGCTTTGAGTAAACTGGAGTCTCAATCGTTCTGAATGCTATTTCAGTGTGAGTTCGGTATGGTAACGTGCAGGCCTGAATGCGTTTTCTTGATAGAACCTATGAAAATACGCGCCAGATAAAAACTCCTGTCGCCTCTCAGGCAGCAGGAGCTTTTATCATGATGCATGGTTTGCGCTGAAAGCCGGGGACGGCAAACCTATGCGCCTGTACCCGCCTCCGCCTCCCGGAAGCGGACGATATAGCGTTCACAGGCCCGGTGCAAGGCCCGCTCCGGGTCCGCCCCGGCACGGCGGCCCACCCGGACCGCCGCCAGAAGCAGGTTTCCCAGGGCGTCCTCCCGGTCCTCCGCTTCCGCCGCGCACAGGCGCGCCGTCTCCGCTTGCAGCGTCTCGCGGGCTTTTTCGGCGTCTTCCGGCTCAAAACCCGCCTGTTCCGCCTTGTTCAGCAGCTTGTCGGCGCGCCAGAGGGCGGGGAGCGTTTCGGCCACGTCGGCCATGGCCTGGGCGACGCTGCGCTGCTGCTTTTCCACGCGTTTTTTCGCGTCCCAGTTGCGCAGCGCCTCCTCCGGGGTGGCCCCGGCCATGTCGCCGAAGACGTGGGGGTGGCGGAAGATCAGCTTCTTCACCGCCGCGTCGCAGACCTCGTCGATGGTGAAGCTCCCCCGCTCCTCCTCCAGCCGGGCGTGGAAGAGCACCTGGAGCAGCACGTCCCCCAGTTCCTCCTTCATGTTCTCCAGGTCCTCCCGGTCCAGAGCCTGGGCCAGCTCGTAGGCCTCCTCCAGCAGATTGCGCCGGATGCTGTGGTGATCCTGGACCGCGTCCCAGGGGCAGCCGCCGGGGCCTCGCAGCACCGCCACAAGGCGGCGGAAGTCCTCAAATCCGTAGCGTTCTTTTTGGGCAAAAACCACCATTGTATTTCTCCATTTTTTGTGAATGAATCAAGGAAAACGGGAGAAATGAAAAAACGGGAGTTTAATGAAGACGTCGGCACAGCCGACTAATGAAGTCACTCGCTCCGCTCGTGAATGAAGACGGCGGCTTCGCCGCCTAATGAAGCGAAGTCGCCCACGTTCTCAATTAGCTCCGCAGGAGCGTCTTCATTTCTTCATGAGCGAAGCGTCTTCATTCGCCCTCGAAGAGGGCGACTTCATTGAAAAAGCCTCGTCTTACGACGAGGCTTTTTCTGGTGCGGGAGAAGGGACTTGAACCCTCACGTCTATGGTGAGACACAGGCACCTCAAGCCTGCCTGTCTACCTGTTCCAGCACTCCCGCAATTGAAGCAAGGAGTATTATAGCAGATTTCAGGGATTTGTCAACCGCTTTTTTGGGCGTGGGTGGACGGCAGACGTGGGGTTGTTCTCCGGCGGATGCGGCCTCACTTGTTTCGGTAGCGCAGGAAGGAGATCAGGCCGTAGAGCGGGTCCTTCTTTTCCGCGGGCAGGAAGTCGATCCCGTCCAGGACCCGCTGGGCCTCGCCGTAGTAGCGGTCCATCTCGGCCTCCACGTAGGCCAGGGAGCCAGAGCGTTCCAGGAGCCGGCGCAGGGAAAGCAGGTCTTCCACGCTGAGGGGCTTGCCGTAATAGCGCAGCAGCTGACGGTGGGCCTCTTCGTCCTGACACATATAAGAATAAAACAGCGTCTGCTTGAACTCCGTGGCGTCGGAGCCCACCGCTTTGCCCAGGGCCGCTTCTTCCCCGAACAGGCCCATGATGTCGTCCTGGATCTGAAAGGCGATGCCCAGGTTCTCGCAGAAGGTCTCCAGCGTGTGCAGGGCCGCATCCTCACACCCCGCCAGGGTCGCCCCGGCGCAGAGGGGTCCCACCACGGTGTACCAGGCGGTTTTCAGCTTGTAAATGTCGATGATCGCCCGGTAGCGGTCGATCTCCCGGGTGATGGCGTACTTCTCTTCAAAGGGCAGCGCCACGTCGATGATCTCGCCCTGGACCGTTTTCAGGGCCATGGCGTTGAAATAATCCACCAGCTTATAAAGCTGCCTGTCCTCCCGATAGGACTGAGCCAGCACTTGGAGGGCCAGGAAGAAGCCCTGGTCCCCCGCGCACAGGGCCAGGGAATCGGCGGTGTGGCGCGTTTCCGCCCTGTCCAGGGGTTTTCCCGCCTCCTGCCAGCGGGCGGCGTAGCCACAGGGAATCGTCGGCTTGTTTCTGCGGAGCGTGGCGTGGTCGATGATGTCGTCATGGATCAGGATGGCCGTCTGAAACAGCTCGAAGGCCAGGGCCAGACCGGTGCTGTCACGGGCCCCGTCGAAAAGCGCGCAGCCCAGTTTTGCCAGTGCGCCCCGGATGCTTTTGCCTCCGGCGTTCATGCGGGCAAACTCCGAAAGGTTGAAGCGCACATGGACCTCATCCGATCGGACGAGCCGGGCGTTGTAGGCTTCCATCGCCTCTGTCAGCTCCCGGATCGCGGTCTGAAAGAAGTTCAGGAACGCGGCGAAGCGCGCAGCGTCCCGCGCCAGACCCGCCTCAGCCTCCTGCGGCACCCGGATCAGGATGTCCCGATGCGCGAACAGATCCCGGTCCATCAGCAGCCGCAGATCGGACCGGGTGCGGACGGAGACATGCGTGCGATCCCCGCCGGGTACGGCGCTTTCGCCGTGGACGGAAAGGCGAATCATCGCGCCCACCTCCCCTCACGCTGTCGGCGCATCACACGCCCTCGGAGCCGGAAGGCGCGTCGGACAGCGCCGCGCCGCAGGCGGCGCAGAAGCGGTGGTCCGGCTGGTTGGGCGCGCCGCAGTTGGGGCAGACGCCGGTCGGGGCGGGCGATTCCGGCTGGGGCTGTCTGGCCCCGCAGGTGGAGCAGAACAGGGAGTTCTGGGGCAGCTCCGCGCCGCAGTTGGGGCACTTGCTCAGGCCCCGCAGCTGGCGCAGCGCGTCCTGGGCCTGGGCCATGCTCTCAAACTGGCGGTTCAGCGCGGCGATCAGCTCCGGCTGCTCGGCGGCGGAATCGTCCCTGTGGGCCTCGTAGTAGGCGCTGCCCAGATTGCGGTACAGCCCCTCGATCTGCTTTTTGCTCTCCGCGACCAGCGCGTTCAGGCGGGTGGCGTCGGCCAGGTTTTTGGTTCCCCGGCTGACCTTGCGGCTCAAATCGTCGAAAAATGCCATGTGTCTCGTCTCCTTTGCTGAAGATATCCTGATGGATCGGGATGCATCGATCCTATCACACTGTAGACCGAAAAATCAATCCATTTCTCGCCGCTTTCTCCAAACGGGAACAGCGCCGCCTCTCCCCCGCGCTGCGTGGGGACGGCGGCGCTGCGCACGCCGGGGCGGCTCAGCTTTCGTCGTCCGCGTCCGGCTTCTGGTATTTGCGCGGGTCCAGGCGGTAGTGCTTGGCCAGCTCCAGCAGCCGCCGGACGGACGCATTCATGATCTCGTCCGTATCCGCCAGCATGTTCACATTGCCGCGAACCACACAGGAGGCGTAGCACTCGTCCACCAGCGCGCTGCGCAGCAGCTCCACATCCAAAACCATCTTGTTCACCTCCGCTTTCAGGCGTGTCCGCACCGCCGCAGCTTCGGCGGCGCGCTGTCGTGATCGCTGCCTATTATATCCCACGGACGGAAAAAAATCAATCCCGGCCAGAGCTTCCAGGGGGTTTTTTCGGCGGAGATTCCTGGCTTGACCCTTGCATTTTCGCCCGCGTTTGCTATAATCGGCTTATCAAATGGCGGACGCAAAGGAGGAACACACTATGCTGCTGGCCATCGACATCGGAAACACCAACGTCGTCCTCGGCTGCTTCCGGGGAGAGGAACTGCGCTTTGAAGCGCGCATCGCCACGGACGGGGCGCGCACTGCGGATCAGTACGGCCTGGAGATCCGGCAGATGCTGGAGGCCTTCGGCGTCCGCCGGGAGGATGTGGAAGACTGCATCATCTCCTCCGTGGTGCCCCCGGTGCTTTCCGCCGTGCGCGACGGGGTCCGCAAATTCCTCGGGCGGGAGCCTCTGGCGGTGGGGCCGGACCTGGAGACCGGGCTTGAGATCTGTATGGACAGTCCCGCCCAGATGGGCGCGGACCTCATCGTCGTCGCCGTGGCGGCCCTGCGGAAGTATGCCGCCCCGCTGATTCTCATCGACATGGGCACGGCCACCACCATGGAGGTGCTGGAGCCGGGCAGCCGCTATGTGGGCGGCCTGGTCATGCCAGGGGTGCGCATCTCTCTGGACGCGCTGACGGGCCGCACCGCGCAGTTGCCCGGCATCGACCTGGAGCGCCCCGGCAAGGTGGTGGGCACCAACACCGTGGACTGTATGCGCAGCGGTCTGCTGTACGGCGCGGCCGCCATGCTGGACGGCCTGATCGAGCGCATTTGGGCCGAGCGGGGCATGAAGCACCGCGTCGTCGCCACGGGGGGGCTTGCCCCGTTCATCGTGCCCCTGTGCAAACATGAGATCATTCTGGAGAAGGACCTGCTGCTCCAGGGCTTGCAGGAGCTGTACAGGCTGAACGCAGCGCCCCCCGCCGGGCCTTGAGCCGCCCGGGAGAACGCTGGCGGCTGCAAAGAGAGACCGCAGATCGTGCAGAGCGCGCTTTCACGTCGCAGGGACGTGGAAGCGCGCTCTGTTTTGCAGCGGTTTCTCCGGCAAAACGCAGCCGGTTCCGGGGCTTTTTCCGTCTCACCGACCCGCCGTTTTGCGCTTTCTCCGCAGGATCACGAGCCCTGCCGCGCCGACTCCCAGCAGCAGCGGGGCGAGACCGGCTTGCCGGGCCGGGCCGGGGCCGCCGGTGGCGGGGAGGGTGGTTTTTGGGGTGTTGGCGATGTGCACCGTGAAGACGGACGCCGCCGCGATCTGCGCCTGCGTGGGGTTCTCCGCCGTCTCCAGCCAGCTTGTGTCCACCGTGACGGCGATGGGCGCGATCAGCCTGTGGTAGTCAATGGGGGCCTCGGTCTCCAGCAGGTAATAGACGCCGTCGGGGAGGTCGGTAAATTCTGCGCGGCCGTCGGCGTCGGTGATGACGGTCAGGGCCTGGTCTTTGTCCGGGGTGAAGGTCGGCGGTTCGTCGGGGTCAGGGCGGCAGTAGTACAGGGGGGTCTCCGCGCCCAGGGTCTCGTCGGCCTCCAACTCCTCCGCGCTGGGGTAACGGTAGAGCACGAAGGCTGCGCCGGAGAGCTTCTGCGTATTGTCGCCGGTCTGGAACTTGTCGATGACGATGCGCGGAAGGATGGGTTTTTCATCCTCCACGCGGATTTGATTGGTGACCACGACTTGGTTCTGGTCGCGCTGCGCCAGATAGCCGTTCTCATTCGCTGCGCCAGCCGTGAGGTCGCCCGTGTCGGCGTCCCGGATGAAGCAGGCGATCTCCCGCAAGACATATCCCTCGGGCATGGACGTCTCCGGTTCCTCCACCTTGTAGCGGGTGCCCTCCGGCACGCTGGGGAAGAAGACCGTCTCCCCGTCCCTGATGGGGAAGTCTCCCACGGCGACGCCCGTCTCATTGAAGGTCAGATAGTTGCCCTCCGGGAAGCGTTCCGCAGTCACGTTGGCTCCCTCCCGATCCAGCACGCCGAAGCGCACGATGCGGTCGCCGTTCAGCAGCGGAAACCCGTTGAGTTCGCCGCCCGGAGCCGTCAGGGTCACGGTCAGATGAAATTCGACATTCTCCTCCTGTCCATTCTCCTGCCCATCCGCCTGGACGCGCTGTCCCTGGGCGTCCAGCACCTGCTTGGTGATCTCGATGCTGATGGCGTCGGCCAGTCGGTTCTTCGCCAGGAGCGGCTTCACCAGCCGCCCCACGTCGGTGTAGGCGTAGCTTTCCCCGACGGTGACTCTCTGGGCGTTGACCGGCACGCCGTCCACCAGCATGGGATAAAAGCTGTCTTCCTCCAACCGAAACGGGTAGAGCGAATTGGGCAGCGTCTCCGTAAAGTGGTAGCTGTAGCCCTCGTTCAGCAGGACGTAAGGCTCGCCGTCAAAGGTGACGGCCTTGCCCCAGCTTTCGGTCTCCTCCGTCCGCCTGACCATCATGCCGGGGGAGATGGAAAAGTCCGCGCTGAGCCAGCCGCCCGTACCGGTCAGTTCAATCTCTCCGATGTAGTCCGTACCACCCTGCAAGAGATGCAGGGTCAGACGGTCGATATCGCTGTGCTCCGTCCCGCTGTCCATCCAGACTTTCCGGGCGTTGACGGTCCACGCCGCCAGCTCCACGGGGTCGGGATTCTCGATCTCCTCCCGGCTGGAAGGGAAGTTCCGCCACTCCGGGGGTTCCCCGTTCTCCTGGATCCGCAGTTGTGGCTTATAGTTCACCGCCGTCCCCTTGGTGTTGGTGGACAGCTTCCAATGCCGCTCCAGCTTTTCTGCGGACGCCTCCGCAGAGCCTGACATATTCACAACGAGCACGCTTCCGTCTTTCAGGGTGATTGTAAGGGGTATCGTGCGATCCAGGCCTGCAGCAACAGCCAGCGTCCAATTACCCGGAGACGCCTCCGTCACGGAGATCCCCTCCGGGTCACCGGATTTCACGCTGTCCACATCCGCTCCGGAGATGTTCAGAAAAGCGAGCAGATCGGAAAGAGACGTCGGCGGAGTGTCGGAAGCGAAGGTATAATTGTATTCCTCCAGGGGATACAGGCCCTGCGGCAGCTCTATGTCGGAGCCGTTGTTCTCCCGCCCGGAAATGGCGTCATAGGTCTCCTGGGTGGGCCAGACCGGGAAGCTGACGGTATAGGTCGCGTCCTCGATCAGGGTATAATGCGCACCGTCTTCCGCGTTGGGGGGCTTGATGTCCCAGTTGACCGTGCGCGTGGAGCCGTTGTATTCGGCCTTCCCGAGCAGGAGGGCTTCCTCCGCGTTTGCGGTCTCCGAACCGTCGGCGGCCAGATACTTGATCCCGTCATCCGTGTTTCGACAGAAGCGGAGCGCCGTTGTCTCTCCCGCCGGGAACTCGCCGATGTACTCGGTTCCGTTCTTCAGCGTGATCGTGTAGGAGAAGTCCGGGACAGCCCCCTCCGGGGCCAGCCCGGTGGTCCCCGCCAGCGCCGTGCCCTCGGTCAGTCCGTCGGTCAGGCTCACATCCTGATAGAGGAACTTTCGCAGGATGAAGCGGGTGGCGGAAATCAGCTCCCCTGCGATCTCGCCCTCGTTGGCCGCGTCGGCCCAGTAGTAGGTGCCTGCGGGCGGCTCCTGCGTATAGATCCCGCCGGCGTAGGCGATGTTCGACATGCGTTTCATCCACTTTGGCCCTATGCCGTCTTTCTCGTTGCTCTGGATGAAGACGTTGATGACGTTGGCCCCGGCCGCCACCAGCTTCTGCTCCAGCAGAAGGGGCCTCATTTGAATCTCCACGCCGCTGTTGCCGGTTTCCGACTGTCCTTCCTTGTAACCCCAGCCGGAAACGCGCTTGCCGCCGAAACTCTGATCAAATTCTGTGATTTGGTATGGTTGGATCTGTACTACGGTATCCCTGACATGTAGGTTTGGCTTGCCGTCGGAGATGAACATGACGTATTTGTCCTTGTAGTTCACATCTGTACTTGCGACTTCCGCAGCGTCGATCTGCTTCAGGACCCTGCCCGCCAGATGCAGAGCGGCCTCCCAGCAGGTAGCGCCGCCCAATCTTGTTGTGAGTCCGTTGACCATCACCTCAAATTCGCCGTAGTTCTGCGCGGTATAGGTTTTGCCGTCGGTCCAGGCGCCCGTAGAGAACAGAATCACGTGGAACGGCACTTGCTTTTCCTTCAGCATTTTGCCGATTTGCAGCAGCACCTCCCGTTCCTGTGCGATCGCGGGCCTCACATCAGGGTTGTTCTTTGGGTTGTCCATGCTTTCGGACACGTCCACCACCAGCACCACCTCCGCGCTGGCGTCCGGCATGGCGTTCTCCCCTGCGTCGGCGGTCACGCTGAGGGAAAGCTCGTAGCTCCCGTCACCCTGGGGGGTCAGGGTCTTTTTCGCAGCGGGGGGATCGGGGGTGATCGACGGGGGAAGCGCGTCGTTGTCCGGGTTGTCGGCGTAGGTGTGGAAGGAATAGGGGTTTGTGTCTCCGTAGGGGTCTTCGGCTTTGTAGGCGTTGTCGCCGGAACCGTAGGAGTTCACGGCGTCGGGATCGTATGGAAATGTTGCCGGCCTCAGGATCTCCTGCCCGTTGATCCGGATCTCTGAGGCGAAATAGAATTCCAGTACGCCGTCGGGAGGTAAACGATCAGGAGCATTCACTGAATTAGTAGCGCTGTATTCTTTCTTGTTTGTCACCCCTTTCAGGTAATCTTCGTCTTTCATAAAGTACCAGACGTACTTGTTCCCGGGATTCTTCAGACTGTTCTGGCTGTACAGGCGCCGGGTATAGCGATCATCACTTCCAAAACCGGGAAATTCGAGGTAAAACGCATCGTTTGGATACTGCCCTTCCTCGACGGACACGGTTCCCGCGCAGTATTCGGTCGTCGAGGGCCTATTGGTTACCACGGCGGTTCCCAGCAGGCAACCGGTGGCCGCGTTTACCAGATTATTTCCCTTACGAGAACTACTATATCCGGTACCGCCGTACTGATGATGAAACCAGATCCATTGGTCGATGTCTTCAAAGGAGCTGTAGTACACGCCTTCCTCCGGCTTGTCGTCAAAGCATAGGCTGAGCGTTCCGTCCGCTTCCTCCTTCACGTTCGCCTCTACAAGCTTAACCCTGTATCGGGTATAGGTGCGGGTGGAGGATACTTCATCCACATGCTCAGTGCTTGTGTCCACCTCCAGCATATAGAAAGGCCGTTTCGGGTCGGGATTTCCCGATTCCGGCTCCCGTACCAGCACCACATAGGGAAGCCAATTCTCGGTAACAACATATAGGTGTTCATTGTGCCATACTTCTGGCCACCATCTGCTGCCGCTGACATATGCACCCATCAGCACCGTCCCCGTAGCGGAAAAGCCGCTCTGGGTGAAGGACAGCTCCGTCCCGTCCTCGTTCAGCGCAGCCTCGGTGAGCTCCGGCGGTGCCTCGGGGCCGTCGGCGAAGTGGACGGCGTAGAGCGCGCAGTCCTCCGGGACCTCCAGCGGCTCGTCCAGCGTCACCGTCACGCGCACGTCGCCGCCCAGCTCATGGTATTCTGTCCCGTCCGGGGCGGTCAGGCGCACGTCAAAGAAGCGGGCCCAGGCCAGGCCGCGCCCGGCCTCCTCTCCGGCTTCGCCGGGGTCTTCCGGTTCGTCGCGGCCTTCGGACTCGTCCGGAGCTTCCGGCTCATCCGGGTCTTTGTCCACGGCGGCCAGCGCCTCCGCTGCGGCGGCGAGATACCGCTCCAGCTCTTCGCCCTCCAGCTCCCGCACCTCCAGCGAGGCGTCCCGCAGGAAGCCGAAGCGCTCCGGGTCATAGGAGACGGTGACGGAGGCCGCCCCGCCCCGGGCGCTCAGGTGCTCGAAGACCACGGCCTCCGTGCCTACGATGGCGTAGACGCCGGATTCGTACACCGCAAAGCCGAGGGACGCCAGATTCTGCGTGGTTTCCACCACATCGGTCCAGTCGTCCAGGACGCTGACCAGCTCCAACTCCCGGAAGCGGGCCGCCCGGTAGGAATACAGCGTCACGCGGACGGGGCCCTCCGGCTCCAGCGCCGCCCCATCCGGGCCGAAAAAGCCCAGCTCCAGGGCCTGCACCAGCGCCACCCGGCGGTCCGCCGACTCCACCGCCTCCCGCGCCCGCCGCAGGATGTCCGGGTCTTTGACCGCCGCAGCCCGCAGCAGGGTATCCGGCGGGAGGACGCCCGCGTCCGCCTCCACGACCACATGGATGTTGTCCAGGCTGTTCCAGCGCGTGTCCGCCGTCAGGCGGAGCAGCTCTCCCTCCGCCACAAGCGCCGCGTCCGTCTCCGGTTCCTCCCAAAGGCCCGGGAACTCCGGCGGGGGCGCTTCCCCATCGTCGTCCCAGTGCGGCGCGTCCGCCTCCGAAAGCGCCGCGTCCTCGGGCGCGGGCGCTTCTGCCGGGTCCGCTTCGTCCCCTGCGGGGCCGTCGGTCTCCGACAGCTCCGGCAGCTGGGCCTCCGCCGGATCCGCCTCCGCTCCGGCGGGTTCGTCTTCCTCCGAAAGCGTGGCAAATTCCGTCGGGTCCGCTTCCGCCGTGCTTTCGGCGTCTTCGGCCTCCTCCGGGAACGCCGGGAACGCCGCCGAGGGCGCGTCATTTGCGTCGTCGGCGTCTTCCTGGAGCGCCGGGTACACCGGTGCGGGCGCTTCCTCCCCGTCTCCCCGGGGCTCCGCTTCCTCCCAGGGGTCCGCGTCTTCCGCCGCGTGTTCGACAGACGCCTCTACGGGGCTCCGCGCCCCGTCCTCCGCCTGGCCGGACTCCGCCATGGAAAGCGAAGGCAGACTCAGGAACAGCAGCAGCGCCAGCGCCGCCAAAAAACTGAAAAACCGTTTGCAATGCTTCATGTCGTTACGCTCCTTGCGATTCCGATCGGGCTGTGCTCAGACCCCGCTGCATCGCAGCCCTTGCCTTTTCCCGATGCGAATGCGTCAGAAAAAACATCAAATTTACATGTCTCGTTAACAATTATATTATATTTTGGAAAAGGAGGAAATGCAAGCATTTATTTCAATTTTTTAATAATTTAAGTTTTAACAAACTTATTCGGTAATGATTTGAATTTGTGCTGTTTCCTGACAAAATATTTGATGTTTTTCTGTTTTTGCGCAGCTTTTCCACAAAATACGTTCCAATCTATCCCAGCTCCCAGACTTCACACGCGGCGCGGACGCGGAAGAAGGAAACGGTATGGCCGTCTGAAGGGGCATGGGCAAAGAAAGAAAACAACAAAATGGAACAATTTGGAAATGATTGAGCGCGCCGCAGAGAGAACTCCGCGGCGCGCTCAGATGGTTTGCCGCCTTGCAACAGACGGCAAAAGTACGAAAATTCCGGGCATGATACGTGAAAGATTCGTAAATTTTTTCAAACTTCATCCGGGTATCCTGCCGCCATTTTTTGCAGCATGCAAAAGCCCCCCGTACCGGGCGATCCCGGTACGGGGGGGCTTGTGATATGCCTGGCTTAGAGCGCGTTGGTCCGGCCCACCAGGACGCTCAGGTCCACATAGTCGGCGCTGGACGGGTCGATGCTCTCATCGGTGTCGGTGCGGATGTTGCGGTAGACATCCAGGCCGCTGCCGGCGGGGATCAGCTTGCCGATGATGACGTTCTCTTTCAGGCCCACCAGGCGGTCCACCTTGCCCTTGATGGCGGCGTCGGTGAGGACCTTGGTGGTCTCCTGGAAGCTGGCGGCGCTCATCCAGCTGTCAGTGGCCAGGGAGGCCTTGGTGATGCCCAGCAGCATGGGCTCGCAGGTGGCCAGGCGCGGGGGCTCGCCCAGTTCGTCCACCTCGCCGGCGTCGATGCGCGCCTGGACCGCGGCGTTGGCCTGGCGGAACTCGTACTGGTCCACCGTGGCCCCGCTGAGCAGTTCGGTGCTGCCCGGGTCGTCCACCTTGACCTTGCGCATCATCTGGCGGACGATGACCTCAATGTGCTTGTCGTTGATGTCCACGCCCTGCTGGCGGTAGACCTTGAGGACCTCCTGGATCAGGTAGGTGCGGACGCCGGGACGGCCAAATTCGTCGTCGTCCACGCCCCGGATGCGGAGGATGTCGTGGGGGCTCAGCGCGCCGGGGGTCAGCTCCTGGCCCCGGTCCACATGGTCGCCGCTGCTGACCAGAATGCCCACGGAGTAGGGGATCTGGTACACGCGGGTCTCGTCACCCGCGTCGCTGACCACGGTGACGGCGGCGATGGCGCTGCGCTTGGTGTCCTCCACCGTGACGCGGCCGCTGATCTCGCTGAGGACGGCCATTTTCTTGGGCTTGCGCGCCTCGAACAGCTCCTCGACACGGGGCAGACCCTGGGTGATGTCGTCGCCCGCGACGCCGCCGGTGTGGAAGGTGCGCATGGTGAGCTGGGTGCCCGGCTCGCCGATGGACTGGGCCGCGATGACGCCGACGGCCTCGCCCGCGTTGACAAAGCGGCCGGTGGCCATGTTCATGCCGTAGCACTTGGCGCAGACGCCGCTGCGGGCGTTGCAGGCCAGGACGCTGCGGACCCGGACCTTGTGGAGGCCGTGGGCCTCCAGCACCTTCTCGTCGCCGCTGAGCAGCATCCGGTCGGCGGGGAACAGCAGTGCGCCGGTCTCCGGGTCGGTGATGTCGTGGACCGGGAAGCGGCCGTGGATGCTCTCGCCGAAGGACTGCACCACCTGGCCCTTGTCATAGACCGTGGTGGCCCAGATGCCGTCCTCGGTGCCGCAGTCGGTCTCCCGGATGATCACATCCTGGGACACGTCCACCAGGCGGCGGGTCAGGTAGCCGGAGTCGGCGGTGCGCAGGGCGGTGTCGGTCAGGCCCTTGCGGGCGCCTCGGCTGGAGATGAAGTACTCCAGGACGCTGAGGCCCTCGCGGTAGTTGGCTTTGATGGGGATTTCAATCGTCTTACCGGCGGTGTTGGCGATCAGGCCGCGCATACCGGCCAGCTGGCGGATCTGGGCCATGGAGCCACGGGCGCCGGAGTCGGCCATCATATAGATGGGGTTCCACTCGTCCAGGGAGCTTTGCAGCGCGTCTGTGACGTGCTTGGTGGTGGACTCCCACTCGGCGATGGTCAGGCGGTAGCGCTCGTCATCGGTCATCATACCCATGCGGTACATCTGCTCGATGCGCTGGACCTTCTGCTCCGTCTCCCGGATCAGGACGTACTTGGCCTCGGGCACGGTCATGTCCGCGATGGAGATGGTGATGGCGCCGATGGTGGAGTATTTGTAGCCCAGGGCCTTCACATTGTCCAGCACCTCGGTGGCGATGGTGAAGCCGTATTTCTCAATGCAGCGGTCGATGATCTTGCCCAGGTTCTTCTTGCCCACCTTGCCGATGGAACTGTGGCTGTAGCCGATGTCCAGGGGCTTGCCGCTGCCGCCCACCTCGTAGTCGAACTTGGCTTCCTCGTCCTCCCGATCCACGAAGCCCAGGTCCTGGGGGATGGGCTCGTTGTAGAGGATGCGGCCCACGGTGGCCTCAATGGTGCGGCTCTCCGTCTTGCCGTGGAAGGTCTTGGTGACGCGCACCAGGATGGGCGCGTGGAGGCCGATGACGCCCTCCTGATAGGCCATGATCGCTTCGCTGACGGTGGAATAGCTGTGGATGGGACGGTAGGCGGGCAGATGCAGTCCGGCCTTCCTGGCCGCCGTGTGGGCCTCCACAAAGCGGTCCGCGTCCACAACCTCGCCCACGGGCAGGTCGGTGTCGCCCGCGTCGGTGACGTAGACCGCCTCCGCGCCCCGCTCGGCCTTGCCCAGGCGGGTGTAGGTGAGGTAATAGGAGCCCAGCACCATGTCCTGCGTCGGCACGGTGACGGGGCTGCCGTCCTGGGGACGCAGCAGGTTGTTGGCCGACAGCATCAGCAGTCGGGCCTCGGCCTGGGCCTCCGCGCTCAGGGGGACGTGGATGGCCATCTGGTCGCCGTCGAAGTCGGCGTTGAAGGCGGTGCAGCACAGGGGGTGCAGCTTCAAAGCGCGGCCCTCCACCAGCACCGGCTCGAACGCCTGGATGCCCAGGCGGTGGAGCGTGGGGGCGCGGTTCAGCAGCACGGGATGCTCACGGATCACCACATCCAGGGCGTCCCACACCTCTGTACGCTGTTTGTCCACCATTTTCTTGGCGCTTTTGATGTTATTTGCAACGCCGTCCTCCACCAGCTTCTTCATCACGAAGGGGCGGAACAGCTCGATCGCCATTTCCTTGGGCACGCCGCACTGATAGAGCTTCATCTCCGGGCCAACCACGATGACGCTGCGGCCGGAATAGTCCACGCGCTTGCCCAGCAGGTTCTGGCGGAAGCGGCCCTGCTTGCCCTTGAGCATGTCGCTGAGGCTCTTGAGGGCGCGGGAGTTGGCCCCGGTGACGGCGCGGCCCCGGCGGCCGTTGTCGATCAGGGCGTCCACGGCCTCCTGGAGCATCCGCTTCTCGTTGCGGACGATGATGTCCGGGGCGGAGAGCTGCATCAGGCGTTTCAGGCGGTTGTTGCGGTTGATGACCCGGCGGTAGAGGTCGTTCAGGTCGCTGGTGGCGAAGCGGCCGCCGTCCAGCTGGACCATGGGGCGGATCTCCGGGGGAATCACCGGCAGCACGTCGATGATCATCCACTCCGGCTTGTTGCCGCTGGCCACGAAGGCGTCCACGCACTCCAGGCGCTTGACGATCTTGGCCTTCTTCTGGCCGGAGGCGGTTTTCAGCTCCTCGCGCAGGTCGCGGGCCAGCTTTTCGCAGTCCACGTCCTGGAGCAGCTTCTTGATGGCCTCCGCGCCCATGCCGGCGTCAAAGTCGTCTTCATATTTCTCGCGGTAATCCCGGTACTCCCGCTCCGTGAGAATCTGGCAGCGCTGGAGGGGGGTGAAGCCGGGGTCTGTGACAATGTAGCTGCCGAAGTAGAGCACCTTTTCCAGGATGCGGGGGGTCAGGTCCAGAATCAGGCCCATGCGGCTGGGGATGCCCTTGAAGTACCAGATGTGGCTGACCGGGGCGGCCAGCTCCAGGTGGCCCATGCGCTCCCGGCGCACCTTGCTCTTGGTGACCTCCACGCCGCAGCGGTCGCAGATCTTGCCCTTGTAGCGGATCTTTTTATACTTTCCGCAGTGGCACTCCCAGTCCTTGGTGGGCCCGAAGATGCGCTCGCAGAACAGTCCGTCCCGCTCGGGCTTGAGGGTGCGGTAGTTGATGGTTTCCGGCTTCTTGACCTCGCCGTAGGACCAGGCGCGGATCATGTCGGGAGAGGCAATGCCGATCTTGATGGCGTCAAAGGGTGCGTAGCTCATCTCTGCTCAATCCTCCTCCATGTAGTCGTCCTGCTCGTCCCCGTCTTCGGGATAGTCCTCCAGCTCGTCGTTCACGTCCTCGATGGAGAAGCCGGAGGACTCGATTTCGCTGTCGTCGGCGCGGTACTCGTCCTTCTCGTCCCGGTAGCTGGGGATAAAGTCGTCTTCCTCGTCGTCGCGCAGCTCGATCTCACCGCCGTCTTTGTCCAGCACCTTCACGTCCAGGCAGAGGCTCTGCAGCTCCTTCACCAGCACCTTGAAGCTCTCCGGCACGCCGGGCTGGGGAATGTTGTGGCCCTTCACGATGCTCTCATAGGTGCGGACACGGCCCGTCACGTCGTCGCTCTTCACCGTCAGGATCTCCTGGAGGGTGTAGGCCGCGCCGTAGGCCTCCAGGGCCCAGACTTCCATCTCGCCGAAGCGCTGGCCGCCGAACTGGGCCTTGCCGCCCAGGGGCTGCTGGGTCACCAGGGAGTAGGGGCCGGTGGAGCGGGCGTGCATCTTGTCGTCCACCAGGTGGTGGAGCTTGAGGAAGTAGACCCAGCCCACGGTCACGTCGTTCTGGAACAGTTCGCCGGTGCGGCCGTCGCGCAGCTGGCTCTTGCCGTCCTCGCGCAGGTTGGCCAGGCGCAGGGTCTCGTGGATCGTGGTCTCGTTGGCGCCGTTGAAGATGGGGGTGGCCACCTTCCAGCCCAGGGCCTGGGCCGCGTAGCCCAGGTGGACCTCCAGCACCTGACCGATGTTCATACGGCTGGGCACGCCCAGGGGGTTCAGCACGATGTCCAGCGGCGTGCCGTCGGGCAGATAGGGCATGTCCTCCTTGGGCAGGATACGGCTGACCACGCCCTTGTTGCCGTGGCGGCCGGCCATCTTGTCGCCCACGGAGATCTTGCGCTTCTGGGCGATGTAGACCCGGACCACTTCGTTGACGCCGGGGCCCATCTCGTCGCCCGCCTCGCGGGTGAAGCGCTTCACGTCCACGATGATGCCCGCCTCGCCGTGGGGCACTTTGAGGCTGGTGTCCCGGACCTCCCGGGCCTTTTCGCCGAAGATGGCCCGCAGCAGGCGCTCCTCCGCGGTCAGGTCGGTCTCGCCCTTGGGGGTGACCTTGCCCACCAGGATGTCACCCGCGTGGACCTCCGCGCCCACCATGATGATGCCGCGCTCGTCCAGATATTTCAGCGCGTCCTCGCCCACGCCGGGGATGTCCCGGGTGATCTCCTCGGGTCCCAGCTTGGTGTCACGGGCGTCGCATTCGTATTCCTCCACATGGATGGAGGTGAACACGTCCTCCATCACCAGACGCTCGTTCAGGAGAATGGCGTCCTCGTAGTTGTAGCCCTCCCAGGTCATGAAGCCCACCAGGATGTTCTTGCCCAGGCTCAGCTCGCCCTGGGAGGTGCTGGGGCCGTCGGCCAGGACCGTGGGGTCCTCGGGCTGGCCCTGCTCGTTCACCCGGAAGCCGTGAACCCGCTCGCCCACCTCCACGATGGGACGCTGGTTGAAGCAGGTGCCCTGGTTGCTGCGGGAGAACTTGATGAGCTCATAGTCCTTGATTTCGCCGGAGTCGTAGTGGACGCTGATGCCCGTGGCGCTGACCCGGGTGACGGTGCCGTCCCCCTCGGCCAGCAGGCAGACGCCGGAGTCGATGGCGCACTTGTGCTCGATGCCGGTGGCCACGATGGGGGCCTGGGTGGTCATCAGGGGCACGGCCTGGCGCTGCATGTTGGCGCCCATCAGGGCGCGGTTGGCGTCGTCGTTCTCCAGGAAGGGGATCATGGCCGTGGCGATGGAGACCATCATGCGGGGGCTCACGTCGATGAAGTCCACCCGGTCCTGATCGACCTCGATGATCTCGTCCCGGTGGCGGCAGATGATGCGCTTGTTGATGAGGCAGCCATTCTCATCCACCGGCTCCGTGGCCTCGCAGATGATGTAGTGGTCCTCCACGTCGGCGGTCATATACTGCACGTCGTCCGTCAGGCGGTTGCCGACGATCCTGCCGCTCTCGTCCCGGAGGTGCTCGATGCGGCGGTAGGGGGTGATGAGGAAGCCGTACTCGTTGACCCGGGCGAAGGCGGCCAGATAGCTGATGAGGCCGATGTTGGGGCCTTCCGGCGTCTCGATGGGGCACATACGGCCATAGTGGCTGTAGTGTACGTCGCGCACGTCGAAGCTGGCGCGCTCGCGGCTCAGGCCGCCGGGGCCCAGGGCGGAGACGCGGCGCTTGTGGGTCAGCTCGGCCAGGGGGTTGGTCTGGTCCATGAACTGGCTCAGGGGGGAGGAACCGAAGAACTCCTTGATGGCCGCCGTCACCGGGCGGATGTTCACCAGGCTCTGGGGGGTGACGATGTCCAGGTCCTGGAGGGTCATGCGCTCGCGGATGACCCGCTCCATGCGGGAGAAGCCGATGCGGAACTGGTTTTGCAGCAGCTCGCCCACGGAGCGCATCCGGCGGTTGCCCAGGTGGTCGATGTCGTCCGCCTCGCCGATGCCGCTGGCCAGGCAGTTCAGGTAGTTGACGGAGGCAAAGATGTCGTCCAGAATGACGTGCTTGGGCAGCAGCAGGTCCATCTGATCCAGGATCTGCTCGCGCAGCTCGTCCCCGGAATACTGCTCGGCCAGGCCACGCAGCAGGATGCCGCGCACCTTCTCCTTGACGCCCAGGTCGGCGGGGTCCAGGTCGATGCCCATCTTCCGGAAGAATTTGCCCATGTCGATCATGCCGTTGGTGAAGACGCGGACGGTCTTGCCCTCCACGTCCAGGTACACCTCCGTCACGCCGGCGTCCTGGAGCGCGTCGGCCCGGGCGCGGGTCAGGGTCTCCCCCGCCTCGGCCAGCAGCTCGCCGGTGTCCGGGTCGGCCACCGGCTGGGCCAGGGTGTGGCCGCTGATGCGGGCGGCCAGGGCCAGCTTTTTATTAAACTTGTAGCGGCCCACGTTGGAGATGTCGTAGCGGCGGTGGTCGTAGAACAGGCCGTTCAGCAGGGACTCGGCGCTGTCCACCGTGGGGGGATCGCCGGGGCGCAGGCGCTTGTAGATCTCGATCAGGCACTCCTCCCGGCTGGGGCAGGTGTCCTTCTCGAAGGTGGCCGTCAGGCGCAGATCCTCGCCGAAGACGCTGCGGATCATCTCGTTGGTGACGCAGCCGGCCACCGGGGAGCCGCCGGGCAGGCAGCTCAGCCAGGTGCTGGGCTTGTCTTCCTCATAGCGGCCCATGGCTTTCAGCAGCCAGGTCACGGGGATCTTGCGGTTTTTGTCGATGCGGACATAGAACACGTCGTTCACGTCGGTCTCGAACTCCAGCCAGGCCCCGTGGTAGGGGATGATGGTGGTGGAGTAGACGCTCATCATGGCCTTGTCCGTGGTCTTGTCGAAATAGATGCCGGGGGAGCGGACGATCTGGGAGACGATGACGCGCTCGGCCCCGTTGATGATGAAGGTGCCCCCCGCCGTCATGATGGGGAAGTCGCCCATGAAGATCTCCTGCTCCTTGATCTCCTCGGTCTCCCGGTTGCGCAGCCGGACGCTGACCTTCAGCGGGGCGGCGTAGGTGGCGTCCCGCGCCTTGCACTCCTGCTCGGAATATTTGGGTTTTTCGTTGATGGAATAGCCCACGAAGCTCAGTTCCAGGTTTCCGGAATAGTCCGTGACGGAATCCACCTCGTCAAAGACCTCCCGAAGCCCCTGCTCCAGGAACCAGTGATAGGAATTCCTCTGGACCTCCAGCAGGTGCGGCATTTCCTGGACCTCCTGCACACGGGCAAAGCTCTTGCGCAGCGTCTTGCCGTACATTACGTCCTTCGGCATGTTGGATGATCACTCCTTCGAATCATGTTTTCGATACGCCCGGATATGTTGTCAATAGTTTTCGGCGCGCCCTTGATTTTTCCGTCCGCTGTGCTATACTGTACGGGAAATCGGGAAAAAAGGGCAAGCTGTCCTCTCGGTGATATAGCAAGTTATTTTATCACAGTTCAAAATAGCTTGTCAAGGCGCAATCTGTCGCGGTTGGAGAGAGTTCCAGCTGCTTTTTTGTTTATTTTGACAAAAGGAGGCCGCATATGACCGTTCCGTATCTCGTGCTGGTGGTCCTGGCCGCGCTGGGCTATCTGATCCTCTGGAAGGAGGGGCTGCTGCGCCGGAAAAGCGCGCTGTTCCTCTCCGCCGCGCTGTTGCTGGCCGTCATGGCCCTGCGGGGGGCGATGCTGGGGCATGAGACCCTGGACTACCAGACCTTCCTCCACGCCTGGGTGGAGGACTTTCGCCGGGCCGGGGGCTTTGCCGGCCTGCGGATGGACGTCTGGGACTTCTCTGTGGCCTGCAACTACAACGTGCCGTACTTATACTTCCTGGCGGGCTTCACCTATCTCCCGGTGCGGGACCTCTATCTCATCAAGCTGCTGTCCTGCCTTTTCGACCTGCTGCTGGCCTGGGGCGTGCTGCGGCTGGTCTCCCGCTTCCGCAAGGGGGACTTCGCCCGGCTGCTGAGCTTTTTCCTGACGCTCCTGCTCCCCACCGTGCTGCTGAACGGCGCTTATTGGGGCCAGTGCGACAGCATCTATGGGGCCCTGGCGGTCTGGAGCCTGGTCTTCGCCCTGGAGGACAGGCCCATCCGCTCCGTCCTGGCCGCAGCCCTCTCCTTCTCCTTCAAACTCCAGGCGGTGTTCCTGCTGCCGGTGTACCTGATCTTCCTCTTCGCCCGGAAGGTGAAGTGGTGGCACTTGCTCTTCTTTCCCCTGGGCTACGCCGCCGCCATTGCCCCCGCCGTGGCCCTGGGGCGGCCCTGGAAGGAGACGGCGCTGCTCTATTTCAGTCAGGCCGGGTCCGTGGGCGGCGGGCTGAACTACAACTCCTCCTCCGTCTACGCCCTGCTCCCCGGCGACGGGGACACGGCGCAGTTGGCCCAGATCGGGATTCTGGCCGCCTTCGGGTTTTTGCTGGCGCTGTACGTCCTGTGCTACATCCGCCGCCGGCGGCTGGACCCGCGTGCCCTGCTGGGCTGCGCGGCTCTGATCTGCGTGGCCATCCCCTTCCTGCTGCCGCACATGCATGACCGCTATTTCTTCCTGGCCGACGTGCTGACCCTGGCCCTGGCCGTAGTCTCCCCCCGGCTGGCCCTGGTCCCAGCCGCCGTCAGCTTCGCCAGTCTGCTAGGCTATCACGCATATTTGAAGATGCAGTACCTGCTCCCCATGCGCTACGGGGCCATCGCTCTGGCGGCGGTGGCGGCCGTGCTGCTGCTGGACCTGCTGTATGTGCTGTTTCGCAGCACGAAAAAAGAGGCGCGGCCAAAGCGGGGACGAGGGCGGGTGACGCCTTTTCATGTATCAGACGGACGCAAAACGGAAGGGGCAAGCCCCTTCCGTTTTGCGTCTCGATTTGCGCGATCAAACCCTGCTGTCCCTGATCTGCGCCCCGATCCGGTCCAGCGCCGCGTGATAGAACGCCGCGTAGTCCCCCGGCACGCGGTCCAGGTCCGGGTTGAGCCGGACGCCATGGGCCAGGAGCAGGCGGTTGCGCAGCGCGGTCTTCGGCTGGGCGGGGTCTTCGTTGTCGTAGAAGTACACGGTCCCGTCCGCGTAGCGCTCCCGCTGTTTGCGGCGCAGCAGCCACCAGAGGTCGTGCTCGCAGAGGGCGAAGCCCTGGCCCAGCACATACACGTCCCCGAACAGGAACAGTTCCGGCCAGGAGCGGAAAGGCCGGGCCTCGGTCTCCAGGCTGTGGACCGTCTCGCTCTCGCAGACCCGGACCATGCGGCTGAGCAGCCTGCCGTAGCGGTCATGGCCCACCACCACGCCCCTTGGCACCGTGGTCTCCCCGTGGATGTGCCAGAGCCCCACCGGGCTGCGGTCGGCGTTCTTCGCCAGATAGCCCGTGTGCAGCCGGTAGGACAGCTCCCGTTTGGCCTCCTCCGGGGGCAGCAGAGAGAAGCGCTTGCCGCTGCGGGCCGCGCCGTAGGAGAAGTCCAGGCGGCGGTAGAAGGCTTTCTCCAGGCAATAGCTGTAATTCGTGCTGAGGATGTGGTCGGCCCCCAGCTGCGGCAGCCGGTCCAGCAGGGGGTTGGAGCGGCTTTCCAGCAGCGCCAGGGCTTTGGCCAGGCGCTGTTCCTCCGCCGTCACGTCCTCCGGCTCCAGTCTGGCGGGGGCCGGGTCGGGGGTGGAGAGAAGCTGGTACAGCAACGGGAAGGGCAGCGCCTCCCGCTCGGCCTGCGTCAGCGGCGCACGGCCCGGACAGACCAGCGCGTCCAGCAGGGCGTCCCAGTCGGGCTGGCCCTCCGTCCGCTCCAGGCCGTTGCCGATCAATAGAACCTGCGGGCGGCCCTTGCCGCTGGGGGAATAACGGAATGCGGAGATGGTGTTACGGCGCATGGCGCTCTGCCTCCTTTGTGCGGGGGCGCGTGGCCCCCCGGTTTCGACCATATTCTACCACAGCGAGGGCGCGCCGCGCAAGCGCGAATGCGGCGCTTGCAATCCGGCGTTCGGGCCGCTATACTATGAAAAACAGCCACGGAAAGGACGGATCGCGGTATGGAAAAGGAAGCGCTGACGCGCTTGCATCACGGGCGCGTGCTCAGCATGGACGGGCCATTGGCGGTGACGGAGGATGAGGTTTGGGTCCGGGGGACGCGCATCTGCTATGTCGGCCCGCTCCCGGAGACCCTGCCCGCCTTTGACCGGGAGATCGACCTGGGGGGCAATCTGCTGATGCCCGGCTTCAAAAACGCCCACGCCCACTCGGCCATGACCTTCTGCCGCTCCCTGGCGGACGACATGCCCCTGCAGCCCTGGCTCTTCGACCACATCTTCCCCCTGGAGGCAAAGCTGACGCCGGAGCGGGTCTGCGCCTTCACCCGGCTGGCGATTCTGGAGTATCTGGCCGGGGGCGTCACCGCCGCCTTCGATATGTATTACCACCGCCCGGAGGGGGCCGCCTGCGCCGCGCAGCAGGGCTTCCGCTATGTCCTCTGCGGCATGAGCGGGACGCCGGAGCAGGTGGAGGGGGAGTATACGGAACTGAACGCCCTGCACCCGCTGGTCAGCCTCATCCCCGGCTTCCACGCGGAGTACACCACCAGCGTGGAGGAAATGCGCGTCGTCAGCGAGCTGGTCCACCGCCACCGCGCCCCCTTTTTCACCCACATCTCCGAGACGGAGCGGGAACAGGCGGAGTGCCTAGCGCGGCACGGCATGACGCCCACGGAGCTGTTCGACTCACTGGGCCTCTTCGACTACGGCGGCGGCGGCTATCACTGCTGCCACCTGTCCGACCACGATATGCAAATCTTCCGGGACCAGGGCCTCTTCGTCGTAAGCTGCCCGGCCAGCAATGCCAAGCTGGCCAGTGGGATCGCCCCCCTCCGGCGCTACGCCGACGCGGGCATCCGCCTGGCCTTGGGCACCGACGGGCCCTCCAGCAACAATGCCCTGGATATGTTCCGGGAGATGTACCTGGCCGCCGTGCTGCAAAAGCTCCTCTGCCACGACGCCGCCGCCCTGGACGCAGAGACCGTGCTCCGGGCGGCCACGGTGGGCTCCGCCCGGGCCATGGGGCTGCGCGACTGCGACGTGATCGCCGTGGGCAAGCAGGCCGATTTGATCGTCATCGACCTGGACCGCCCCTCCATGCGCCCCATCGTCAACATCCCCCAAAACCTGGTCTACTCCGGTGGCCGGGACTGCGTGAAGCTGACCATGATCGCCGGGCGGGTGCTGTATGAGGACGGAGAATTTCACCTGCCCGACAGCCCGGAGCGGATCTACGCGGAGGCCCAGCGGGAGCTGCAGGCGATGCTGGGGAGATAAGGGGTTTATGGAGCTGTGCGGATGCACCCGGATGATGTGGATTTGAACGGGAACGAAGTAAAAAAGTTAGTTTTTACAATTATTATTCTTTGTTAAGTTTTCGATATTTACTATTTACTTCGTTCGCTCTATCGCTTTGAATGAACAATGAATATTGAAAACCGAAGAATGAAGAATACAAAGCGAAAATCCTGCCACTTTCGTGACAGGATTTTCGCTTTGTCAATGGGGTACGAAAAAGATGGATTTGCGTTTTTGATAGATGGATTCAAACCCACGGAAAGTTTCATGATATATCAAACAGATTGAACGCCCGGATTGATCTGCATTCTTTCCCCTCAAAATCAAACTGGACAACCCAAGGCATCAAATCTTTGATCTTCATAAAATCAGTATACCCAAAGCGGCGATCATAATAGTTGATGATCGTACTCAAAGCTGTTCCATGACTGCCAATCGCAATATTTTTTCCCGTATATTTTAGAAGAACATCGGCCAAAGCATTGATGTTCCGATCCTGAACCTCCTTGAGGCTCTCTCCTCCTGATAATTTATAGGAAAACTCGCTCCACTGGCGCTGACAGAAAGAATCAAAATTCTCGATCCAGCCTCCCACACGGCGTTCCCGGAAATCTTCTATTAGATGAACCTCCAATGCACGCTTTTGAGCAAAGTCAGATATTGTGTCAACTGCCCTCTTATACGGGCTGGAGAGAATAACATCGATCTTCTTTGCCTGCAGGAAATATGTAACAAGGCGTCGATCCTTCATTCCCTTTGCAGAGAGTTCTCTTGTCAGATCGTCGTGATTTTTGTAATTTGGCTCGGCATGCCGCACAAAGAACACAGTTGTCATCGATTCACCCTTTATGGACGCTTGTCCTGTCCATCTTTTGCCGTATTGATAGAGGCAATCAGAATTCGCTTGATTACCAGACAGTCATTCAACATAGAAGAAGCCATTTTCTCATCCAGATAATCAGACTTTTCTAAAATGTGCAGCCAATACTCCGTTTCGGCCGTTTCTTTCAGCGCGATATGAAGTTTTGCAATGAAGTCAGCCTTGCTGTTTCCGTATTGTGCCTCGTTTATGTTTGCACCGATGGAAGTCCCGCTGCGGAGAATTTGCTTGGAAAGTATGTTTTCATGCTTTGTATTGACAAGAAAACGGGACAGCTTCACGATCCTGGCGCCGAAATCAATAGATTTATCAATTAAAATGTTTTCCTTCATATCATCACCAGTCAAATTATATCGGAAAACGCCCGATTTTGCAACAATTATTCATTTTTAAGTCTTAATTCTTCAGTATTCATTTAGAAAATCCTGTCGGGGAACTGAAGAATGAATACTGAAAACTGAAAACTTAAGAATACAAAGCGAAAATCCTGCCACTTGCGTGACAGGATTTTCGCTTTGGTGGACGATAGGGGGATCGAACCCCTGACCTCCAGATTGCGAACCTGGCGCTCTCCCAGCTGAGCTAATCGCCCGTATGCTTGTCCGCAGCAGCGAACAAGGATAGTATAGCACAGATTTTTGATTTGTAAAGAAAAATTTTACGCTTCGGCAAAAAAAATCTTGCTAAAAGCCGGAGCATGGTGTAGAATAATCAAGCGGTCTTTGGCAAGGCTGCACTAGTCGGGGAGCCAGCGGTGCCCTGTCGCCTGCAATCCGCTATAGCAGGGATGAATCCCCATCCCAGGGAAAATGGTGTGTTGACTGACCTCGGTAAGCGATGCTGACGTTTCGGTCTTGCGCAACGGAGCCCCGTGAACCGTGTCAGGCGGGGAACCGAGCAGCACTAAGCGGGTCACTCCGTGTGCCGCGAGGGTGCCGGAGCCGAGTTGGCTGCCGTTGTAACGGATGGATCATTTCTCTCAAAGATGGGTGTGCAGTCTCGCCAAGGATCGTATTTTGACCCAGCCCCCCGCCCCTGCGGGGGGCTGGGTCGCTTTTTTCAGCTTTGTCCGCGTTTGCGCCGGGAGGTGACGCCATGTATCAGGCGCTCTATCGAAAATGGCGTTCCAGGACCTTTGACGAGGTCGTGGGACAAACCCACATCACGGAGACCCTCAAGCAGCAGGTCATCACCGGGCACCTGAGCCACGCCTATCTCTTTGTGGGCACACGGGGCACGGGAAAGACCACCTGCGCCCGCATCCTGGCCAAGGCCGTGAACTGCGTCCAGCCGGTGAACGGCAGTCCCTGCAACGCCTGTCGCTTCTGCCGGGGCATCGACGACGGCAGCGTCACGGACGTGGTGGAGCTGGACGCGGCCAGCAACAACGGCGTGGACAGCGTGCGCCAGCTCCGGGACGAAGCGCTGTTCTCCCCCGCCATGGCGAAAAAGCGGGTCTACATCATCGACGAGGTGCATATGCTCTCCACCCCCGCCTTCAACGCCCTGTTGAAGATCCTGGAGGAGCCGCCGGAGCATCTGATGTTCATCCTGGCCACCACGGAACTGCAAAAGGTCCCGGCCACCATCCTGTCCCGCTGCCAGCGCCACGCCTTCAAGCGGCTGGACACCGGGGTCATCATGGACCGGCTGCGCTATGTGGCCGGGCAGGAGGGGCTGAACCTGACGGACGACGCGGCGGCGCTGCTGGCGGGACTCAGCGAGGGCGGGATGCGGGACGCCCTGAGTATGCTGGACCAGTGCGCCGGACACGGGGACATCGACACCGACACGGTCTACAACACCCTGGGTCTGGCGGGCAACCGGGAGATCGCGGCGCTGCTGGAGCACGTCGCCCGGCACGACAGCGCCGGGGCCGTGGCCCGCTTCGGGCGGCTCTGGCAGGACGGGAAGGACCCGGCCACGCTGCTGGGGGAGCTCTCCGGCCTGCTGCGGGATCTGCTGATGTGCGCCGTGGCCCCCAAAGGCGGACGGGCGCTGCGCTCGGGCAACTATGACGACGCGCTGCTGGACTCCTTCCGCACGGCCTTTTCCAAAGCGGAGCTGATCGCCCACATCGGCTGCATCCAGGCGGCCCTGGCGGAGATGCGGGCGGGCCAGGCGCGGATGATCTGCGAGCTGTGCCTCATCACCCTCTGCGAACCCGGCCTCAGCGATACCCTGCCCATGCTGCGCGCCCGGGTGGAGACGCTGGAGCGGCAGCTGCGGCAGGGGGTCCCGGCGGCAGCAGCACAGGTCCCGGTCCTCGCAGCGGACGCGGAAGCGCGAAGCATCCCTGTGGAAGCCGCGCCGGAACTGACGTTGCAAGCGGAGCTGCGGGAGGCGGAACCCGTTCCGCCCCCTGCCACTCCGATGGCAGAGGAAAAAGCGCCCCCCTCCCCTGCCCCGGCGCAGACCGCCCCCGAACCGGGCGACTTCTGGCAGCGGGTCCGGGCGCAGACCGCCGCGCAGCTTCCGGCGGGCATTTCCCTGATTTTGGAAGATCCCAGTCAGGCCATGGGGCGGCTCGTGGGGGACACCCTGCGCCTGAGCGTGGACAACCCCTTTGCGAAGAATATGCTGGACCGCCAGGATGTGACCGGGCTGCTGGCAAAGAACGCTTCCGCAGTGCTGGGGCGCAGCGTCCGGGTGGAGGTGGCGGAGGAGGAACTGACCTCCGCCGTGTCCGAGGGCGAACGGGACCGGAAGCTGGCGGAGCTGGGCCGCTTTCCGATTGTAAAATTTCAATGACTCTACTTTTCAGGAGGACGACGACATGGGCAAGAGCAATTTCCGCGGCATGGGCGGCATGAACCAGATGCAGATGATCAAGCAGGCGCAGAAGCTCCAGCAGGAGATGCTGAAGGTGCAGGAGGAGCTGGAGCAGGCCCAGTACAGCGCCGCCGCCGGAGGCGGCGTGGTCAGCGCCACGGTCAGCGGCAAGCGGGAACTGATCGGCCTTTCCATCCAGCCGGAAGCCGTGGACCCGGACGACGTGGAGATGCTGCAGGACCTGATCATTGCGGCGGTGAACGAGGCCATGCGCAAGGCCGAGGACAGCGCCAATCAGAGCATGGGCAAGCTGACCGGGGGCCTGGGATTCGGGTTCTGAGTTCTCAATTTGGCAGCTGCGGATTCGCCGGACTTGAACGAAAACGCGGCATTGCTGCGGGGACGTCGAGGACGCCGTCCCCTACAAAACATCTGCTATCGTTATGGCTGTCCGCTCCAAGGCAAATGCGTCGGAGCGGACAGCCTTTTTGTCATTGTTTCGCCTTTCAGCATAGATTGGAAGGAAAACATCAATCAGAAAAGGAAGGATGCAGGCATGGAACAGGGCACTGTCAGCCGCTATTTTCTCGGAGCCAACACCGGGGGCGGCTTTTTTTCTCTCTATGACGGCTTCACGGACCCCCTGGCGGGCGACTTCCTCCACGTCATCAAGGGCGGGCCCGGCTGCGGGAAGAGCACCCTGATGCGGCGGGTGGGAGCGGCGGCGGAGGCGGCGGGGCTGCCGGTGGAGTACGTCCACTGCTCCGGCGACCCGGACTCCCTGGACGCCGTGTGGCTGCCCACGCGGCGCGTGGGCTATGTGGACGGCACCGCGCCCCACGTCATCGAGGCGGTCTATCCCGGCGCGGCGGCGGACTATCTGGACATGAGCCGCTTTCTGGACAGTGCGGCGCTGCGGCCCGCTCTGGCGGAGATCGCGGACATCACCCGCCGCTATCAGGCCCAGTACGCCCTGGCCTACCGCCAGCTGGCGGCGGCTGTGGGCCTGCTGCCCCGCAATCTGCCGGGGCTGGGGGACAACGGGGCCGCGGCGCGGGCGGCCCGGCGTGCCGGTGGGCTGGCCCGGCGGCTGCTGCCGCCCCTGGGCAAGCCGGGCACGGCGCGGCGGCGCTTCCTCACCGCCGTCAGCTGTCAGGGCTGTCTGCGCCAGGTCGAAACGCTGGAGCGCTATCCCAGGCGGCTGCTGCTGGAAAACGCGCTGGGGCTGGGGCAGGTCTATCTGGAGACCCTTTCCCGGGCGGCGCTGGCCAGGGGCTACGACGCTGTGCTGTGCCCGGACCCGCTGGAGCCGGAGCGGCTGGAAGCCCTGCTGCTGCCGGAGGCGGATATGGCGGTGCTGGCCGTAGATCCGGTGCTGGGGGGCGCTGTGCCGGAGGGCCGCCACCTGCGGCTGGACGGTCTGGTCCGGGCAGAGGTTTCCCACGGCCTGCGTCCCCTGCTGCGGCAACGCAAGCGGGAGAGCGCGGAAGTGCTGGCCGCCGCCGTGGACACCCTGGCCCGGGCCAAGGCCCTGCACGACGAGCTGGAAGCCGTCTACCGGGGCCATGTGGACTTCGCCGGGGCCGACGCCCTGGCCGAGCGGGAAATCGCCCGGAGCGTGCTCGGCTGAACCGATTCAGGCTTCTTTCACTTCGGCAATCCGTTTCACCCGGCGCTTGCGATAGGCCGTGCGCTCCAATGCTACGTTCACCGCCGCGCCCAGAAACAGCACAATGCCGCAGAGGTAGAGCCAGAGCATCATCAGGATGACGCTGGCGATGGAACCGTAGAGCAGGGGGTATTTCACGCTCTCGCTCAGGAAGTGGGAGAAGACCATGCTCACCAGCAGCAACGACAGCGCCCCCGCCGCCGCCCCCGGAACGATGCGCAGCCCCGCCGCGCCCCGGGGGGCGGTCATGCGGTAGACCCCGCAGAACAGGCCGAAAATCAGCCCCAGCAGCAGCGGATAGCGCAGATAGCGCCAGACGTCGGAGATGTTCATGAACATGATGGAGCGATCCAGCAGGTTCAGGAACCAGCGGCCCGTCAGCACCAGCATGGCGGCGGCGTAGACGGAGGCCAGGAAGAGCAGACTCATCAGAAAGCTGGCCAGATAGTCCGCCAGCCGCCGCCGACGGCGCACCCGGCGCAGCTCGTCGATCACGTCGTCGATGATGCGGTAGGCGCTGGCGGCGGCGGTCACCACCACGGTCAGCGCCAGGACAAACATGGCGCTGCTGTGGTGCTCGGCCACATAGCGGAGAAAGTCCAGCACCGTCTCCACCGTCTCCGGCGGGAGGATGCCGGAGAAGAACTCCCGGATCTCCGCCGGGGCGGGAAAGAGCCCGCCCAGCATCTGATACAGACAGATCAGCAGCGGGAACAGGGTCATCATCAGAAAATAGGACAGGCCCGCCGCCGCCCGGGGAAAGTGGTTGTCCCGCAGCAGCCGCCGCAGGGCGTCATACAGGCTTCGCAAACGCTTTTGGTTCATGGCCACCTCCCGGACAGAAAAATCTTTTCACGCTTCATTCTTCCCTCTTCACTTATCATTCTTCAATTATCACTCTTCAATCTTCAGTTTTCACTCCCAAGACCCCCAAAGCCCCCGCCGTATGCTGCGGCGGGGGCTTTGGCTTCCGGGCGTGCCCTGGACTCACTTGCTGTTGAAAATCTTGAAGATGCTGTCAAAGGGGTCGTCGTCCGAGGGGGTGCCGGCGGCGGCGGGAGCGGGCTTCTGGGCGGCGGGCTGGGGGGCGGCCTGGGCGGCCTTCTCTGCGGCGCTGCTGAACAGCTGCTCCTGTCTGGCCTCGGTGCCACGGGTCTTGGCGTTTTCCTCAAAGCCGGTGGCGATGACCGTCACGCGGATCTGGTCTTCAAAGCTCTCGTCGAAGGTGGCGCCGAAGATGATGTTGGCGTCGGGGTGGGCGGCCTCCTGCACCAGGCTGGCGGCGATCTCCACCTCTTCCAGGCCCATGTCCTGGGAGCCGGTGATGTTGATGAGCACGCCGTGGGCCCCGTTGATGCTGGTCTCCAGCAGGGGGCTTTCGATGGCGGCCCGGGCGGCTTCCTCGGCCTTGTTCTTGCCCACGGCGGTGCCCACGCCCATGTGGGCGTAACCCGCGTCCTTCATGATGGTGGTCACGTCGGCAAAGTCCAGGTTGATGAAGCCGGTGTTTTTGATGAGGTCGGAGATGCTGACCACCGCCTGACGCAGCACGTCGTCCGCAATCTCAAAGGCGTTGGCCAGGGTGACCTTCTGGTCGGTGGCGTATTTCAGCCGGTCGTTGGGGATGATGATGAGGCTGTCCACATGGCTCAGCAGGGTCTCAATGCCCTGCTCGGCACGGGTCATTCTCCGTCTGCCCTCCCAGGAGAAGGGCTTGGTGACCACGCCGACGGTGAGGATTCCGGCCTCCTTGGCGGTCTCCGCCACGGTGGGGGCCGCGCCGGTGCCCGTGCCGCCGCCCATGCCGGCGGTGATGAAGACCATGTCGCTGTCCTCGATGCACTTGGAGATGTTGTTGCGGCTCTCCTCCGCGCTGCGCTTGCCCACCTCCGGGTCGCTGCCCGCGCCCTGACCGTGGGTGAGCTTCTCGCCGATCTGCACGGTGACATCCGCGTTGGAGACGGCCAGCGCCTGCTTGTCGGTATTGACGGCGATGAATTCCACGCCCTTCGTACCGGAGGCGACCATCCGGTTCACCACGTTATTTCCGGCGCCGCCCACGCCGACGACTTTGATGGTAACTACATTATCCGGCCCGGTTTCAGGTACGAATGCTGCCATATCTGTTTCCTCCAAATCTTTTTATCAACAGTTTCGAAAAGGCTGTTTTATGTGATAATTCAGTTTATTTTAATACGATTCTCTCACCAGGTCAATACCTTTATACACATTTTCGCAAACATTTTCCCGCTTCGGCGCGCTCAGTCATAGGTCAGATGGGCCTGGCGGTCGATGCTCAGGTCCAGGGTGCCCCGATCCCCCGGCTCCAGCGCCTCCACGGCGCTGAGCAGGCACTGGAATTTGTACTCCACGTTTTCCCCGGTGCCCAGCTTGACGGTGAAGCGGCCCAGGTAATCAAAGCTGGGGTTGGAGACGTTGCTCAGGTCGATCCAGCTCACGTTCTCCCGCAGCCCCAGGTCGGAGATCTGGCGCAGGATGGCGCTGAGGTAGTTCACCTTCGGCGACTCCGCCTCCCCGGCGGAGACCAGCTCCCCCTGCTCCGGCAGCAGCGCGGTCAGGCCCACCACCCGGATCAGGCCGCTCAGCTCGTTCTCGCCCACCCGGGTCAGGAGCTTGCAGTTGCGGTCGATGGCCCAGATGTCGTCCTCGGACACCACATAGGCCAGGGCGCTGCTCTCCGCCACTTCGATCACCAGGCGGTTGGGCAGACTGCGGCGGATGGTGGCCCGCTCCACATAGGGAAGCCGGGCGTAGATGCGGGAGATGACCGCAAAGCGGTTGATGAAGAACAGGTTGTCGCCCCGCTCGATGCCGCTGGCGGCGACGATCTCCTCGTCGGAATAGAAGCTGTTGCCCTGCACCTCGATGTTGTTCACCCGGAAGAACACCGAGATGCCGAAAAACAGCGCGATCACGATCAGCGCAAAGGCGATCGGGGCAAACAGCGCGCTGCGCTTTTTCCTGCGTCTGGCCTGCGCCATGGTGCAGCGCCTCCTTTGTACTCGTTTAATCCGCTACGGAAATGTCCGCGCCCAGGCTCCGCATGGCCGCGTCCAGGTCGGCATAGCCGCGCATGATGTGGCCGCTGTCGGCGATGTGGGTCTCCCCCTCCGCGCCCAGGGCCGCCAGGATCAGGGCCGCGCCGCCCCGCAGATCCGTGGCCGTCACCGGGGCGGCGCTCAGGCTGCCCACGCCGGTGACCATGGCCACCCGGCCCTCCACCTGGATCTGCGCGCCCAGGCGGCGCAGCTCCGGGACATGGCGGTAGCGGTTTTCAAAGATGTTCTCCACGAAGACGCTGGTGCCCCGGGCTTTCAGACAGGCGCTCATCAGCAGCGCCTGGGCGTCCGTGGGGAAGCCGGGATAGGGCCGCGTGACCACGGGTTTGCCCGCGTGGAGGGGCCGGTCCGCCCGGATCAGCACGCTGTCCTCCCCGGTCAGCAGCGCGCAGCCCAGCTCCCGCAACGCCTCCGTCACCGTGGCGAAGTGGGCCGGGACTACGCCGCCCAGGCGCAGTTCGCCCCCGGCGCAGGCCGCCGCGCAGAGGAAGGTACAGGCCGCGATGCGGTCGGCCATGACCCGGTATTCGGTAAAGGCGTTCCCCGGCATCTGTCCGGCGATGCGCACTTCCGCACTGCCCGCGCCGCTGACCTGGGCCCCGGCGGCGTTCAGGTAGCCCGCCAGGTCCACGATCTCCGGCTCCCGGGCCGCGTTGGTCAGCACGGTCTCCCCCTCCGCCGCACAGGCGGCCAGCATGACGTTCTCCGTCGCGCCGACGCTGGGGAAGGCCAGGTTGATGTGGGCCCCGTGGAGCCGGGCGGCCCGGCAGACCACCTCGCCCCCGGACTGGCGCACTTCCGCGCCCATCTCCTCCAGGGCTTTCAGGTGGAGGTCGATGGGGCGCGCACCCAGCTCGCAGCCCCCCGGCGCACTCAGGCGCACTTCGCCGCAGCGGGCCAGGATCGCGCCCAGGTACATCACCGAGGAGCGCATCCGCTCCATCAGGGCGTGGGGGATGTGGTTTTCCGTCATGCGGGAGGAGTCTACCAGGATTTCCCCGCCATTTTGCATCACGCCGCAGCCCAGGTGGCGCAAAATATCCGCCGAGGCCCTGACATCCAGCAGCTCCGGGCAGTTGGACAGCCGCGTCACGCCGCCGGAGAGCAGGCTGGCCGCCAAAATGGGCAGCACGGCATTCTTGGAGCCCTGCACGTCCAGGGCGCCCTCCAGTCGTTTTCCTCCGCAGACCTTCCAAACCGGCATAACGAACCCCTCCGTTGTCAAATTCATGCCATCCTATGCATCATCGGGAGACGGTGACAATCGGAACGCGCTGCGCCGGGGGCTTTTCTGGCGTATCGCTGTCCCCGCCGCGCCCGGGGTCGGCGGCGGATCATGTCACAAAACTGAGGATGAGATCGCAGATGCGCTCCGTGGCGTCGGCGTTGCCGCTTTCCCGCATGGCACGGCTCATGGCCTCCAGAGCCGACCGGTCCCGGACCAGGGCTTCCGCCGCGTCGTAAAGCCCGGCTGCGTCGAAGCTGCCCTCCAGCAGCACCCTGGCCGCGCCCAGGCGCTCCATCAGGGCGGCGTTGCGCTCCTGCTGGTGGGCCGTCACGTTGGGAGAGGGCACCAGCAGCGCCGGTTTGCCCAGCACCGCCAGCTCCGCCAGGGTGGAGGCCCCGCTGCGGCAGAGCACCAGGTCGGCAGCAGCCATGACCACCGGCATATCATAGATATACGCCCGGAGGTCAATGCCCTCGCGCCGCAGGGCCTCCAGGTCGCCCACCGCCGCGCTGAGCCTGGGGAAGCCCCGCTGCCCGGCGGAGTGAATCAGGTCAAAGCTGCGGCGCTGAGCCGCAAGCCTGACAAAGTCCGGCATCAGGCCGTTGATGTGGTCGCTGCCCAGGCTGCCCCAGACGCTGACCACCAGGGGCCGCGCCGGGTCCAGGCCCAGGGCGCGCCGGGCCGCAGCCCGGTCCAGTCTGGCAAAGTCCCGGCGCACGGGGGTGCCGGTGAACACAGTCTTTGCCCCTTTGGGATAGTTCTGCGCGGCCTGTTCAAAGCCCAGCAGCACCCGGTCCACGCTCCGGCTCAGCATCTTTGTGGTCAGGCCGGGCACGGCGTTGGCCTCGTGGACCAGGGTGGGAATGCCCAGGGCGTGGGCCTGGCGCAGGGCAGGATAGCAGACGTAGCCCCCGGTGCCCACCGCCACGTCGGGCTGAAAGCGCTTCAGTATGGCCCGCGCCTCGCCCCGGCTTTTCAGCAGCAGGCGCGCCGTGCGGGCGTTGTGCTTCAGACCGGCCAGGCTCAGGCTTCGGCTCAGGTTGCTGATCTCCACGGTCTCCATGGGAAAGCCCTCTCTTGGGACCAGTTCCGCCTCCATCTGGCCTTTTGCGCCGATGAACAGGAACTCCGCGTCCGGCATCAGTTCCCGCAGCCGTCCGGCCAGTCCCAGGGCCGGGTTGATGTGTCCCGCGGTTCCGCCGCAGGTGAACAGGAATTTCATAGGCGCCTCCCCATCAGCCGTTTTGCGGCGTTTTGCGCCGCCGCCCGATGAATTTCTTTTCCGGGATGTCCCTGGAGATGGACAGAATGATCCCCATCTCCGCCAGCTGAATCCACAGCGCCGTGCCGCCGTAGGAGAAGAAGGGCAGGGAGATGCCGGTGCAGGGGACCAGGTTGGTCACCACCGCCACGTTCAGAATCACCTGAAAGGCCAGCAGCGCGGTAATGCCGGCGCAGACCAGGAAGCTGTAGCGGTCCCGGCAGTGCAAAGCCAGGTAGAAGCCCCGCAGGATCAGCAGGGCGAACAGGGCCAGAATCAGCACCGCGCCGATGAAGCCCAGTTCCTCGCAGACCACGGAGAAGATGAAATCGTTGTGTTCCTCCGGGAGATAGAGGTACTTCTGGCGGCTGGCCCCCAGGCCCAGGCCGCTGAGGCCGCCGGAGCCGATGGCGTAGAGGGACTGGATGATCTGATAGCCCGTGTCGGAGGTGTCTTCAAAGGGGTCCCGCCAGGCGCTGATGCGCTCGGAGGAGTAGTGCAGGACGCTGGTGGCCAGCAGGAGGCCCAGGCCCACCGCGCCCGCGCCCAGGGCAAACCAGCGCAGTTTGGTCCCGCCCAGGAACATCATGGTGGCGGTGATCAGGATGATGATGATGGAGGCGCTCAGGTGCGGCTCCAGCACCAGCAGGAAGATGACCAGCCCCGCCACCGCCGCGAAGGGCAGGACGCCGGAACGGAAGGTCTTCATCTTGTCCCGGTTGCGGCAGATCAGCTCCGCGTCATAGAGGATGACGGCGATTTTCGTAATCTCCGAGGGCTGGAAGGAAAAGGAGTCGCCCACGCCGAACCAGCGCTTGGCCCCGTTGACGCGGGTGCCGCCCAGCAGCACCAGCACCAGCAGCGCCAGGGAGAACAACAGCAGGATCTGGGCGAAGCGGCGGTAAAAGCCGATGGGGAAGCGGCTGGCAAAGAGCATGATGGCCACGCCGGTGAGGGCGTAGAAGAGCTGGCGGGAGAAGAAATAGGTGGCGTTGTGGTTGGTGGACTCGCTGTAATAGGCCCGGGCGAAACTGGCGGAGAGCACCATCACCACGCCGATGAGCAGCAGCAGCAGCGTCAGCAGCAGGAAGGGCACGTCGATGGAGCCCCGGGCGCTGCCCGTCTCCTCCCGGTAGTCGGCCAGGCGTTGATTGCTGTAATCCATGCTTCCTCCCCTCCCCTGCCCGCAGCAGGTCAAATCTCAAAAAACGTTAAATCAGTATCTCGCGTCCACGCCGAAGAAGGACAGCAGCGCGAACAGCGCCGACACGCAGGTGAACAGCACAAAAAGCTGCTTCTCCGTCCACTTTTTCCCGGTCCAGCCGCCCATCTCCAGATGGTGGTGGAAGGGGGCCATACGGAAGATGCGCTTGCCGTGGGTCAGCTTGAAGTAGATCACCTGGATGATGTCGCTGAGGGTCTCCCACAGGAAGACAATGCCCAGGGTGACGAGGATCAGGGGCATGTCGTAGGCGAAGGCCATGGCCACCACCGCGCCCCCCAGAAAGAGGCTGCCCGTGTCGCCCATAAACACCTTTGCCGGATTGAAGTTCCAGATCAGAAAGCCCAGCAGCGCGCCGGTCAGGGCGGAGGCGAAGACCCCCAGGCCCAGGAAGCGCTCGCCGAAGCGGTAGCACAGGGCGGTGTAGAACAGGAACACCGGCAGGCTCGTGCCCGTACACAGGCCGTCCACCCCGTCGGTGATGTTCACCGCGTTCACGGTGCCCACGATGACGAAGGCGGCGCAGACCACATAGAGGATCTCGTTCACCGCGAAGGTCTGGTTCCAGAAGGGCAGATACACGTCCACGGTGCCGGGGGCGCTGCTGCGCTGCAGGCCGAAGAAGCGCAGCAGGTAGAGGAAGGCCACCGCCACGGCCAGCTGGAGCAGGAACTTCTGCCGGGCGGTCAGGCCCAGGTTCTCCTTGTGGCGGAGCTTCTCGAAGTCGTCCAAAAAGCCGATGGCCCCGTAGATCAGGGCGAAAATCAGCACGAAGGCGGCGGCCCACTCGCCCTTTTGGAACTCGCTCCAGCACAGGGCCAGCACCGCCACGGTGGTGGCGGCGATGAACATCAGGCCGCCCATGGTGGGGGTGCCCTCCTTGCTGCGGTGCCAGGTGGGGCCGATCTCTTTGATGGACTGTCCGGCTTTGATGCGCCGCAGATAGGGCACCAGCCAGGCTCCCACCCCCGCCGCCAGGCCGAAGCCCAGGACGAAGGACAAAATCAGACGGATACTCAGGTTCATCTCTGTTTCCTTCTCTCCAGAATGTCTGCCACGATCTCCCGCTCGTCCATGTGGTGCTTCACATGGTCGATCTCCTGATAGGTCTCGTGTCCCTTGCCCGCCAGGACGATCACGTCCCCGGGCCGGTGCTGCTCGATGGCGTAGGCGATGGCCTCCACCCGGTCCGTGATGGCCGTCCAGCGGGCAGGCTCGGCCTTTACCCCGGCCAGGATCTCCGCGATGATGTCCTCCGGCCGCTCCGTGCGGGGATTGTCGGAGGTGATGATCGCAAAGTCGGCCAGCTCCGTGCCGATGCGCCCCATGATGGGCCGCTTGCCCCGGTCCCGGTCGCCGCCGCAGCCGAAGAGGGCCACGACGCGCCCCGGCGCGGTCTCCCGCACGGCGCGCAGCACGTTTTCCAGCGCGTCGGGGGTGTGAGCGTAGTCAATTAAAATGGTATAGTCCCCGTCGGTGGGCACGGTCTCCACCCGGCCCTTCACGCCCTTTGCCGTGGCCAGGGCCGCAGCACCCCGGTCCAGGGGGACCCCCAGGGCCTGGCAGCAGCCCAGGGCGGTCAGGGCGTTGTAGACGGAGAAACGGCCCGGAATGCCCAGGCGCACGGAGCAGCGCGCCCCGTCCTCCGCCTCAGCGGTGAACTCCACCCGGTCGGGCAGCAACCGCAGATCCCGCGCCCGCAGCGCCGCTTCGGGGCGCTCCACGGCAAAGCCCAGCACCGGACAGGCGCTCCGGGTCAGGAAGAAGCCGGACCAGGCGTCGTCCAGGTTCAGCACCGCCCGGTCGGACTGCCGGAACAGCAGGGCCTTGGCCTCGGCGTAGGCCTCCATGGTGCCGTGGAAGTCCAGATGGTCCTGGGTCAGATTGGTGAACGCGCCCACGGCGAAGCGGACGCCCGCCACGCGATGGAGCACCAGGGCGTGGGAGCTGACCTCCATCACCACATGGGTGCAGCCCGCGTCGGCCATGTCCCGGAACAGCTTTTGCAGTTCATAGCTCTCCGGGGTGGTGCGCTCCCCGGGCAGGGCCCGGTCTCCGATCAGACTGCCGTTGGTGCCGATCAGGCCCACCTTCGCCCCCAGCGTCTCCTCCAGGATGTGCTTGATCAGCAGCGTGGAGGTGGTCTTGCCGTTGGTGCCGGTGACGCCGATCACGCGCATGGCCCCCGCCGGGTTTCCGAACCAGGTCCGGCTCACCAGGGCCAGGGCCAGGCGGCTGTCCGCCGTCCGGATCCAGGGAAGGCCCGCCCCCTCCGGGGGCGTCTCGCAGAGGACGGCCGCCGCGCCCTTTTCCAGGGCGGCGGGGATGTAGTTGTGTCCGTCCGTAGCGTAACCCGCCATGGCCACGAAGAGGTCCCCGGGCCGGGTTTGGCGGGAGTCGTAGCTGACCCCCGTGATCTCGGTCTCCAGGTCCGCCGCGGCGTCCAGCAGCGGAACGCCGCTGAGAAGTTCGTTTAATTTCATGGGACTTGCCTCCTGCTGTGGGCGCTCGTTTTAGAACTGCGCCGTGGCGGCGGCCTCGCTGTTGGCCAGCGTGACCTTGATGACGGTGCCGTGCTCCACCGGCGTGCCGGGCACGATGCTCTGCTTTTTCACGGTAATCCAGTTGGAATTGGTGATGTTGTTGAAGTCGGTGCTGATGTACAGGCCCTGATAGCCCAGGCGGATGCGTGCCACCTCATAGGTCAGGCCCGTGAGGTCCGGGACCAGCTCCTGGTCCGTGGAGGGCTCGCTGCCGCAGTAGAGCAGAATCTGGCTCTTGGCCGCCACCACGGTGCCCGGGGCGGGAAGCTGCGCCGTCACCAGCGCGCCGTTGCCGAAGGTCCGGTAGTCCAGGCCCTGGGCCTGGAGCTGGCCCATGGCCGCGTCCAGGGGCAGACCCGTCACGCTGGGGACGCTGCGGTCGATGTTCTTCTTCTCGCTCTCGGTGTAGATGGGCTCCACGCCCAGATAGGCCAGGATGTCCCGCATCATGTTGCCCACGGTGGGGGCGCCCATGGCGCCGCCGGAGACGGCCACGCCGCAGAGGGGGTCGGGGTTTTCCAGTGTCACCAGGATGCAGATCTTGGGGTCGTCCGCCGGGGCGAAGCCGATGAAGGAGACGATGTAGCGCTTCTGCTCGGTCTGGGCCTCCCAGACCGTGTCGGTGCTGGTGCCGGTCTTGCCGCCGATGCGGTAGCCCGCCACATAGGCGTTCTTGCCCGTGCCCTCGGCCATGTCGCCCACCACGCTCTCCAGCATCTCCCGCATGGCGGCGCTGGTCTCCTCGCTGATGACCTGGCGGATGACGGTGGGCTCGGCTTTGGAGACGGTGTTGCCTTCGCTGTCGCGCACTTCCTTCACCAGATAGGGCTGCATCAGCCGCCCGCCGTTCACCACCGCGCACATGGCGCGGATGAGCTGGAGCCGGGTGATGTTGAAGGTCTGGCCAAAGGAGGCCGCCGCCAGCTGGGTCTGGTTGTAGGGGTTGCAGAACAGTTCCTCGTCCCACCAGATGCTCCCGGCCTCTCCCGCCAGCTCAATGCCGGTCTTGCTGTTGAAGCCAAAGGCGTCCACATATTCATAATATTTCTTCGCGCCCACCTTCTGGGCGATCTGCATCATGGCCACGTTGCAGCTGTGCTGAAGGGTCTGCTGCAGGGTCTGCATCCCGTGGCCCGCCCGCTGCCAGCAGTGGCGGCCCTCGTCCAGGTCGCCCGGCACCTTGTAGACGCCGCCGCAGTAGAGGCTGGAGTCCCGGCTGACCACGCCCTCCTCCAGAGCCATGGCCACGGTGAAAGGCTTGAAGGTACTGCCCGGCTCGTACATGTCCTCCACGGCGTTGTTGTGCCACTGGGACTGCTGGGCCTGGGTCAGGAGGCTTTCGCGCACCACCGGGTCTTCGGTGGACTCCATGGCCTCCTGGGTCTTTTTGCTGACGGCCTGGTAGTCGTTCAGGTCAAAGTTCTCCAGGGACACCATGCCCAGCACCTCGCCGGTATTGGGGTCCATGGCAATGGCGGCGGCCTTTTTCGCGCCGTAGTCGTCCATGGCCTGCTGCAGATGCTTTTCCATGTAGTACTGCACCGTGGTGTCGATGGTCAGCACCGCGTCGTAGCCGTCCTCGGCGTCGTAGTAGTCCTCGTACTTGGTGTAGAGCATGTCGGTGCCGTAGGCGTTCTTGGCCCGGACGATGCGACCGGAGGAACCGGTCAGCAGCTTATCCAGGCTCAGCTCGATGCCCAGCAGCCCGTTGTTGTCGTAGCCCACGAAGCCCACCACATGACAGGCCAGGGAGCTGTAGGGGTAATAGCGCTTGGAGTCGGTCTCGATCTTGATGCCTTTCAGGTTGTATTCGTTTTTGAACTCCCGCACCTGGGCGCTGAGTTCGTCGTCCACCTTGCGGGCTACGGTCTTGTACCAGCTGCGGGTGTCATCCGTCATCTCCAGGATCTTCCCGGCGTCCACCCCCAGGATGTTGGAGAGGGACTGGGCGATGAGGAGGGGGTCCTCGTCGTACATGGCGATCTCCGCCGGGGAGATGTAGATGGTGTCCACCGTGGCGCTCATGGCCAGGATCTTGCCGTTGCGGTCATAGATGGTCCCCCGTTTGGAGGACAGGGTGGTGGGGCGCACCTGCTGGCTGATGGCCGCGGATTCGTAGCGCTCATGCTCCTGGATCTGGATCTGATAGAGCTTTCCCACCAGGACCAAAAAAGCAGCGACGCCGCACACGATCATCAGTGTCAGTGTGCGGCTCAGCATCAACTGGTTGGGCGGGCTGCCGCCCTTGTTTTTCGGATTTGATTTGGATGCCATAGTCTGTCTCCCGTCCCCGTTGGGCCATACGCTTGGCGCGGGGGGACAGCGGCAAAGCCGCCCGGTCCCCCACGCTGGTCGAAACAATGTATGCTCCGGCGGCTCAGAAGTATGCGCCCAGGCCGGAGAGGAAATCGCTCACCCGATCCACGAAACCGCTGTCCTCCTCCGTCACCACCACGGCCTTGTCCGGCGCGGAGGTGTCGATGTAGGCGATCTGGCTGGCGTTGGGCTTCTGCATCCCCAGGCGGAGGGTGGCGTACTCCTCGATCTCCGCCAGGTTGAAGGCGCTCTCATAGGCGATGCGCAGTTTGGCCTCTTCCTCTTTCAGCTCGCGCAGACGGCTCTCCAGCTCCACGCTCTCGTTGCTGACCCGCAGCAGGTTCACCTGAGCCGTGATGCCGGTGACGAACAGGAAGGCCGCCGCCACCAGGCCGATGATGGCCGTGGGGGCGATGCTCTGTCTGCTGCGCCGCTGGCTGCGCACGCGGCGCGCCGTCTCCGTGCGCTCTCGTGTCTCCGGTCGGGCCGTGGGCGTGCGGGGGGCGGCGTAACTGTCGTTCTGGTAGAATCCGGGGTAGTTCAGGTCGTATGCCAGGCTGCCGTACACGGGGACCTCGCCGAACTTTCTGGTCATCTCTGCCATGATGCCCTTCCTTTCTCCGTTCCCCCACAAAAAAGGGGGGTATATCATCAAACTGTGATGTTGAAAAATGCGGATTTTTATGCTATACCCGTTCTGCCACCCGGAGGGAGGCGCTGCGGGCGCGGGGGTTTTCCTCCAGCTCCTGCTGCGAGGGGACGATGGGCTTCCGGTATACGCTTTTCAGGGTCTGGCGGAAACCGCAGATGCAGACCGGAAACTCGCGGGGGCAGGTGCAGCCGTGCTCCCGGGCCGCGATGGCGTTTTTGACGATGCGGCTCTCCAGGGAGTGGAAGCAGATCACCGCCAGCCGTCCGCCGGGGGCCAGCCGGTCCGCTGCGTGGTCCATCAGGTCCGAGATCGCGCCCAGCTCGTCGTTCACCGCGATGCGGATGGCCTGAAAGCTGCGCTTGGCCGGGTGCTGTTTTTCTCTGCGGGCAGCCGGGGGCATGGCGCTGCGGATCAGGTCGGAGAGTTCTCCGGTCCGCCGGATGGGCTGCTGGGCTCTGCGCCGGACGATGGCGGCGGCGATGTTCCGGGCGTAGCGTTCCTCGCCGAATTCATAGAGGATGGCGCGCAGACGCTCCTCCGGCCACTGGTTGACCACCTCATAGGCCGTCAGGCCCTGGTCGCTGTCCATGCGCATATCCAAAGGCGCGTCCGACATATAAGAGAAGCCCCGCTCTGTCTCGTCCAGTTGGGGGGAACTGACCCCCAGATCGAAGAGCATCCCGTCGGCCCGGTCCACCCCCGCGCCGTCCAGCAGGGTCGGCAGGTCCCGGAAGTTGCCGTGGACGAAGGTGATGCGCGCGGTGAAGGGTGCCAGACGGACTTTGGCCCGGCGGATGGCCTCCGCGTCCCGGTCGATGGCGATGAGCCGTCCCGTGCTCAGGCGGCGGGCGATCTCGGCGCTGTGGCCGCCCATGCCCAGGGTGCCGTCCACGTAGACCCCATCGGGGCGGATCTGCAAGGCCTCGATGCATTCGCCCAGCAGGACGCTGGTGTGGCCGTAGTCCTCCATCAAAAGTCCAGTTCCTCCATCACGGCGGCGATGTTCTCCGGCGTGGTCTCCACGGCGTTGATCTGCCGCCAGGCCTCGCTGTCCCAGAACTCCGCGTGGTTGTTGCAGCCGATCACGGTGACGTTTTTCGTCAGCCGGGCGAAGTCCCGCAAAAACTGCGGGATCAGGATGCGGCCCTGGCCGTCCAGCTCGCACTTGGCGGCGTAGGCGAAGAGCGGGCGCATCTTGCTCTGCTTGCCGTAGGGCATGGCGTTGACCTTGTCGCAGAAGTCCCTCCAGCTCTGTTCGCTGTAGGCCGTGAGGCAGCGCTCCCGGCTCAGGGTGAGGAAAAACACCTCTCCCAGTTCCTCCCGCAGCCGGGCGGGGATGAAAAGTCTGCCCTTGGCGTCCAGATTGTGCTGATATTCCCCGGTCAAGACCTCTCACCTCCGGCAGCGGGCGCGTGATGCCCCGTTCCGTGGGAATCGGGCGGCAGATCCTGGCCTTTTCCCCCATCTGTATGGGCGGCCGATGCACTTTCTCCCACTTCTCCCCACTTTGGCTTTTATTATAAAAGCACCCCTTGCAAAAATCAAGGGGTTTTTTCCGTTCCGACCGCACTTACAAGGTGCGAAGGACGCAAATTATAGCCGAAGCATGGGGAAACGGCACAAGATATGGCGCTGCCACAAAGCCCGTCCGTTTTTTTTGTCAAAGTTCGTCATGCTGCCTGTTTGCCCCCCGCAGCGGGGGTCCGGTGGGGGGAGGCGACGGCGCTGCGCCGTGATTTTGGCGATGTCATCGCATTGCGGTGGGTATTTTGGCGAAAACGCATAAATATTTTCTTGTTCTTGACAAAGTTTTGCCACAATGATATGATGCTTTTGATCTTGGAGTTTCATGGGCAGATATGCCCCCCTGAGAGAAAGAGAGGAAAGCACATGGCTGCTGCATCCCTGGTGCTGGGCATCATCTCCCTGGTCATCGGCGTCTTCATGGGCGTTCACGGCTGGATCGGCGCCATTTTGGGCGCGGTGGGCATCGTTTTGGCGGTGCTGGCGCGGAAGGAGAACCCGGACAGCGGCCTCGCCACCGCCGGGCTGGTCTGCTCCATTGTGGGCCTCTGCCTCAGCGCCGTGATGTTCCTGGCCTGTTCCCTGCTGGTCCGCACGGTGCGGGGCGTCGCTTCCCTGGTCACCGGCTGAGCTGGTTCCGTCCGGTATGTATCCAGGCGCGGGGTCTGCGCTCTGCGGCTGCTTACATAAATATTTTGAGAGAGGAGAAACATCATGGCTGTCGCATCATTGGTTCTCGGCATTGTCTCCCTGGTCATCGGCGCTGTCTTCCCCTACCTGGGCATCTACGGCGCGATTGCCGGCGTCGTCGGCATTGTTCTGGCTGTCCTGGCCAAGAAGAAGGGCGAGAAGAAGGGCATGGCCACCGCCGGTCTGGTTTGCTCCATCATCGGCCTGGTGCTGTGCGTTGTCCTGTACATCGCCTGCGCCGCCGCCGCTGCCGCCGTGCAGGGCGCCATCGAATCTGGCGAACTGCAGGAAGCACTCTCCCAGCTGGAGACCGCCGCTTCCGCCGGCTGAATCTCGGAAAGATTGCCAATGCCCTCCAAGAAGCGGCATTGGCAATCTTTTCATGTGCGTCGCTCAGCGCCTGTGCTTGCCTTTTTCGGCGCACATGGCGCTGTCATTTCCATGTGAGGGAGTTTTTGCCGTCATGCATCCGTATTTTCACATCTTCTCTCTGCGCATCCCCGCCTATGGGACCTTCATGGCTCTGGCCCTGGTGGTGGGCTGCGCCCTGGCCTGGGTTCGGCTGCGCCGACGGGGCGGGGACGGGGACACGCTGCTGCTCGTCGCCGCCTGCGCCGTGGGGCTGGCGCTGCTTGGGGCGCGGCTTTTGTATCTCCTGGTCTCCTATGACGCTGCCCGGGCCTGGGCGGAGCTGCGGCAGGGGGACTTTTCCTGCCTGACCGCCGAGGGCCAGGTCTTTTACGGCGGGCTGGTCGGCGGCATTGCCGGGACGCTGCTGGGCTTTCGCATCGTGAAAGAGCGGAACTATGCCATTTTTCTGTACGCCATTGTGCCCTGCATCCCCCTGGGGCAGGCCATTGGGCGCGTGGGCTGCCTCTTTGGGGGCTGCTGCTATGGCTTTCCCTATGCGGGCTTCGGGGCCGTGTGTCTGGCGGAGGCCGGGGTGCCCGGGACGGTGTTCCCGGCGCAGATCGTGGCGGCGGGGGCGGATCTGCTGCTGTTTCTGGCTTTGCTTGCATATGCGAAACGCCGGCCCGACGCGGGGTTTCGGCTGCTGTATCTCTATCTGGCGGGGTATGCGGTGCTGCGGTTCGGGCTGGAGTTTTTGCGTGGGGATCTGATTCGGGGCGTGGCCGGGGGCTTGTCTACTTCGCAGTGGATCAGTTTGGGCCTGTTGGTTGTGAGTGTGGGCTTGTTGCTTTGGGCGCGGAGACGGGAGGGGACGCCGGGCGCGGGGGCTTGAGGCGGCTGCGGATTCGCCGGAGATTTGGCGTTATCTCGGCGTTGCAGGCGGCGCGCCGGGTCGGCGCGCCCTACAGGATTTGGGGACATTGGCCCGTACAAATGACGGCTCCTTTGAGGCGTTTCTCAAAGGAGCCGTCATAGTTTCATATCCGTTCAGGTCTCGATGTTGATATTCCGGGCGCGTTCGTTTTGGGCGGGCTTGTTGACGCCGGCGGCGCTGCGGAAGCTTGCGCGGGACTTGCTGACCTCGTTCAGGGCGGCGGTGATGGCCTCCTCCGTGCGCTTGAGGGCGTCGTCCACGTAGTCGTTGGCCACGCGGTAGAGCTCCCGGGCGCGGGTCTCGGCGGTGGTCAGCAGTTCGTTGCTGCGGTTGCGGGCGGCGCGGACGATCTCCTGCTGCTCCACCAGCTCGGCGCTGCGCTCTTCGGCGGCGCGGCGGATGGCGTCGGCCTCCCGCTTGGCGGAGCTGATCATCTCGTCCCGGGTGCCCACCAGGCGGCGGGCCTCGGAGAACTCAGACGGCAGCCGCGCCCGGATCTCGTCCAGCAGGTTCAGCACCTTGTCCCGCTCCACGATGCACTTTTCGTTGCCCAGCGGGACGCCCCAGGCCTCTGTGACCATCGTATAGAGCATTTCGATCAGCTCCAGCACATCGTTATCCATTCCCCGAAACCTCCTGTTGTTTTATTTTTTCCTCCACGTCACGCAGAATCTCCGCCGGGACAAAGGGCCGCAGATCCGCGCCGTAGCGGGCCATTTCCTTCACCACGGAAGAGCTGATGTAGGTGTATTTCGCGCTGCTGGTCAGGAACAGGGTCTCCAGCTGGGGGTTGACGGTCTGGTTGATGAGGGCCATCTGGGCCTCGCTCTCGTAGTCGGAGACCGCCCGCAGCCCCTTCACCAGCACCGCCCCTTCAAACTGTCTGGCATAGTCCGCAAGAAGTCGGTCGGAGCAGTCCACGGAGACGTTGGGCAGGTGGGCCACCACCCGCCGGATCAGCTCCATGCGCTCTTCCAGGCGGAACAGGGGGGATTTTTTGCTGCTGTTGACCGTCACGCAGACCACGACCCGGTCAAAGATCTGGCTGGCGCGGCGGATGATGTTCAGGTGTCCCAAAGTGATGGGATCAAAGCTGCCCGGACAAATCGCAGTCGTCATCTCTCACGCATCCTTTGTGTAGGTTGTCAGCTTGACACGCCCGTAACGGTACTCCCGCAGCTTGCGGTATGGAGCCTCCAGCTCCGGCAGGACCGTCTCTGCGCGTGATTCACAGATGATTATACCACCTTTGGTCAGTTTGTCAAAGGTTTTCACGCGAAACAGCGCGTTTTTTGCAAGTTCGCTGTCATAGGGCGGGTCCAGGAAGATCAGGTCGTAGCTGCCGCAGCTTGCCAGGAAGCTCAGGGCCTCGCTCTGGCGCACCTGCACCGACAGTCCGGCGCGGCGCACGTTCTCCCGGATCAGGGCCAGGGCCTCCCGGCTCTGGTCCACCACCGTCACCTCCGACGCCCCCCGGCTGGCCGCCTCGATGCCCAGCTGGCCGGTGCCGCCGAACAGATCCAGCACCCGCCGCCCTTCCAGGTCGAACTGGCAAATGTTGAACATGGCCTCCTTCACCTGGTCCGTGGTGGGGCGGATGTCCATGCCCGCAGGTTCCCGGAGTTTCCGGCCCCGGGCCTTGCCTGTGATGACTCTCATGCCTGGCTGTCCTCCTGCCCGTGAAAATAGTCGTACACCGCCTGGGCCGTGCTTCTCGGCACCGCCTCGGCCAGCTCCTCCACGCCGGCGGCGCGGATGGCTTTCAAACTCTTGAAACGCCGCAGCAGGGCGTTCCGGCGGACCTCCCCCACCCCGGGTATGGCGTCCAGCGCCGAGGCGATGGTCCCGGACCGGAGGCTGCGGTGGTAGGCGATGGCGTAGCGGTGGACCTCCTCCTGGATGGTCCCGATGAAGGAGAAGACCGCCTGATTGCCCACAATGCCGATCTCCCGCCCGTCGGCGGTGACCAGGGCGCGGGTGCGGTGGTGCTCGTCCTTCACCATGCCGAACACCGGAAGCGTCAGCCCCAGGTCCGCCAGTGCCCGCTCCGCCGTCCGGGCGTGGGTGACGCCCCCGTCGATGAGCAGCAGGTCCGGGATCTCGGCAAATTTCTCGTCCCCCTCCACGGCCCGGGCGAAGCGGCGGCTCAGGGTCTCGTACATGCTGGCGTAGTCGTCCGCGCCCTCCACCGTCTTCATCTTGAAGCGGCGGTAGTCCCGCTTGAGGGGCTTGCCCCCGACGAAGACCACCATGCCCGCCACGATGCCAAAATCTCCCGTGTTGGAGATATCGTAAGCCTCGATGCGCCTCGGCGCAGTGGGTAGCTCCAGGGTTCGCCGGAGCCACTCCAGGGTCTTGTTCCTCCGCTCGGTCTGGGTGGTGGCCCGCTGGACCTCCTCCCTTGCGTTCAGGCAGGCCGTCTCCGTCAGGCTGGCCTTGTCCCCGCGCTTTGGCGTTTCCAGCCTGACCCGGCGCCCCGCCTGTTCCGTCAGAAGCTGTTCCAGGTCCTCCCGGTCCTCCAGCTCCAGGGGCAGCAGCACGGTACGGGGCCAGGCGCCCCGGCGGGTGTAGAATTGCAGCACCAGGCGGCTCACCGCCTCGCTGTCACATTCCAATGGCTCATCCAGCAGCTCAAATTCCTTGTCCACCAGGCCGCCGTCGGCGTAGTGGAGCACGGCAAAGCCGGTCTTGGCCCCCCGGAAAAAGCCCACCGCGTCCGTGTCCGCAAAGGCGGTGGCGATGACCTTCTGCCGGTTGCCCAGCTGGTCCATGGCCCGCAGCCGGTCCCGGGCCGCCGCCGCAGCCTCGAAGCGCAGGTCCTCGGCGGCCCGCTCCATCTGGGCCGTCAGCTCGGCTTTCAGCTCCGCCGTCCGGCCGGAGAGCACCAGCACCGCCTGGTCCACGCTCTTTTTGTAGGCCGCCGGGTCCGCCTCGCTGCGGCACCAGCCGGCGCAGGCCCCCAGGTGGTATTGCAGACAGGGCCGCTCCCGCCCCACGTCCCGGGGGAAGCGGCGGGAGCAGGTGGGCAGCAGCAGGGCCTTGCGCAGGGCGGTGAGGATGTCGAAGGTGGCGCTCCGCCCCCCGAAGGGGCCGAAATAGCGTGCCCCGTCGTCCTTTACCCGGTTCACCACGGAAAAGCGCGGATAGGCCTCCCGCAGGTCCACGCGCACGAAGGGGTAGCCCTTGTCGTCCTTCAGTAGGATGTTGTAGTGGGGCTGGTGGCGCTTGATCAGGGCGTTTTCCAACACCAGGGCCTCGAACTCGGAGTTGACCACCACCACCTCGAAGTCCGCAACCTTCTCCGCCATGGCCGCCACTTTGGGCAGATGCTCCCCGTGGAAATAGCTGCTGACCCGGTTTTTCAGGCGCTTGGCCTTGCCCACATAGATGATCTCCCCCGCCGCGTCGCGCATCAGATAGACGCCGGGCAGCAGCGGGAGCTGGTTGGCCTTTTTCAGCAGCGGCTCCAGATTGGCCATGCTCCCCTCCCCGCTCCCCGGCCAGGCCGGGGGATGAAAATGGGACGTGTAGTGTGCCTACACGTCCCGTTCGATCGGACGAAATCGCTGTGTACGCTCATGCACCGAGATCGCTGTTCACCAGCGCGGCCAGAGCCTCCACCGCCTGCTGCTCATCCGCGCCGTCAGCATAGAGCGTGATCTCCGTACCGCAGACGATGCCGAGGGACAGGACGCCCAGCAGACTCTTGGCGTTGACCTTGCGGTTCTCCTTCTCCACCCAGATGCTGCAGCTGAAGTCGTTGGCATTCTGAATGAAAAAGGTCGCAGGTCTGGCATAGAGACCCACCGGATTTTTGATGGTGATGCGTTTGACGACCATGATCTACCCCTACCCTTCCATAGGAATTACGCAGATATCATACCAAAACTTTTGCTTTCCGTCAATTGTTTTTTGTGTTTTGTCGTTTCTGACAGAAGCCTTCCGAAGCCTGGGGCCGGGGCTGTGCGTTTTTTCTGAATCGGTCCTCGTATGCCGGGAAACGGGCTGTCGCCAGAAGGCAGATTTTTCGCTCCCATTCCCATTCAGATGGCAGCTCAAAAGTGCCTCATTTCAGCTCCACGATGGTGACGCCCGTCTCCCCCTCGCCGTAGACGCCCAGGCGGTAGGACTTGACCAGGCGGTTCTTTTTCAGCATGGCCTGTACCGCCGTGCGCAGGGCGCCGGTGCCCTTGCCGTGGATGATGGTGACCTGTTTCAGCTTGGCCATCACCGCCGCGTCCAGGTAGCGCTCCGCCGAGAGCACCGCTTCGTCGCTCATCATGCCCCGCAGGTCGATCTCCGGGGAGAGGGAGGATGAACGGAGCGTGGCGCTGGGGCGGCTGACGCCGGGCTTGCGCTCGGCGGCGGACTCGTTCAGCAGCACCACCTCGTCCTGTTTGGCGTTCACTTTCATGATGCCCGCCTGGAGCTGCAGGGAGCCGTCCGGGGCGGCGGAGATGACCGTGGCGGTGACGCCCATGGACTTGATGCGCACCGTGTCCCCGGCTTTGGCCGGGCGGGCGCTGCGCTGCTCCGGCTGGGGCAGGCCGTGGGCGGTGGCCGCCGCCAGGCGCTCGTCGGCCTCGTTCATGCCCCGGCGCAGGGCGGCCCGCAGCTCGTTGACCTCCCGGTGGTCCTCGTTTTTCGCCTCCAGCTTGCGGATGCGGTCCAGCTCGTCGAACACCGCCTCCGCCTGGCGGCGGGCGTCGTCCAGGATGCGCTGGGCCTCCCGCCGGGCCTTTTCGTCCGCCTTTTCGTAGCGGACCTCCAGCTCCGCCCGGAGCTGGGCGGCTTTTTTCGCGCTCTCCTCCGCCTCCCGGCGCTTTTTGGATTCCTCCAGCCGGTCCCGCTCCAGCAGCTGGCGCTGGTACTCCAGCTTCTCCAGCACCTCTTCCATGCTGGCGCTGGCCGTGCTCACCCGGCTGCGGGCGTCGGCGATGATGTCCTCCGGCAGCCCCAGGCGGCGGGAGATGGCAAAGGCGTTGGACTTGCCGGGGATGCCCAGCAGCAGCCGGTAGGTGGGGCGCAGGGTCTCCACGTCGAACTCGCAGCAGGCGTTCTGTACCCCCTTCTGGGTGGTGGCGTAGACCTTCAGCTCCGCGTAGTGGGTGGTGGCGGCCACCGACGCGCCCATGGCCCGCGCCCGCTCGATGATGGCGATGGCCAGGGCCGCACCCTCGGTGGGGTCCGTGCCCGCGCCCAGCTCGTCGAAGAGCAGCAGCGTCCCCTCGCCGCACTCGGCCAGAATCTCCACGATGTTGGTCATGTGGGCGGAGAAGGTGGAGAGATTCTGTTCGATGCTCTGCTCGTCGCCGATGTCGGCCAGCACCTTGCGGTAGAGGGGGACACAGCTGCCGTCGGCGGCCGGGATGTGCAGCCCGCAGAGGGCCATGACACTGAGCAGGCCCATGGTCTTGATGCTCACGGTCTTGCCGCCGGTGTTGGGGCCGGTGATGACCAGGCTGTCAAAGTCGCCCCCCAGCACCACGTCGATGGGCACGGCGCTGCCCTTGGGCAGCAGGGGATGCCGCGCCCGGCGCAGGCGCAGTTCCCGCTCGCTCAGTTCCGGCTCGTCCGCGTCCATGTTGTAGCTCAGCTTCGCCTTTGCGAAGATCACATCCAGCTCCGTCAGAATGGCGAAGTCCCGCTCGATGCCCTCCCGGAAGGAGGCGCACTCGGCGCTGAGTTCCGCCAGGATGCGCTCGATCTCCAGCTTTTCCTTGGCCCGCAGCTCCCGGATGTCGTTGTTGGCCTTCACCGCCGCCATGGGCTCGATGAATACCGTGGCCCCGGAGGCGGACACGTCGTGGACCAGGCCGGGCACGGCGGAGCGCTGCTCCGCCTTCACCGGCACCACGAAGCGGTCCGAGCGGGTGGTGATGATGGGCTCCTGCAGGGCCTTGGCGTAGCCGGGGGAGCTGATAATCTTCTGCAGGGCTTCCCGGACTTTGGCCGAGGCCACCCGCAGCTTCCGGCGGATGTCCGCCAGGTCGCCGCTGGCCGTGTCCGCCAGTTCGTCCTCGCCCAGAATGGAGGTGCTGATCTTCTCCTCCAGATAGCGGTTGGGGCTCAGGCCGTGGAAGTAGACCCCCAGCTCGCTCCGGCCGCTCTCGTCCCCCTCGCCGTAGGCCCGGACCGTCCGGGCGCACTGGAGGGTGGAGGCGATCTGCAGCAGCTCCCGGGTGTTCAGGACGCCGCCCATGTCCGCCCGCGCCAGGGCCCCGCGCACGTCCCGGACGCCGGAAAAGCCCGGCGCGCCGCGCAGCACCATCATGGCTTTGGCCGCGCTGGTCTCCCCCAGGCGCTTCCTCACGTCGTATTCCATCTCCGCCGGGCGGATGGCGCGGCAGGCGGCCTTGGCCGCCTCCCCGCTGGCCTGCCCGGCCAGCAGCTCCAGCACCGCCGGAAGCTCCAGCGTCTGGAGCGATTTTTCATATCTGTCCATGCTAAGTACCCTTTGTCTCCTGTTTTGCCTTGCCGGTGCGCGCCACCAGCTTCCAATAGTCCAGGGAGCCGAAGCCCCGCTCCAGCTGCGCCCTCAGATAGGCCTCCGCCAGCGCGCCCAGCTCCCGTTCCGTTTCCGGGGAAACGCGGAACGAAAAGATGCGTTTCGGCTCGGCCCCCAGAAGATAGCGCAGCGCCGCCAGGGTCTCCCGGCCCAGGGGCAGGGAGACACCCGCCGTCCCCGGGGGGCAGCCCCGACAGTGGAGGACGCCGCCGTTTAAGGAGAACAGCGCCTCCTCCGGCTCTTTTCCGCAGACCGGACAAGTCTCCAGCCTGGGCCGGAAGCCGGCAAGGCTCAGCAGCCGCAGCTCGAACACCGCCTTGACGTGCTCCGGCGTCCACTTCCCCGTCCCCAGGGCGTAGAGGCTGTTCAGGCCCAATTGCAGCAGGGCCGGGTCCGGCTCGTCCATGTCGCTGACGGTCTCCAGCAGTTCGGCGAAATAGCTCCCCAGGGCCAGCAGGCCCAGGTCGGCGCGCAGGGGCAGAAACTGTTCCAGCGTCCCCGCCTCGTTCAGGCTCCAGCGGCCCGCGTTGCCGAACAGGGTCATCTCACTGTAACAGAGCTGCTGGGCCGCCGCTCCGTACTTGCAGCCTTTCCGCAGCGCCCCCCTGGCCCGGACGGTCAGCTTGCCCTCCCCGGGGGTCAGCACCGTGAGGATCTTGTCCGCGTCCTTGTATTTTACCTCGCGCAGCACCAGCGCTTTCGTCGTCACATACATCGTTCACATCTGCGCCTCCGCCCCGGTGGGCGGGGGCTTCTGCCGTTCCGTACCGGGCTTTGTCTCCCGCGCTGCGCCGCCGGACTGCTGTGCCCGGTAGCGCAGATAGTCCATCGGGTCCCCAGTCTTCTGAAACATCTGCCAAAGCTGAGCGTCCTTCATGTCCCTGCGCCCCGTCCTTCCCTCTCAGCTGCGGGGAAACCCCCTCAGGGATCAGTATGGACCCGCCGGGGTGGGATATGAAAGGGAAATGCTGTCAGCCCTTTGCGCCGCCGTAGCCGAAGTTTTTCAGCATGGCGTCGCTGTCCCGCCAGTTCTCCTTCACCTTCACCCAGGTGCTGAGAAAGACCTTGGTGCCCATGAAGCGCTCGATGTCCCGGCGGGCCGCCTCGCCGATCTTTTTCAGCATCGCGCCGTTTTTTCCGATGATGATGCCCTTGTGGCTGGCTTTTTCGCAGTAGATGGTCACGTCCAGGTCGATGATGCCGTCGTCCCGCTCGGAAAAACGGGTCACCTCCACCGCCGTGCCGTGGGGAATCTCCCGGTCCAGGCAGCGCAGCAGCTTCTCCCGTACCAGCTCGGCGCAGACCTGCCGGTCCGGCTGGTCCGTGTCCACCCCCTCGGGGAAATAGGCCGGGCCGGGGACGGCGTAGCGCTCCATCTCCCGCAGCAGTTCCTCCGTGCCCTCCCGCCGCTGGGCGGAGACGGGCAGAATCGCGGCGAAGTCAAAGGCCCCGGCGTAAACCGCCATGACCTCCAGCAGCGCTTGCTTTTCCACCGTGTCGATCTTGTTGATGACCAGCACCGCCGGGCAGCCGCTCTTGCGGATGCTGTCGATCAGGCCCTGCTCCTGGGGGCCGATGGCCGGGATGGGCTCCACCACCAGCACCACCAGCTCCACGTCCGGGATGCTCTCCCGCACCACGTTCACCATGTAGTCCCCCAGCCTGGTCCTTGGCCGGTGGAAGCCCGGCGTGTCCACGATGACCAACTGGGTCTTCGATCTCTCCCGGTTCACCACGGCGGTGATCCGGTTGCGGGTGGTCTGAGGCTTGGCGGACACGATGGCCAGCTTCTGCCCCGCCAGGGCGTTGGTCAGGGTGGACTTCCCCACATTGGGCCGCCCGCAGACGGTGATCATGGCGGTTTTGTTAATTTCCATAGATCATCACTCCCGTCTCCCGGATCTCCCGGTCGATCCTGGAACCTTTCTCGATGTGGGGCACGTCCAGCATATCCACCGGACGGTGCAGCGCGTCCCGGGCCGCCTCCATCAGTCCCACGAAACGCAGCCCCCGCAGTCTGCTGTCCACCAGCAGGTCCACGTCGCTCCGCTCCGTGGCCGTGCCTTTGGCCACGGAGCCGAAGAGCACCGCCCGCCGGACCCCGTAGCGGTCAAAGACCGGGCTCAGGCGCTCTCTCACCTGTTCCACCGTGGGCATGGCCGCATCACTCCTTTCCGGGTCCGTAAGGCCACAGCATGGCCATGACGGCCTTCTCCCGCTCCCGCATGGCGCGCTTTCTCGGCCCCTCGTCCAGGTGGTCATAGCCCAGCAGGTGCAGGACCGAGTGGACCGTCAGATAGCTCAGCTCCCTTGCAAAGCCGTGGCCGTAGCGCATCCCCTGACTGGCGCAGCGCTCCAGGGAGAGCACCATGTCCCCCAGCGCCAGCGCCCCGGTCTCCCAGTCCCGGGGGCAGAGGGCCGGGTCGAACTGCCCCTCCCGCTGCTGGCTCATGGGGAAGCTCAGCACGTCCGTGGCCGCGTCCAAGTGCCGCAGTTCCCGATTGATGCGGCGGATGCCCGCGTCGTCGGTGAACAGGACGCTGATCTGACATTGCTCTGTCACGCCCTGGGCGTCCAGGGCTTTGCGGACGGCATGGCGCAGCAGCCGGGCGGCCTGGGGGTAGCCCAGGGCGCGCTTGTCCCGCCGGATCTCAATTCGGTGCATCAGCCCTTCCTCCTTCCCGTCCGCCTGGCCGGGGGCGCGGGGTGCTCGCGCTTCGCCCGCGCCTCCCGCTCGGCCTTTTTCTCGTAGGCCTCGATGATGCGCTGGACCAGCACATGGCGCACCACGTCCGCCGCCGTCAGGCGGCAGATGGCGATGTCCTCGATGCCGTCCAGCACCCGCATGGCCTCCTTCAGGCCGCTGGGCTTGTCCCCCGGCAGGTCGATCTGGGTGATGTCCCCGGTGATGACCATCTTGCTGCCAAAGCCCATGCGGGTCAGGAACATCTTCATCTGCTCCCGGCTGGTGTTCTGTGCCTCGTCCAGGATGATGAAGCTGTCGTCCAATGTGCGCCCGCGCATATAGGCAAGGGGGGCCACTTCGATGTTACCCCGCTCCAGATATTTGTTGTAGGTCTCCGCGCCGAACATGTCGAACAGCGCGTCGTAGAGGGGGCGGAGGTAGGGGTCCACCTTGCTTTGCAGGTCCCCGGGCAGAAAGCCCAGCCGCTCCCCCGCCTCCACCGCCGGGCGGGTCAGCACGATGCGGTTGACCTCCTTGGCCCGGAAGGCAGCCACCGCCGCCGCCACGGCCAGATAGGTCTTGCCCGTACCCGCCGGACCCACGCCCAGGGTGACGGTGTTTTTGGCGATGGCCTCGCAGTAGGCCCGCTGGCCCAGGGTCTTGGCCTTCACCGGCTTGCCCTTGGCGGTGACGCAGATCACGTCCTCCGCCAGTTCGCCGATCTTGGCCTCGCGCCCCTCGCGCACCAGATTCAGCACATAGCGCACGCTCTGACTGTCGATGCGCTCTCCGCGGGCGGCCAGGGCCAGCAGTCCGCTGACGGCCTTTTCCGCCAGGATGACGTTCTCCGCCTCGCCGCTGATGCGCAGCTCGCTCTCCCGGTCCGTCACCTGCACCTTCAGCGCGTCCTCGATGAGATGCACATTCTGGTCAAAGGAGCCGAATACGTTGATGATGTTTTCGATCCGATCTACCGCAATGATGCGTTCTGTCATTTGTCTCTCTTCCCTCTATTCTTCCAGCTTGATGGGCGCTTCCACGGCGATGTTTTCGATGCAGGTGGCCCGCAGGACTACGGTGAGGCTGCCGTCGGCACGCACTGCGGAATATTCCTCCGTACAGATCACGCCCTCCGCGCCCAGCTCCCGCAGCAGCCGTTCGTGCAGCTGCGCCTCCATGCCCTGCCGGGCCAGGTTGCAGTCCAGCTCCGTCTCCGTGGGGGTCCAGGGCGTCTCCGTCTCCCGGACCAGACGCAGAGGCAGGGTGAAGAGGCCGGGGACGGACAGCGTCCAGACTGTGCTTATCATATCACAGTTCTCCCCGGAAATGCTACTGTTTCGATAAAGATTCAGGCGATTTTTTCCGACCACGATGGCCCAGCGGCTCCGGGCGGCTCCGGCGGGGGTCTTTTGCGTCCGGCGCAGGGGGGTGGCGGCGCGCAGCTCGTAGTAGGTCTCCGCCGTCACCGTGCCCGCCGCGTGGAGCTGCCGCGTGCCGCCAAAGGCGCTCTGGGTCTCCCCGGCGATCAGCACCTCCCCCGCATCCACCGCCATGCCGGGCTGCACCCGGGCCGTGCCGTTCAGGGCCGTCACCTTTGTGACATAGCCGCTGCGCCGGGCCAGCAGCTCCACCGGCTCCTCCGGCTTCCAGATGGCGGGCTTGGGGATGCGCTCGCGCACCAGCACCTCCGCCCGGGAGCCGTAGATGTTCACCGTGGCCCAGCCCAGCTCCGGCGTCCGCTCCAGCAGCTCGCTGCGCAGATTGTCGCTGGTGATGCCCAGCCAGCAGCTGCCGATGCCCACGCCGCACTCCGCCAGCGCGTCCAGGATGCGCCCTTCGGACACCGTCTCCGTGCCGATCACTTCGATCTCCCAGATGTAGATCCTAGACCAGAACAGCGCCGCCACGGCCAGCAACAGACCCAGCGCGGCGAAGCCCCTTCTCCGCAGCCGCCGCAGGGCGTGGCCGGCGCCCCCGGCGGCGCAGGGCTCCACGGTGCAGTCCGTCCTCTGGGCGATGCGCACGGCGCGCTGCACATCCCGCTTCCGCAGCCGCACCCGCAGGGTGTAGGCGTCCTCGGAGACGGCGGAGAGCAGCTCCACCCCGCCCCGGACGCAGCCGTTCAGGAAGGCTGCGGGCAGCAGGCCCCGCACGCGCAGTTCACGCCAGTCCGCTGCGCGGTTGAAGAGATCATAGACCCCCATGGCTCAGTCCACGTCCACGCCGGTGACGCGGCCGGTGATGAGCAGCATCCGCTCGTCCATCGCCCGCAGCAGCAATTCCGCCCCCCGCACCCGGACATGCCCGTGGCCGCAGGCGATCTCCAGTTCCGTCTCCGTATAGTTCAGCAGCCCCCTGTGGTTTTCCACCAGCACCCGGTCCGATCCGGTCAGCGTCACCCGGGGCGCTCCGGCCAGAGCCTCTGCGGGCAGGTCCAGCCGCTCCGACAGTTTTTCCAGCAAACCCGTCATCCGTCGATCACCTCTCCGGTCATCCTATGCTGGTATGCCGGGGAAACATACGCGCCCCCGGGTCTAGTCCGCCCTGGGCAGTCCATACACTGTGCCAAACGACCTGGAGGTGCCCGAACATGCTGAAAAAACTCGCCGCCCTGCCCGCCCCCGCCCTGGCGCTGCTCTTTTTGCTGGCCCTGCTGCGCAGTCCCCAAGCGGCGCTGGAGGGGGCGCGGCAGGGACTGGCCGTCTGCGGGGCGCGCATCATCCCCGCGCTGCTGCCCTTTCTGGTGCTGTCCGGGCTGGTGGGGGCGCTGGGGCTGGCCGACGGACTGGCCGGGGCGCTGTCCCGGCCCCTGGCCCGGCTCTTCGCCGCCCCCGGCTGCGTGGCCGCGCCCTTTCTGCTGGGACTCTGCGGGGGTTACCCGGTGGGGGCCGCCTCCCTGGCCGGGCTGGTGCGGGACGGGGCGCTGACGGCGGAGGAGGCCGGGCGGCTGCTGCCGGTCTGCAACAACACCGGCCCGGCCTTCCTCCTGGGGGCCGTGGGGCTGGGGGTCTTCGGCTCCGGGGCGGCGGGGGCCCTGCTCTACGCCGCCCACGCCCTGGCGGCGCTCATCCTGGGGCTGCTGGGCTCCATCGGGAAGTCCCGGCGGGTGCAGGAGCCTTTGACCGCACCGCCCGCGCCCCGGCCTCTGTCCACTGCCCTGCCCGAGAGCGTCCGGGGGGCGGTGACGGCGGCGCTGAACATCTCCGGCTTCGTGGTGTTTTTCTCCGTCCTCACGGCCCTGGCGGAGGCCGCCGGGCTGCTTCCCCAGACCGCCGGGGCCCTCAGCGCCTGCTTCGGCCTGGAACTGCACGCCGCCCGGGCATTGCTCACCGGGCTGCTGGAGCTGGGCGGCGGCGTGGCGGCAATGGACGGGCTGGCCCCCACGCCGGGGAACCTGGCCCTGGCCGCCTTCCTGCTGGGCTTCGGTTCCCTTTCGGTCCACTGTCAGACCCTGGCCGCGCTGGAGGGGACAGACATCAAAACCTCCCGGCATTTCGCCGGGAGGCTGATACATGGCGTCCTGAGCGCGGGGATGGTCTTCTTTGCCGCGCAATTTTTCTTTTAGTTCTTAGCGTCCCCCCACCGCCAGGATGCGGAGCGCGCCGTCGGCGGTGTAGAGGTCCACGGCGTCACTGTAGGCTTTGGCCGCTTTCACGCCGGACAGCCAGCGGCCCGTGTCCCGGTTATAGCAGGGCAGGTCCGCCGGGACGGGCCAGGTGAGGCCCTCCAGCATCACAGCGCCGTCGCCCAGCCAGGCGGAGGCGGGGACGCCCACATGGGCCGTCAGCTCCTCCAGCGCGCTGTAGCGCTCCCGGCGCACTTCGGCCCAGACGAACACGCCGTCGGGGGCTGTGCCCATATATTGCAGCTTCACCTGTCTGCCGTTGCCGCAGTCCACGGTCAGGTAGTGCATCTCCCCCAGCCAGGGGTCGTCGGACATCTCCACCGACAGGCTGGCCAGGCCGTAGTAGACCCCGTCATGGGAGGCGGTGTTCAGCACGATCAGGTCCACGACGCCCTCTCCGTTCAGCCTGGCGTAGCTGAGCTGGCTGGCCGGGACCGTGCCTGTGAGCTGCTTTTTGTCGATCTTGGTCCCGTGGTCAAAGACCTGAACGTAAGGGCTGACCGGGAACTTGCCCAGGGTCATGGCCACCGTGTCCCAGGCCGCGACAACACCGCCGGACTGGCGCTCCAGACGGAACTGCTTTTCCGGTCTCGCGCCCGGGGCCCGCTGGCGCAGACGCACCAGGTCTCCCCGCAGCGCCAGGGTGTCCGCCCCCGCCAGCTCCAGGGGCAGCAAGCCCCCGCCGCAGAGCAGGTTCACGCCGCCGTCCAGGTCCACCAGGGCCAGGGCGTTCTCCGGCGCTTCCCCGTCGGCGGGCATTGCCCCGGCCACGCGGCCGTCGGCGGCCAGCAGCAGCACCATGGCGTCCCCCGGACGGAAGCGGCGCAGACTCTCCTGGGCCGTGGGCAGTACCGTCAGGCGCGTCCCGCCCAGCACCTCGATCTCTGTGGGAGCGGCGGGAGAGGGGGCGCAGTCCTCATAGACCACCGCCACGCGGGTGTCGCCGGCCTGGAGCGTGTTGTCCGCCGGGCGATACTGCACCACGTCATAGCGCCGCAGCTCCGACAGGGCGGCGGGAACGCCGTTGCGGTAGACCTTCCAGCCTATGGCTCCGCCGGTTAGGATGTCCAGCCCCAGGTCGCTGCCGTCGGCGGAGAGGATCACCGCCGCGTCCGGCCGGCCGCCTGTGCCGTTGCGCTCCGCGGGCAGGAAGGTCAGGGCCCGGCCCGCCGCGTCCGTGACCACGCGGCCGGGCAAGCCCGCAAAGAGGCTGTCCTCCGCCGGCCAGACCATGGGGACCCCCTGGGGCTGCGCTTCGGTGACCATACCCTCGCGCCGGTTCACCCGCAGCAGCACCGTCTCCTCCCCGGTTGTGCCCAGGGTCTCCAGGAAACTGCCGCCCTCTTTTTTGGCGGCAAAGAGGCAATTGCGAAACAGCGTCGCCGCCTGGCTGCGGCGGATGGCGTCGTCCCCGCCCAAGGCCAGTCCCTCCGAGACCCCTGCTGCCCGGGCCAGGACCAGATAGCCCTCCGGCCAGATGGGCCCGGCATCGCCGTCCGTGTAGCCCAGCAGGCGCATCAGGATGGTGACGGCCTCGCCGTAGCGGATGGGCTCGTCGGGGCCGAAGCTGCCGTCGGGTCTGCCGTGGACAAACTTCACGTCGCTGGCAGCGGCGAAGTTCACATAGCCCGCAGCCCAGTGCTCGCCCCGCAGGTCCGGGAAGATCGTGCGCCCGGCGTAGCGGGCAGCCTCCTCCCGCCGTCCCAGCAGCACCACGCACATCTTGCAGAACTGGGCCCGGGTCAGGCCCTCCGCCGGGCGGAACAGGCCCTGTTCGTCCCCTTGGAGCACCCCCATCAGCCGCAGCAGTTCCGCGCTGCGGGCAATGACCGGGTCGGCGATGTCCGGGAACCCGCCGCCCGGAAGGGGCGAGGTCCCCAACGCCCCGTATGCCGGGACGGCCCCCAGCAGCAAGACCAGGGTCAAAAGCAATGCGATCCAAATCTTTTTCATCGAAGTTCTCCCCAAAAACAAGAAATCCCCGCAGCCTCGCAGAGTTTCGCGCCCAAGGCGCGAAAAAAATTCAAAATCCATTTTTGCCGAAAACCGCGTTTTCGGCAAAAATACTTCTCGCGGAGCGGGTGTGCCCTCCCCCGCAGGGCGCGCCCGCGCAGCGCAATTCCTCGATTCAGAACCCAGCGAAGCGGTTCTGAATCGAAATCATTCGGCGCGCAGGGCGGCAACCGGAGGCAGCCCGGAGGCTTTGATGGCCGGGTACATCCCAAACAGCAGTCCCAGCACCACGCTGAAGCCAAAGGCCCCCAGGGTGATGCGCAGGTCCGGCAGCAGCGAGAGGCCGTCCAGAATCAGCTTGCCCGCCAACTGCGTGGCCAGGAAGCCCAGGGCGATGCCCAGAATCCCGCCGATGCCGCAGATCATGGCCGCTTCCACCAGAAATTGCAGGACGATGCTGCTCCGCTCCGCGCCGATGGCCCGGCGGATGCCGATCTCCCGGGTCCGCTCCGTCACCGTCACCAGCATGATGTTCATGATGCCGATGCCGCCCACCAGAAGGCTGATGCCCGCGATGCCGCCCAGCACCAGGCTCATCATCCGCGTCTGCTCGTTTTCCTGCTCCTGCCACTGCTGCGTGGAGTAGCAGTCCCCGTAGCCGGTCTGGCCGTCCTGGGTCAGACCGTTCATGTAGTCCCGCAGCAGGGCCATGACCCGGGGCACGGCGGCGGCGTCTTTGGCCTTCACCGTGAACTCCGCCCACTCCATGCCGGCATTCAGGAAGCGCCCGGCGGTGTAGGGAAGGATGATGACGTTGTCCAGAGAATAGCTGTTGTCCGGGTCCTTCTCCCGGTAGACGCCCAGCACCGTGAAGGGCACGCCGTCCACCGTCAGGGTCTCTCCCACCGGGTCCGTGTAGTCAAAGAGCACCCGGGCCGCCCGGGCGCCCAGGACGCAGACCCGGTGGTATTCCTCCACGTCCAGCTCCGTCAGGTCCCGGCCCTTTGCCAGGGCGAAGTTGTTGCACACCGCATACTGGCTGCTGCCCAGGATCACCCGGGGCTGGTCCTCCCAGTCCATGGAGGCGGTGTTCTTCACGCCGTAGCGCACGTTGTTCCCGCACTGGACCTCCGGCGTCACGCCCACCACCAGCTCGTCCAGGCTCTGGCAGTAGGCATAGACCTTTTCAAACATGCTCTCGCCGTTATACAGGCCGCCGTAGCAGGTGATGCGGTTGGTGCCCATGGCGGCGTAGTAGTCCAGCATTTTCTGGTTCTGGCCGCTGACCACCGAGACGATGGTCATCACGGAGGCGATGCCGATGATGATGCCCAGCATGGTCAGAAAGCTGCGGCCCTTCTTGCCCAGGATGGACTTGAGGGCCATTTTGACCGCCTGCGTCAGTTTCACAGCCAATCCACCTCCTGCCGCTTGTCCTCCACGATCCTGCCGTCCCGCAGCCGGATGATGCGCCGGGCGGTGGCGGCGATGGCGTTGTCATGGGTGATGAGCAGGACGGTGCTGCCCTCCCGGTTCAGCTGGCGGAGGAAATCCAGCACCTCCAGCCCGGTTTTGGAGTCCAGGGCCCCGGTGGGCTCGTCCGCCATGAGGATGGGGGGCCGGGCCGCGATGGCCCGGGCGATGGCCACGCGCTGCTGCTGGCCGCCGCTCATCTCCGCCGGGCGGTGCTTTGCCCGGCCCGCCAGGCCCACCCGCTCCAGGGCCGCCAGGGCCATGTCCCGCCGCCGGGAGACCCCCACGCCCTGATAGATCAGGGGCAGTTCCACATTCTCCAGGGCGTTCAGGCCGGGGATCAGGTTGTAGCCCTGGAAGATGAAGCCGATCTTCCGGCTGCGGATGCGGCTGAGCTGGCGGTCGCTCAGCTCGCCCACGTCCCGCCCGGCCAGCAGATAGTCCCCGTAGCTGGGCACGTCCAGGCAGCCCAGCACGTTCATCAGCGTGCTCTTGCCGCTGCCGGAGGCCCCGGCGATGGCCACGAACTCCCCGGCGGCGATGCTGAGACTCACGCCGTCCAGGGCCCGGACCTCGCGCTCCAGGCCCTCGCCGTAGATCTTAAAGACATCCCGCAATTCGATCAGCATGGGCGCTCACCCGTTCATATCCGGCCGCACCTGGGTCTGGTACAGCTCCGTGCCCTCCTCGAACCAGGGGGACAGCAGTTCCACGTTGCTGCTGTCGGAGATGCCGGTCTCCACCAGCACCGGCCAGAAGCCCTCCGGGATCTCGGCCAGGTCCGTCAGCAGCTCTGCCGCGTCCTCCGGCGGCGTGTCGGCGCGGACGAAGACCGCCTTTTGCCGCCCTTCCTCCGTCTCCACATACTTCACGCACTGGACGGGCGCCAGCAGGCAGTCCTCGCTCTGGCTGGCGGTGAAGCTGTAGTTCACATAGCTGCCGGGGAGCAGCAGGTCCTCGCTGTTGTCCACGGAGATCACCACCGGGAAGCGGCTGACGCCGTTTTCGTACTCGCCGGAGAGGCTGACGGACTCCACCACGCCCCAGGCCGTCTGGCCCCACTGGTCGATCTCCACGTCCATACCCGCCCGGACGCTGCTGACGTTCATCTCGTCCACGCTGGCGTTGATGACCATGGTGGAGGTGTCCGCGATGCTGACGGCCACATGGCCGGTCGTCACCTCGTCGCCGGGGGAGATGCCCAGCGCCAGCACCGTGCCGCCGATGGGGGCCACGGCGTCCAGCCCCGCCAGGTTCTCCTGGGCCTGGGCCACGCCCGCCTGGGCCTCCGCCACCTGGGCGTTTGCCCGGACGATGGCTTCCTCCTGGTCCCGGAGATAAGCCTGCTCACTCTCCAGCTGCTCCCGCAGCGTCTGGATCTCCGCGTCCCGCCCCGCGCCCCGGACGGTGCAGATCGCCTGTCCGGCGCTGACGCGGGAATAGTCGTACACGTCCATGGCCTCCACCGTGCCGTCCATGGGGGCGGTGATCTTCGTGCTGCGGTAGATCTCCAGCGCGCCGCCCTCATAGGGGTAGAGTTCGCCCTCCGCCCCCTCCAGCGTGGCGCCGGCCTCCATCTCCGCCGTCAGCGTGCCGGGGTTGGGCACTTCGATCAGCACCTCAAAGAGCTTGCTGCCCTCCGGGGAGATGCGCTCGACCTTGTGGATCTCCGCCACCGTGCCCGGCAGACGGCTCATCAGCACCGGGACGGAGACCTGGGCGGACTGGCCCACGGAGATTTCATCTTCGTATGTATAGCTGAAATACAGCCGCAGCAGATAGCGGCTGTCGTCGATCAGCGTGGCCAGGGCGTCCCCCTGGCTGACGCTGTCGCCGGGGCGCAGGCGCGCCACTTCCGTCAGCACGCCGGCGTAGTCCGCCGTGGCGGTCCGGCTGCGGGGCTCGGCGTTCAGCTTTTGCAGCTCGCTGTAGACCCGGCTGACCTTCCGCGCCTGTTCGTCCCGGTTCTGCTGCGCCCTTGCCACGCCCTCAAGGGCGTCGTTCAGCGCGTCCTGGGCCGATTTCAGGCGGCTTTCCAGTTCGGGGCTGGCCGCCGCGTAGAGCCGGTCCCCCGCCGCGACCCGGTCCCCCTCGCTGACGAAGACCTCCAGGATGCTGCCCGCCGCGGGGATGCTGACGCTGGCGGAATCCTTGGCCACGGCCACGCCGCTGCCCTCCACCCGGCTGGTAATGGCCCCCCGGGTGACGAAAGCCGTCATGACCTCCGGCCCGGCGGCGTCCTCCGTGCCCAGCAGACGGACCAGGCCGTAGACGCCCGCCCCCAGCGCCGCTGCGGAAATCAGGCCGATCAGCAGACCTTTCAGAACCTTTTTCCGTTTCCGGCGTTTGCGCTTTTGCGCCGCGTCGGGCGTAGGGGTGGCCGCGTGTGTCGTATCGTCCATGTGCGTTCTCCTTCCTCTCCCCTTCGGGCGGGAGTTGCCCTGCCATTTTATCCAAGACGGTTTTGCGGGAAAAAAGTTCCCGCACAAGCGCCGGATCTTTTTTCCTCAAAAGCCCCCCGCCAGGACGCCCACGGCGGCGCTGACGGCAATCCAGGTCAGCGGATGCAGCCGTTTCGCGGGCTTCACCAGATTGGTCAGGCCCCAGAGCAGCGCGAAAAGCAGCAGCGGCTTCCAGGGCAGCAGGTCGGAGAGCTGCCCGCCGGCCGCGAAGGCCGCCTCGTCCAGCAGACAGAGCCGCAGCACCCCGATTCCCGCCGCCGCGATCAGGCCCAGGGAGGCCGGGCGCATCCCGTAGAAGGCCCGCTCCACGGTCCGGTTCCCCCGGACGGCCCGGAGCATGGCCGCGACGAGCAGAATGATGAGCACGCTGGGGCTGATCTCCCCCAGGGTGGCCACGACGCCGCCGGGCACACCCGCCACCGTGAAGCCCGCGTAGCTGGCCATGTTGATGCCGATGGGGCCGGGGGTGGACTCGCTGACCGCCAGCATGTCCGCCAGGGTGGCGGGGCTGAACCAGCCCGTGCGCAGCCCCATCTCCTGCAAAAAGGGCACCGTGGCCATGCCGCCGCCCACGGCGAACAGGCCGGTCTTGAAAAACTCCCAGTAGAGCTGCAAATAAATCATGGCCTGTCCCTCCGCAGCACATGGACCAGAATGCCGATCAGCGCGGCGGCGGGCACATAGACCACCGGGGACAGTTTGGTGAGCAGCGACAGGGCCAGGGTTCCCAGGAAGATGCAAAGGGTGGGCCCGTCGATCACCGCGCTTTTCCAGAGCTTCGTCACCGCGTTGCAGATCAGGACGCAGACGCAGACCCGGATGCCGGAGAAGGCGTGCTGCACCGCCGGGAGTTCGGCAAAGCGGCTGAGCAGGGCGGCCAGGGCCGTAATGATGACAAGAGAGGGCGTCACCACCCCCAGGGTGGCCGCCACGCCCCCCGCCGGGCCGCCGCGCTTGAAGCCCACGAAGGTGGCGGTGTTGACCGCGATGACGCCGGGGGTACACTGGCCCACGGCGTAGTAGTCCCCCAGCTCCTCCGCCGTGGCCCAGCCCCGGCGCTCCACCAGCTCCCGCTGGAGGATGGGCAGCATGGCGTAGCCGCCGCCGAAGGTCATCACGCCCACCCGGGCAAAGCAGAGGAACAGCTCCCCCAGCTTGCGCAGCTCCATGGACTGCACCTCCCTTTCGCTTCTGCACGGCTTCAAACCGCTTGTCTCACGCTTGTTTCGCCAGGCGGTACACCCGGAACTTGCCGTCTCTCACCCGTTCCAGCGTACCGTCCTCGCACAATTCCCGCAAAATCCGGCTTGCCGTCGCCGGAGAAACGCCGAGACCATCGCAGAGATCGGCGTTGCGGATGCGCTCGTTTTCTTTGAGATAATCCAAGACAAACTGCCGCCGGAGCGCCGCGTTCTGCGCGTTCCTGCCGAGGGGTCTTGCCTGTAAACCGGAGGCTTCCAGCAGCGCAGCCTTGATGGCCGAGAGCATGAACTCGATGAAGACTGTGGACGCCCCGGCACAGTTGGAGGCGTTGATCGCGTCATAATACGCCCGCTGCCGCTTGTGAATGATGGACTCCACCGGGAGCCAGGCAAACAGCGGATTCCACTCGGCCAGAAGCCGCGTGTGCCACAGTCTTCCCATGCGCCCGTTGCCGTCGGCGAAGGGGTGGATCAGTTCAAACTCATAGTGGAACACAGAGCTTTTGATCACCATAGGCAGCTCGCTGTCCCGCACCCACTGCAAAAGCCGCTCCACGCTCTCCGGCACATATCGGGGCAGGGTGCCCATGTGCAGGATGTTGCCTGCGCTGTCCGCGACGCCCACCGCGCCGGAGCGAAACTGCCCCGCCTCTTCCATCAGCCCGCGCATCATCCTGCCGTGCGCGTCCAGCAGGGACGCGACGGAGTAGGGGTCCAGCCGGGCCAGCGATTCATAAACCGCAAACGCATTTTGAACCTCAGCAATGTCCCGGGGCGGCGCGATCACGTGCCTGCCGTTCAGCACCGCCGTGACCTGCTCGACGCTCAGGCTGTTCTGCTCAATCGCCAGCGTGCCCTGGATCGTGCGGATGCGATTTGTGCGCCGCAGGATCGGGCCGGATGACAGTTTCTCCGCAGAGAGGCGGCCAACCAGTTCGGAGATCTCCGCCGCGTCGGTCAGCATCGCCTGTGTAATTTCAAAAGGAGGGTTTTTCATGGCACACCCCGCGCTCCCGCTTTCCGATTCTTGCTTTTCATCCATCAAAAATCAGTTTTTGATGGATGAAAAATGATAGATGAAAAATCTGATTCCATCCGATGACCAAAAAACGCCGCCTGACGGCGGCGTTTTTTGATGTTGCTTTTGCTCAATAGTCGGCCAGCTCGCTGGATTCGATCTGGTCGGTGGTCGTCGCCGTCGCGGTCTGGTTCTTCGGCAGCAGGAACAGCACCAGGGTCAGGAGCACGAAAGCCAGCGCGACCCATTTGGTCATGCGGGCAAACTTCGCGTCCCAGGTCTTGCTCTTGGCCGCCGCGCCGAAGCCGGTCTGGCTCTGGCCGAAGCTGCCGCCCAGGCCGGCGTTCTTGCCGGACTGGAGCATGATGACAACGATCAGGAACAGGGCGCAGAGAAGCTGCACGATCATCAGGGCAATTGACATGGTTTCTTCTTCCTTTCAGCGGTATGGGCGCGGCAAAGGCGCTGCGCCCGGCAAAACGGTATTATAACACAGGCCCGGTGGATATGCAAGGATTTTTTGGAAAATCCGGGGGGCTTTCAGTCCTCCGGCTCCCCGTCCTCGTCCGCCTCCGCGTCCTCGATCTCAAATTCCATCATCTCGCCGCAGTTGGGACACTGGATGCTCCCCAGGGCCAGCACGTCCTCGTCCACGGTGATGGTCTTCTTGCAGGCCGGGCAGGTGACCTCGTAAAAGACGGGCTCGGCGTCGTCATCCTCGTCGTCCTCCTCGTCCTCGTCGTCCCAGTCCAGCTCGTCCTCGTCCTCGTCGTCCTCGACGCCCAGGTATTCCTCCAGGTCGCCGAGCTCGTCACTGATGGCGTCCACTTCTTCGCTCAGGTCGTAGAGATCGCTCTCCACATCCTCGATGTCCTCCGCCATGTCGCCGAGAATGTCGGCGATGACCTTCAGGAGCTTGCCGGTGTCGGTGCTGTCGTCCAGCTTCATGCCCTCCATCAGGCCCTTGAGATAGGCTACTTTTTCAGAACTGGTCATGGTCATATCCTCCTGTCACAGAATCGGGAAAGGCGTTCGTTTGCTCAGGCGCGGCTGAGGTACTCGCCGGTGCGGGTGTCGATGCGGATCACTTCGCCCCGCTCGATGAACAGGGGGACTTTGATCTCCGCGCCGGTCTCCAGGGTGGCGGGCTTCAGGGCGTTGGTGGCGGTGTTGCCGGCAAAGCCGGGGTCGGTGTCGGTGACCTCCAGTTCCACGAAGAAGGGGGGCTCCACGGAAAAGACCTTGCCCTTGTAGCTCAGCACCGTGCAGACCATGTTCTCCTTCACGAACTTGAAGTTGTCGTTCAGCACATGGCTGTCGATGGGCTCCAGCTCATAGGTCTCCTGATCCATGAAGTAGTACAGGTCGCCGTCGTTGTAGCTGTACTCCATGGACCGGCGGTCCACCGTGGCGTTCTCGAACTTCGCGGTGGGGTTGAAGCTGGTCTCGGTGACGGCGCCGGTGATGACGTTCCGCATCTTGGTGCGCACAAAGGCCGCGCCCTTGCCGGGCTTGACGTGCTGGAACTCGACGACCTGCATCACGTTGCCGTCCATCTCAAAGGTCACGCCGTTTCTGAAATCGCCTGCGGTAATCATAACAGGTATTCCTCCTATGTGTGTTCAAAATCATTCAGTTGATTTTACAACAGATTCTCCCGCATTGCAAGCAAAAAATCAAAACTGCGCCCCCGCGTCTTCAAAAGCCCCGGTGGCGCAGCAGAAGCATGACCCGGCCCAGGAGCTGTCCGGCCTCCAGCGGGCCGAGGCTGCGGCTGTCGCCCCCGGCCTCACGCACGTCGAAGAGCACGAAGACCTCCCCCTCCCCCAGCAGCAGGGGGTAGTCCGGCCCGTCCTCGAAGCGGAGGGTCTGGCCGGTGACATAGGGCTCGTCCTGATAGAAGCCGTTGATTCTCAGGCCCAGTTCGTCGATCTCCACCGTGTCCCCGGCCACGGCCACGGCCCGTCCCACCCGTGGGGCGCCGTCCGCGTCCCGGAAGACCACGGCTTCCCCGGCCTCCGGCTTCCAGTCCAGGCGGAAGAAGATCACGATGTCCCGCTCCTGAAAGGCCGGGTCCATGCTGTCCCCCCGCTGGGTGAACAGCCCCACCACGAACACCAGCGCCAGCGCCAGCACCAAGGCGATCCAGCCCAGCTTCAGCAGCAATGCCAGCGCATCGCCCAACAGCGAGCCGCCGGCGGGCGGCCGCGCCGTCTCCGGGCGCTCCCCGCCCGGCTGCAACCGCTCCCGCTCCGTCTCGTTCATGTTCCGCGCCTCCTTTTCCGTCTCCAGGCCAGCCAGCTCAGCGCGCTGAGCGCCAGGAAGGCTGCCGCCAGGGGCAGCCAGGGGACGCCCCCGGCGCGCTGCGGGCGCTGCACCAGCCGCGCCGCCTGGCCCCCATCCCCCGTCGCCTCCGCAGCGGGCCGGCCCGCGCCCGGCAGGATCCGCGCAGCCACCAGGCGGCGGCCCTCGGTCTCCCCCACGGCGCAGGTGCTCATCAGCAGAATCGGGCCGCCCTCGGCCACGCCCTCCCGGTAGTGGACGGCCCGCGCCCGGACAAGCTCCAGCCAGTCGCCCAGCTCCTCCTGCCCCAGCTCCGGGCGGTAGATGTCCAGCGCGTCATACTGCCCGCCGTGGTACATTGTCCCATGCAGATGGCCTGCGAAATAGTCCCCGTCCTCGTAGCGGTCCAGGCTGCCGAACATGGCCTCCCCGGTCATGTTGTGCCCGTAGAGGATGGTCAGCGTGTCCGAGAAGTCCGGCGCGTTGCGGGCGTCGGCGAAGATGGCCCCGGACAGGGAGAACTCCCCCAGGGCGGAGGTGTTGATGTATTTCTGGTTGTTCTTTCCCTGGGTCACGGGGTAGTCCACGCCGGTGTCCTCCAGCGTCAGCCAGGCCACCACCTCCGGGTTGCGGGCCACCAGCAGCCCGAAGGAGGCCGCGCCGCCCGCCGCGTCGGGGCGCAGCGCCTGGTACTGGGCGCTGTCGGCCTCGCGCATCAGGCGGCCCGTGTCCACGACGATGTAGGCGGCCAGGCCGCCCACCGCCAGAAGCGCGATGAGACAGACCGCGCTCAGAAGGCGGTCTGTCTCCCGTAACAGCCATTTTGCGAGCGTCCGCGCCCGCACAGTTCGGTTCTCACGCATGTCAAGTCCTCTGTTTCCGTCCGCGCAGGGCCAGCGCCGCCAGAGCGACGAGGCAGAGTCCCACGCCGCACGCCGTCGTCCCGCCGACGCCCGGCCCGCCCGTTTCGGTGCCGTAGCCGGGCGGGGGAGGCGGCTGCTCCGGCGTGACGAGAAAGAGCAGCTCCGTCTTCTCCCCGTTTTCCAGCAGGGCCACGACCATGGGAAGCAGCTCGCCCGCCGTCTCCACGATCTCCACCTGGATGCGCAGCCGTTCCGGGCTCAGCGTCCCCCCCGTCGTCTCCGCACGCAGGGTGTAGGTCCAGACCCCCGGCGCGGTGTAGGTGATGGGCGGGAGCGCTGTGTCCTGCTCGTTTTGCAGCAGCATACGGAAGACGCCGTTCGCGCTGCCCTCCGGCATCGGCGCGTCGGGCGTGTCCGCCGTCAGGGTATAGAGCACGCGGACGGGCAAGCCGTTGGTCACATGCTGGCGCAGGGGGAGGGAGACGGTCAGCGCCGTCCCCTCCGCCCGGACGGACAGGCACAGCAGCAGCATCAGGAAGCCTGCCGTGACACAGTACAGCAGTCCCTTTCTCATGCCTGGCCTCCCTTCCGCTCCGCGCTTACTTGCGGATGCTGCGCAGCTTGCGGTTCAGGAAGAAGCCTCCCACCAGCGCCAGCACGCCAGCGCCAGGATGACGACCATGTCGAAGTGCAGCGTCAGGCCCGTGGGGGCTCTGTGGCCTTGCCGTTCTCCGGCACGGCCTCGGGGGGCACAAGAGAGCCGCCGTGGGACTCATAGGAGACGGCGAACATGGGATCGGGGCTGGTAAACAGGGCGTAGGCTCTGCCGTTGGCGCTGCCGGCGGAGGCCAGCACGTCGATGGGATTGCGGGCGTCCGTCGTGTCCTGCGTCACCGCGTAGATGACGGGCTCGCTGTCGTCGGCGATCGCGCCGGCGGCGTCCACGGGATAGCTGATGACGTAGACGGGATCGGTCTGCGCGGCCAGGTCCGCCACGGTCAGGTGCAGCGCCTTCTCCGGGACCTGGGCAAACCAGGTGGCCAGCACCGTGCTGTAGGAATTGATCGCGGTGACCTGCGCGGCCAGCCTGGTATCCGCCGCAGCGGGCGATCTCCGCGCTGTCCTCCACATAGACCGTGCTGATCCCGCTGTTGCAGGAGGGGTAGAGACCCACGCCGGAGCAGTCGGTCAGCTTGCCCCGCACGGTGATGGTGGAAGCGCCCATATCATAGTAGGCAGCGGTATTTCCGGTGATGTCGTGGACATTGCCTTCGGGGCCAATCTCGAACGTGGCATGGGTCGCCCGGAGCGGACTCGTGCCGGAGCAGTTGTCGATCTCGCCGTTGATGTACGCCGTGCCGACGTTGGCAAAAACCGCATTGGAACCGCTGATCCCGGTGATGCGGGAGCCCGGCTCCATGGTCAGTTTGCCGCCGCTCAGCGGATAGACGCCGGACGCGCTGCCGCTGGTGGCGGTGCCTCCGTTGGTGATCAGGCTGCCGTCTTTCATGATCAGCTCGCTGTGGCCCTCGATGTTGACGCCGTTCATGCCGCCGAAGTTCTGCAGCGTGCAGCCGTCCTCCAGAATCAGAGTACACAGATATGTATTGGCGGGATCATTGTACAGGGAGACGATGCCGTCCTGGACCCTGGTCAGATTGGCGGAAGTGTCCGCAGGCGCCGTCGGCTGGTCCGAGAAGTCTGTGCCCTCATGGAGGAAGTTGTCGTCCAGAATGATGTTGGCAAAGGTGACGGTGGTGCCCGCGATGTCCGGGTGCGCCTCGAACATGGCCGGATTGTACCAGGACCGGGCCGCGTCGCTGGTGGCGGCAAAGCCGCTCTGCCGGGCAAAAAACCGCGCCCTTCCAGTCCCGGCGGACGCAAAGGGCGCGGAAAGGCTCCGCCGTCCGAAGGGGAGCGGCGGAGCCTTGTCGGGGGTGTTTGCGGGGGGCTTATTTCTTCTCCAGGACCTTGTAGACCAGGGCGGCCAGGGCCGCGCCCACCAGGGGGCCGACGATGAAGACCCAGAGCTCGCCCAAGGGGGCGGCGTTGCCGGTGAACATGGCCACCAGAGCCGGACCGATGGAGCGGGCGGGGTTGACACTGGTGCCGGTCAGGCCGATGCCCAGGATATGAACCACCACCAGGGTCAGGCCGATCACCAGACCGCCGAAGGAGCCGTGTCCGGCCTTTTTGCTGGTCACGCCCAGGATGGCGATGACGAAGATGAAGGTCAGGACGATCTCCACCACCAGACCGGCCACGGCATTGCCGCCCACGCCGGCCAGGCCGTTGGAACCGAACCCGCCGGTCTGATCGGTCACGCCGCCCAGGTTGAAGATCAGGGCCAGGACGCCCGCGCCGGCCAGGGCGCCGACGATCTGGCTGAGCACATAGCCGCAGAACTCCCCGACCTTCATGCCGCCGGACAGCAGCACGCCCAGGCTCACCGCCGGGTTGATGTGGCAGCCGGAGACGTTGCCGATGGAGTAGGCCATGGCGACGATGGTGAGGCCGAAGGCCAGAGCGGTGAGAAGATAGCCGCTGCCGGAGGCCGCGTCGCAGCCCACCAGCATGGCGGTGCCGCAGCCCAGAATCACCAGGGTGGCGGTGCCGATGCATTCGGCAAGGAATTTTCTCATAGTACGTTCCCTCCTTTATGAGATACTCCAAATTATACCACCGTTTTCCAGGAATTGCAAGTGCAGAATGCACAGCTTTTGGGGGATTTTGGGGGTGCAAAGACGGAGGATACCCTCAGTCTAATCGCTTGCGGGGGACGCGATTTGACTTCGCCCCTTGGCAAGGAAGCCAAAGCGGCGGCGCTGTGCGCCGGGATTTGGAACGGCGCGCTCTCCCCGCTCGGACTTGACAACGGGGGTGGGATGAATATAATAATAGAAGGTTTTATGGAAACCGCAGATTTGCTTGAGCCAACCGGGGCTGGCCGCGCAGCGCCGCCCCGCCGCCATCGGGCCGGGGGTGTTTGCATCTCCGGGCCCACCGCCCGCAGACAGGAGCGTGCCATTTTGAAACAGAACAACTTGCAGCCCAGGCCGGAATCCCCCCCTGAGGCTGAAAACATCGTCCCCTTCCCCGTGGAGGCGGAGCCGGAGCAGAAGCCGGAAAAAAAGCGCAACCGCCTGACGCTGCTGCTGACGCTGCTCATCAACATCGGCATTGTGGGCTACATCGCGGGCCGGGAGTTCCTGGGCGACGCGGAGAACGTGCGCATGATCTCCCTTTCGGACGTGCGCTGGGTCTACGTCGGCCTGGGCGTTCTCTGCTTCGTGCTGGCGGTGTACATGGAGTACGTCAAGTACCGCCGGATGATCCTGGCCACAGAGGGGCGGGACGACCGGCGGAGCGCCTTTGAGTGCGCGGTGCTGGGCAAGTACTACGACAACGTGACCCCCTTCGGCGCGGGCGGCCAGCCCTTCCAGATCCTCTATCTCCGGCGCAAGGGCCTCTCCGCCGGGAACAGCGCCGCCATTCCGGTGGCGGGCTTCATGATGCTCCAGTTCGCCTTCGTCCTCATCGCCGCCGTGGTGTTCGTGGCCAACCGCAGCGTCATCAGCATCGCCCCCGCCATTCGCTACACCGCCTATCTGGGGCTTTTGATGTACGCGGCCCTGCCCCTGGGCATCATCTTCTTCGCCTTCTTCCCCAGCGGCGTCCGGGCCCTGGTGGCCAAGGTCACCGGCTTCCTGGGCCAGATCGGCATCCTCAAAGACGCTTCGATGACCGCCAACAGTCTGCTGAACTCCCTGGACGAGTATGTGGTCAGCCTCAAGGTGATGAACAAGCGGCCCCACTTCTTCCTGAAGCTGCTGCTGTTCTCCGTGCTGTACCAGGCGGCGATCCTCTCGGTGCCCTTCTTCATGCTCCTGGCCTTCGGGGGCAGCAACGACTGGTGGACCGTGTTCTCCCTGGTGGTCTACATCTACGCGGCCATCACCCTGATCCCCACCCCGGGCAACGCCGGGGCGGCGGAGGGCAGCTTCTACGCCGTGTTCTCCTCCCTGGAGGGGGGCTTCCTCTTCTGGTCCATGATCGCCTGGCGCTTCATCGTCTATTACCTCTGGCTGATTCTGGGCATCATCGTGGTGGCCCGCAGCGCCTCCGCCAAGCCGCCCAAATCCAAACAGGCGGTCCCGGCGGAGGGACGGCTGCGCATCGCCCTGTTCACCGACCGCTTCCTGCCCTCCGCCGACCCGGTGGCCCAGGCCGTGGGGGCCTACGCCCGTGAACTGACCGCCGCCGGACACGAGGTCTGCGTGGTCTGCCCCCGGCAGGATGGGCCCAGCGACGACCGCTTCGGCTATCCGGTGCTGCGGACCCCCGCCGTCCGCTTCCCTTTGTTCAAGAGCGTCCTGCCCGTGCCCTTCGTCCGGGGCTGGATCACCCGCTATTTCCGCCACCAGCACTTCGACCTGCTCCACGCCCACACCCCCTTCGCCCAGGGCGACATCGCCTATCAGCTGGGGCGCAAGCTGCGGATTCCCGTGGTGGCCAGCGCCCATCGGGACTATTTTGACGACGCGCTGCGCCAGAGCCACAGCCGCTTCCTGGCCAACGCCACGGCCAACCGGGTGGTGGACTTCTACTCCAAGGCCGACCGGGTCTGGGCCAGCAGCGAGGCGGCGGCGGAGTCCCTGCGGGTCCACGGCTACCACGGCGAGATCCGCATGATGGAAAACGGCGCGGAGGCCGCCCCGGTCATCGCCCCGGAGGAACTGAAACGCCTGGCCAGAGAGACCTTCCGCATCCCGGAGGGCAAGCGCGTCCTGCTCTATGTGGGGCCGCTGCTCTGGCAGAAGAATCTGCGCATGGTGCTGGACGTGAGCCGCTATCTGATGGACCTGCGGGACGACTGCCTGACCGTGGTGGTGGGCAGCGGCTACAACAGCGCCGACATCCAGAAGTACGCCGAGAAGCTGGGCCTGGGGGAGCGCATCCGCTTCCCCGGCGAGGTGAGCAGCCGGGAGCTGCGCTTCGGCCTCTACCTGCTCAGCGACCTGTTCTTCTTCCCCTCCACCGCCGACAGTTCCCCCCCGGCGCTGCGGGAGGCGGCCCTGGCGGGCCTGCCCGCCCTGCTGGTGACCGACAGCCCCGCCGCCGCCCCCATCCGGGAGGGCGAGAACGGCTACACCGCCCCGGAGAACGTAGCGCGCATGACAGGCCGGGTACAGCAGATTTTGGACGACCCGGAGCGGGCACAGGTGGGGCAGCGGGCGAAGGAGACCCTGCCCGTCAGCTGGGACGACGTGGTACAGCGCGTGACGGAGGCATACCGGAGCGAGCTGGTACCGGCCGCACGGCGGTGAAGCGGACAAACGAATCATTGGCAATCCCCCTGCCCAAGGCGCGGAGCGCGCTTTGGGCAGGGGGATTCGTTTTGTTTGGGCAGGAGTAAGGCTTGGGAATGCCGGGCTTGGCCTTTTCCGCGCAGCAGCCGCGGCATGGAAAAGCGCCCGGCGAATCCACAGATGCCCTCACCCATTCCCTCCCCCAGCGGGGGAGGGTGCCGCGCAGCGGCGGGAGAGGGAGAACGTGACGGGACCGCGCCGTAGAAATGACAGGCAGCCGTAAGAAAAGCGGGTGATTTTGCCGCTTGCAAGCGGTCACGTTCTCCCTCTTCCGTCATCCGCCTCGCGCGGGATCGGCGGATGCCACCTTCCCCCGCTGGGGGAAGGAAGGGGCGGCTGCGGATTCGCCCGACGTTTTGCGAAAACCGGGGTGTTGCTGCGCGGAACGCCGGGGTCGGCGTTCCCTACGGGGGGCGGGTGCAGATTCGCCGGAGGTTTGGCAAAAACCGGGGTGTTGCTGCGCGGAACGCCGGGGACGGCGTTCCCTACAGGGAGGTGTTTGCAAATTCGCCCGACGTTTTGTGAAAACCGGGGTGTTGCTGCGGCGCCGTCGGGGACGCCGGCCCCTACTGGAGGAAGCAAAGGCGCGCTGCGAAGCTTTGGCTTTGCAGCGCGCGCTGATTTGCGCTTCCGTCGGAGACGGGGCTGTATTGTTGTCTTTTTCCGTCCTCAGGCGCTGGGGGAGAAGGTGAAGCCCATGCCGCTGAAATAGCTGAGGGGGTTTACGTTTGCGCCGTTGACGCGGACTTCAAAGTGGCAGTGTGGGCCGTTGGACAGGCCTGTGGAGCCCACATAGCCGATCTGCTGGCCCGCGTAGACCGTCTGGCCCACGGAGACGATGGGGCGGGAATTCATGTGGGCGTAGAGGGTGGTGGTGCCGTTGGAGTGATAGATCACGCAGTAGTTGCCGTAGGAGCTGTTGTAGGTGGAAACCTGCACCGTGCCGCCCGCCGCCGCGTTGATGGCGGTGCCGTAGCTGGCGGCGATGTCCACGCCCGCGTGGTACTTCGAGGTGCCAAGGATCGGGTGGATGCGGTAGCCGAAGCGGGAGGTGATGTAGCTGCTGGCGGGCACCGGCCAGGTGAAATAGCCGTAGCTGCCGCCGCTGCTGGTCCCGCCGCCGGTGGTGGTGCCGCCGCCTGTGGTGGTGCCGCCGGTCGTGCCGCCGCCGGTGGTCGTGCCGCCGCCGCTGCCGGTGCCGCCGCCGGTGCTGGTTCCGCCGCTGCTGCCCTGGTTGGCAGCCGCCTGGGCGCGGCGCTGGGCCTCCAGATAGGCCTGTCTGGCCCGCTCCTCGGCCTCCTGCTGCCGCCGCAGTTCCTCCACCTTGGCGTCGATCTGGTTCTGGATGGCCACTTCTTCCGCAGCCTTGGCGTTGAAGGCGGCCTCATAGTTGGACAGGTCGTCCTCCAGCTGGTTGATGACCAGCTGGGCGTACTCCAGCTTTTCGGTCAGCTCGTCCCGCTGCTCCTGCAGCTCCTCTCGCTTTTCCTTCTGCTGCTCCTGCACCTGCTCGTACTCGGCCTTCACCGCCTCCAGGTGCTCCCGGGCGGCGATGTACTCGGCCTTCACGTTCTGGTCGGTGCGCACGATGTCCATGATGTCGTTCAGGCGGCCCAGGAAGTCCGTCAGGCTGTTGGCTTTCAGCAGCACGGAGAGATAGGTCAGGGCGTTGGTCTCCTCCATGGTGCGGACCCGGGCCAGATAGCGCTCATACTGGCGCTCCTCCGCGTCCCTGGCCTCGTCCACGTCCACGCCCTTTTCCTCGATCATCTCGTCATAAAGCGTGATCTGCTGGTCGATCAGCTGGATCTCCTGCCAGTTCAGCTCGTTTTCCTCGTCCAGGGCCTCTTTCCGCTCCAAAGCCCCGGCCTTTTCGCTGCGGAGCATCTGGATCTGCTCCTGCACGTCCCGCTTCTGGGACTGGATGACGCTGCGCTGGGCCTGGAGCCGGTCGATCTCCGCCTGGGTCACGGCGTGGGCCTGGGTGGTCAGCGCCGCAGCCAACAGACCGCCGACCATCAGCGCGGCCAGCAGGATGCAAATCATTCGGATCATTCGTTTCGACATAGACCGGACCTCCTTCCCCGCAGGGGGATTCAGACTTTCAGATAGTTGCGGATGGCGATGCTGCTCCCGAAGGTGCCCACCAGCAGACCCAGCCCCAGGAACACCGCCAGCAGCGGGCCCATCAGGCTGCTGAAGGGCAGCACCTCCACCATCATGGCCAGGGAGCTTTCGGCAATGCGGCGGGTCAGCACCTCATAGATGCCCATTTGCAGCAGGAAAGCGATGACGCCGCCCAGCATTCCCAGCACCAGGCCCTGGATGATGAAGGGCCAGCGGATGAAGGCGTTGCCCGCGCCCACCATCTTCATAATGGCGATCTCCTCCCGGCGGGAGAAGGTGGCCAGCTTGATGGTGTTCTGCATGATGAAGATGGAGATGACAAACAGGATCAGAATCAGCGCCACGGAGACGATGGTGACCACGTTGCGCACCAGGATGAAGCCCCGGCTGACCTCCAAAGAGGCGCTGACCTCGGCGATGCCCTCCACCTGCTCGATGTCGTTCCGGGTGGTCTCCATGCGGCTCAGGTCCTCCAGGAAGACCAGATAGCGGTTGCGGAAGGTGCTGGGGGTCAGGTCGGAGAACATCTCCTCGTCATCGTACTTGGAGACGAAGCTCTCCATGGCCTCCTCCCGGGTGACGAACTGCACGTCCAGCACGTTGTCCAGGGTCCGCAGCCGGGGGCCGATGGCTTTGGCGTCGTCCATGCTGAGAGATTCGTCCACAAAGGCCAGGATCTCGTTCTGGTTCTCCAGCTGCTCGATGTTGTGGTCGATGTTCAGGGACAGCAGGGCGAAGTTACCCATGATGAGCAGGCAGGCTACGATGACCAGCACGCAGGCGAAGGACATGAACCCGTGGGTGAAGATGCTTTTGACGCCCTCTTTGATGAGATAGAAGATTTTAGTCAGCTTCATGTCCGTAATACCCGCCCGTTCCGTCGCTGACCACGCGGCCTTCCTCCAGGGTGATGACCCGCTTGGAGAAGGCGTTGACCAGCTCTTTTTCGTGGGTGACCACCAGCACGGTGGTGCCCAGTTCGTTGATCTTGTGCAGCAGCAGCATCAGTTCCAGGCTGCGGGCCGGGTCCAGGTTTCCGGTGGGCTCGTCCGCGATGATGAGGCTGGGGGAGTTCACCAGCGCCCGGGCGATGGCGACGCGCTGCTGTTCGCCGCCGGAGAGCTCCTGGGGCAGACGCTTCTCGCGCCCCTCCAGGCCCACCAGCTTCAGCACATAGGGCACCCGCTCCCGGATCTCCTGCCGGGAGGCGCCGATGACGTGCATGGCAAAGGCCACGTTTTCATAGACGGTCTTGTTGCTGATCAGGCGGAAGTCCTGGAAGATGACCCCCAGGGTCCGCCGCAGGGCGGGCAGGTTCCGCCGCTTGATGGTGCGCAGGTCGAAGCCGTTGACCTCGATCTCCCCCTCGTCGGCGCGCACCTCGCCGGTGAGGAGCTTAATGATGGTGGTCTTGCCGCTGCCGGACTGCCCCACCAGAAAGACGAACTCCCCGTCCCGTATGTCCATGCTCAGGTGGTCGGCGGCATGGGTCCCCGCCTTGTAGGTCATGGAAACGTCGCTGAGGTGTACCATAAGCTATCTATACTCTCCTTCTTGTGTGCCCGGGACAAGCGTCAGAAGCTGCTGCGGTTCTGGCTGTTCAGATATTTCTTGACCATCAGGGCCACCTTGAAGATGATGGCATGGTCGAACTCCCGCAGATCCAGGCCGGTGAGCTTCTTGATCTTTTCCAGACGGTAGACCAGCGTGTTGCGGTGGACAAAGAGTTTGCGGCTGGTCTCCGAGACGTTCAGGTTGTTCTCAAAGAACTTGTTGATGGTGAACAGGGTCTCCTGGTCCAGAGACTCGATGGGGTTCTTCTTGAAGACTTCGCTGAGGAACATTTCGCAGAGGGTGGTGGGAAGCTGATAGATGATGCGGCCAAGGCCGAGATTTTCGTAGTGGATGATGGTCTTGTTGTCGTCGAAGACCTTGCCCACCTCGATGGCCACCTGGGCCTCCTTGTAGCGGTTGGCCAGTTCCCGCAGATGGCGGGCGGGGGTGCCGATGCCGATGACGGTGCGAATGCCCAGCTCCCGCTGCATGGCCTGCTCAATCTGGGCGGCCAGGGCCAGCAGCTCTTCGTTTTCAAAGTCCTGGGGCATCTCTTTGATGAGCACCAGGTCGGTCTCGGAGATGCTGAGGACGAAGTCTTTCTGGCGGTCGGGGAAGAGGCTTTGCAGCACCTCAATGGCGCTCACGTCCGTGTTGTCCGCCTGGCGGATCAGGAAGACCACCCGCGGCACGTCGGCGGAGAAGTGCAGCTCCTTGGCCCGGACGTACACGTCCCCCGGCAGGATGTTGTCGGAGATGATGTTCTTGATGAACGTGCTCCGGTCGTGCTTTTCCTCATAGCTGGCCTTCGCCTCGCTCATGGCGACGCCGGCGAAGATGCAGATGGTGCGCGCCAGGGCGTCGTGCCCGCTGACGAACACCGCGTAGTCGAACTTCCCGTCCGGCCCGCCCAACAGCTTGTAGGTCCGCTCCGCCGTGGTGACGATCTGGTCGCTGACCTCCCCCGTCAGGCCCTGGACCCCGTCCAGGTAGGAGCCGATCAGGCTCAGTTCGCTGCAAGCCACCACAAAGCCGTCCCGGTCCACCACGCCCAGAACCCGGTCCGTGGCGTCCTTCATCTGAATCATCACACTCTGAAAGATTCTACTGGACATGCTATGATCCTCCTTCATCATTTTTGCATCATCCGGTGCGCGTCCGGTCTCCCCCGCCCCGGTTCCCCGGCGCGCCGCCGGATCGCCCCCGCTGGGGCAGGGCAGATTCAGTCATCTTATACAATTGACATAATACATGATTTCTGGGCAATTTTCAATAGAAAATCCGAAAATAAAATCGAATTTTCTATTTACTCTGTTAATTGTCTATGAATCGCACAAAGGCAATTTGGCTTTTTCGCTGGATGCGCTAAAAATGACCCCATGAAATACTGGAAAATGACGGGAATCCCCTTGGGGAACTCCCGTCATTTTGACCCATTTTCTGTCTGCCGGAACAGCGCAGCCCGCTCGGCCTCCGTCAGTTCCCGGTACTGGCCCGGGGCCAGGGCCGGGTCCAGGGCCAGCGCGCCGATGCGCGCCCGGTGCAGGCGCAGCACCGGCTTACCCAGGGCCGCCAGCATCCGCTTGACTTGGTGGTAGCGGCCCTCATAGACCGTGACATAGCCCGTGTCCGCCCGCTCCGTCCGCTCCAGATGCGCGCTCAAGCATTGCGTCCCGTCCCCCAGGGTGATCCCGGCCTCCAGCGCCGCTGCGTCGCTCTCGTCCAGCGCCCCGTCCACCACCGCCAGATAGCGCTTGGGCACCCGGCTCTTGGGGGCGGTGACCCGGTGGGCGAAGTCCCCGTCGTTGGTCAGCAGCAGCAGACCGGTGGTGTCCTTGTCCAGCCGTCCCACCGGAAAGAGGCCCAGCCGCCGCAGCTCCGGACTCAGCAGGTCCAGCACCGTGGGCTGATCCCGGTCCTCCGTGGCGGAGAGCAGCCCGGCGGGCTTGTGGAGCATCAGGTAGCGGGTCCGGCGGCAGTCCAGGGGCGCGCCGTCCACGGTGATAGACGCTGCGTCCGGGTACTTTTCCTCCGGGGAGCGGGCCACTGTCCCGTCCACCAGCACCCGCCCGGCGCGAATGAGCGCCCGGGCCTCGCTGCGGGTCCAGCGGCCGCTGTCGCAGATGCGTTTGTCCAGTCGCGTTTGTCCCATGCTGCCTCCTTTTCGTCCGTGGGTATGTTCCCCTCCCCCGGCGCATAAGCATGGGACGAGGGAGTTGATGCGATATGTTGATCTACACGTTCAAATTTGACCGAAAAAAGATCGCCCTGGCGGTGGTACTGGCCGCCCTGCTGATCGTGGGGGTGGTGATGCTGATCGGGGCCCAGCAGAAGGCCGCCGCCCTCCACGCCCTGGAGGAGGGCACCCGCGCCCCCGCCGCCGTCCGCAACGAGCGCGGCGGGGCCGACTACCTGGCCGCCCTGGGCTGGGAGGTGGAGCTGCCCGCCGATAGCCACAGCACGGTGCTGATCCCCCGGACCTTCACCAGCGTCTTTGAAGAGTACAACGAGCTGCAGAAGTCCCAGGGCTTCGACCTGAGCCGCTACTGCGGCATGGAACTGGAGATGTACAGCTACCGGGTCACCAACGCCGAATATGCCGGCGACGAGGTGCTGGCCGTGCTCTACGTCAAGGACGGCACGGTGGTGGGCGGGGACGTGCATTCCACCGCGTTGGACGGGTTCATGGTAGGGATCAAGCAATAAAAGACAGAAAAACCCATATCATGTATTGACAGCCGATATATGTCGTGCTATGATACAGTCGTAAGGCGACATATCGGGAGGTGTCACACATGAAGAAAAGCGAGCCCCTGTCGGAGAGCTACTACTACATCCTGCTCTGTCTGGCCAAGGGCGCAAATCACGGATACGGTATCATGCAGATGGCAGAGTCCCTGTCCAACGGAGAAGTCGTCATCGGCTCCGGCACCATGTACGGGGCCACGGGGAACATGATGAAAAAGGGCTGGATCCGGGAGATCATGTCCACGGAGACCGGGCTGCCGCGCCGCCGGCTGTACCAACTGACGGACAGCGGGCGGGCGGCCCTGGACGCGGAGATCGCCCGGCTGCGGCGGATGCTGCAACACGCGGAGGGGGTATAACAAAGATGGCACGACAGACAAAGCGGTCCTGGAAGGCCTACGCCGCCTGGGACTACCGGAAAGAGATCGAGGACCTGAACAAAGCCTCGGAACAGGGCTGGCAACTGACCAAAGGAGGCTGTTTTTCCAGCAAATTCGTGAAGAACCCGGACGTGCGTTACCGCTATCAGATGGACTTTCGGAAGGTCTCCGAGATGGGGCGCTACATCGAAACCTTCCGGGAACAGGGCTGGGAGTACGTCAGCTCCACCTTCAACGGCTGGCACTTTTTCCGCAAGCTCTACGACCCGGCGCTGCCGGAGGCGGCCTATGAGATCTTCACGGACCGGGAATCCCTGCGGGAGATGCACCGGCGCTGGGCGCGGGTGGCGCTCATCATCGGGGCGGTCGTCGCCGCGTTTGCGCTGTTTTGTGCCGTGCGGATGGTGCGGATGCCGAATCTGCCCACGCTGGTGCAGTTGCTGGTCTCGGCGTTCGAAGCCGTGTTTCTGCTGTGGGGCGGCTTTCTGATGCGCAGGTCGGATGTCGATCAGCGGCGACAGAGTGGCATCCCGTCCATCGCCGTGTTTCTGGCAGTGGTTTTTCTGGGGTCTGCCGGAAGTCTGACGCTGACCGGACTGCGGCCGCATTTTGTGACCGTGACGGCGGCGGAATCGGTGACGGAAGCCGTCCAAAACGAGAGTTGGGCAGACTTCCAGGTGCGGTATCCCGATTGGTACTATCTGAACCTGGACATCGAGGCCGCCGAACCCCTCACCTTCTCCATCCTGGACGAGGCCGGGGACACGGTGTATCAGGCGACGGAGACGGTGCTCCACCGGAAAGACATCCCCCTGCGCCTGGCCAGGGGAGAGTACGCGCTCGCCATATCCTGCACATCCGGGTATCGGCTGCGCTGCGGGATGGAGTGACCGCTGACCGGCTGATACCGGTATCATACCACGCCAAAACCGGATCTTCAATCCTTTCCGGTTATGGGTCTCCGGTGATACCCATAACGAGCGGGACATATCGAACATTCAAACGGGCGAGGCCGCTTTGGCCTCGCCCGTTGCATTGGGGCCCATGTGACCTGGCTTTCGGATTACCCGTCTTCCGTGGATTCCGCGCCGATGGGCAGATGGGACAGAATGTGATACCCGCCGTCCGTCACGCGCAGTTTGAGTACGGTGTGGTCGCCGCGCAGCGTCACGATGTCGCCGCTGCGCTCCCCGGAGCGCGGCTCGAAAACGCCGGGACCGAAGTCGCTGGTGAAGTTGTAAAACGCGTCATATTCCGGAACATAGATCGTCCGCCCGTCGTGCCGCCAGTCGGTGCTCAGGTCGTCCACTGTGATGCCCGCGTACTGTGACAGCAGCTCATTGATGCGGGAGACGCGGTAGCGGTGGACCGGCACGGGCATGTCGGACAGGGTCCTTTTCCGTGTGCTGCCGTCCTCGCTGTTGACAAGCTCCTCCCAAAAACTTCCACTGACGACCGATTCAAACTCCGCTTCCTCCTCCACCGGCTCCTCCAGCGGGAAACAGTAGGCCAGGAATCGCGCCAGATCCAGGTCGCGGGGGTCGGCGTAGGTGGAAGTGAAGAAGCAGCTGACCGGGGTGCTAGTGACCGCACCCGTGTCTTCCATCTGAAACGTCGACAGCGCCTCGCGCCAGCCTTCCAGCGCTTCCTCCGTCAGCGCTGCGCCGTTCCCGGACTGGGATTCCGCCGCAGCCGGCTCCGTCAGCCGAAAGCTTGCCAGAGTCTTTTCCAGCACCGCATCCGCGCCGGGTACGACCTGGTCCCCGGGAATATTGTAATAGGTATTGCGCACGGTCACGGTGAGACATCCGCCGTCCGGAAGCGACAGTACATAGGTATCTTTGATGACCTCCCGGCGCGTCGCGCCGTCCCGCAGCAGCGTGGCGGGCGTTTGCTCCGCGCCGAGGAAGGCCGCCGTTTGCTCCGGCTGTTCCATCTGTGCCGCCAGCTCGGACAGGACCTCGGCTTCACCGGTGTCGGGATGCAGTTCAAAAAGGATGCTGATCCCCTGCAGGTCGCCCACGCCGGACAGGCCCGGTTGCAGATGACTGTATTGGTTCAGCGAAAATTCGCGCAGATCGTAGTCGATGCTCCATCCTGCGGGGTCCTGAAACCGGACAAACTGCGCCGATTCCGGCGTCTCCGGGGCGCCGGGGATCGGCACCGGGTCCCAGCCGTAGTCCTGATACTGCGTGAAGGGCAGCCCGTTCCCGAGGACGTAGTCAGCGATGAACTGTCCCCGCACCGCGTCGGCGTCGAGTTCGTTCAGCTTCAGCACGCGGGCTTCTCCAAAGATGCGCAGCAGATCCGGTCCGTAGTTTGTGCCGTCCCGCACAAACGCCGCGTCATATACCTCATAGCCTTGGTCTGCGGTTCTCAGGTGCAGCAGTCCCGGGCGCTCGCCCCCGCTGACGCAAAAGAGCGTTGTCTCACGCGGCTGGTAGCTGTAGCACCAGAAATTGCCCCAAATGCGGATGTCCTGTGGGTCAGTGTCGTCCACCTCGACGATCAGCGGACTGGGGATCGTGACGGCCGTCTGCCAGAAAGCCCCCTGCTGTTCCCATTCCCCGACGAGCCACGCGCACACCGCCGGGAGATAGGGGTCTTCCCCATGATATTGATAGCGCGGCAACGCCGCATCAGACGCTTCCAAGTCCAAATCATACTGTTCCGTTGGGTGGAGGTCGTCGCCGGACGTTTGCACAGGCTCCGCATCATGGTTCATCTCAGTGTCCGCCTCCGGTTTCGCTTCCGTCCCCGCGAACGCGCAGCCCGCCGCCAGCGCGGCCAGCAGCGTGACCGCGGCCACGACGGCGGCGGTCATGCGCGGGCGCTGGGCGATCATCGTCACGCGCTCTTTGAGGGAACGCTTGCCGTTGGTCATGGCGGTGGCCGTGCAGAGCAGCGCAGACTTTGCGCTGCGGCCTGTCGATAGCGCGATCAGCGTCGCACCGTAGGGTTCCCGCTCGGCCTCGCCCAACTGTCTGAGCGCGCCCGTGTCGGCCCACAGTTCGCTGTCCTGCCGGGACAGCGCCGCCGCCCACCAGACCAGCGGATGATACCAATGGAGCGCCAGCGCCACACAGCGCAGCAGCGTCCAAACCTGGTCGCCGTGGCGGCGGTGGCTCAGCTCGTGGGCAAGCACATGGCGCAGACGCCTTTCATTCTGCGCCGTTTCCGCAGCGACATAGATCGCAGTTCCAAACAGACAGGAGGATGCAAGGCCCTCGACCGCGTACACCCGCAGCGGGCAATCCACAGCCAGCGGCCTGCGGCGTCTGCGCAGCCGGACGGCAAAGCGCAGATTGGTTCCCACAAACACGGCGGCGGTCACGCCGACGCCGACCAGCCAGACAATTTGCAGGATCTCCGCCACACTTCGCTTTTCCGCGTAGCGCGTGAAGGTCCAGGTCTCATCGTTCCGCTCGGTCAGCTGCGTGCGCTCGTCCAGCAGGTCCTCCAGCAGAGCCACACCCGCCGGGCCACTGGAAACGACGGCGGAGGCCGGATGCTCCGCCCGCTCCACCGGCAGGAGATAGACCTCCTGCTCCGCCACACGCTCCGGCAGCTTCGCCGAAACGCCCCAGGGCGCGGGGAACAGCTGCACCGGCACCAGAAGCCGCAGCAGCACCAAAGCCCAAAGCGCGCAGCGCAGCCCCGGCCGCATCCGCCGCCCGAAGGCCGCACGGAGGGCGATCACTGCCAGGATCAGCACGGCGGAGGACAGCACCCAGGTCAGATCAGGCATGTTCGCGCCTCCCCTCTTTCAGGATGCGGTACAGTTCGTCGATCTCCGCCTCGCTCAGCGCGCACTCCCGCGCCATGGTGCTGACCAGTAAGCCCAGCCCGCCCGTCCGAATGCGGGACAGCGTGTTTCTGGCCTCCTGGCGCACCGCGTCATCCCGTGCAAGCAGGGGATAAAAGCGCTTGCGCGGCCCCGTGGCGTCGATCCGCACCGCCCCCTTGTCCGCAAGCCGGTTGAGCATGATGTTGACCGTCGCCTTGGTCCACGCGGTATCCGCACGCAGCGCGTCTACCATGCCGCCGATGGTCTGCGGGCTTTCGTCCCACAACAGGTTCATCAGTTTCCATTCGCCGTCTGACAGGGATAGCTTTGTCATGAAAATCACCTCGCGCACGTTTTGATAACAGCTGTTATTCGCATCATAGCACAGTGGATAACATATGTCAACTGTCAAGTTCAGAAAGCATGGGATTTGCCCTGTCATGTAGGCATTTCGGTTGATCCGAAATGCCGGAGGGAGACAACCGGGTCCGGCGCGCCGGGGTCGGCGCGCCCTACAGGGGGACTGCAATTCCTTCCATGAATAGGACATTGGGCGGAATATATTTGCATCGAATCGTGTACGCATCGAAAACGCACAAAGTCAAGCGTTTGTGCGTTTTCTCTCTCCTCCGCTCTCCCGTAAACGCACAAAACAGCGACCGCATGGATTGCTCTCCACGGGTCGCTGTTTTTTTCGCGCAAAGCGGCCGTAAGCCGCTTTGCGCTGGGAAAAGGTCTGGATTACTCCTCAGTGGCGATGACGACGCCGGAGCCGACGGTGCGGCCGCCCGCGCGGATGGCGAAGCGGAGGCCCTTCTCGATGGCGATGGGGGTGATCAGCTCCACGTTCATGTCCACGTTGTCGCCGGGCATGCACATCTCGACGCCCTCGGGCAGGCTGATGACGCCGGTCACGTCGGTGGTGCGGAAATAGAACTGGGGACGATAGTTGTTGAAGAACGGGGTGTGACGGCCGCCCTCTTCCTTGCTCAGGACGTAGACCTGGCCGGTGAACTTGCGCAGGGGCTTGATGGACTTGGGAGCCGCCAGAACCTGGCCGCGCTCCACGCTCTTCTTGTCGATACCGCGGAGCAGGCAGCCCACGTTGTCGCCGGCCTCAGCGTACTCCAGGGTCTTGTGGAACATCTCGGTGCCGGTGACGGTGGTCTCGCTGGTCTCGTCCTTCAGGCCGACGATCTCGACCTTGTCGCCGACCTTCACGCGGCCGCGCTCCACACGGCCGGTGACGACGGTGCCGCGGCCGGAGATGGTGAACACGTCCTCGATGGGCATCAGGAAGGGCTGGTCGGCCTTGCGGTCGGGGGTGGGGATCCAGGTGTCAACCGCGTCCATCAGCTCCTTGATGCACTGGTACTCGGGGGCGTTGGGATCGGTGCTCTCGCTGACCAGGGCGTTCAGGGCGCTGCCACGAATGATGGGGGTGTCGTCGCCAGGGAAGCCGTAGAAGTCGAGCAGCTCGCGAACTTCCATCTCGACCAGCTCAAGCAGCTCCTCGTCGTCGACCTGGTCGCACTTGTTCAGGAAGACCAGCACGGAGGGCACGTTCACCTGACGGGCCAGCAGCAGGTGCTCGCGGGTCTGGGCCATGGGGCCGTCGGAAGCGGCGATAACGAGGATTGCGCCGTCCATCTGAGCAGCGCCGGTGATCAT
>JAFXXH010000072.1 GCA_017542425.1 Oscillospiraceae bacterium | reverse complement strand
ACGGGGATTTAGACCGTCAAGCTCGAACATCTCATTGATAATAGATCTTGACGCATTCCCCACCCCTCACGGGGATTTAGACACGCGGGAGCAGCTCCGGCAGGAGGCGGAAGAGAAAAAGACGCATTCCCCACCCCTCACGGGGATTTAGACGTCTGGGGATGAGGGTACTCAAATGGATTAGCGAAGACGCATTCCCCACCCCTCACGGGGATTTAGACTCTGGAAATGCGCTTGCAACGTGAATTCTTGTATCATGACGCATTCCCCACCCCTCACGGGGATTGAGACTCCACGCCCTCGCTGTCTGCGATTTTCCCGTACTCAGACGCATTCCCCAACCCTCACAGAGATTTCTCCCATCCCCCCGCGCGCAAAAAAAGCCCCCCGCATGATCACCAGGTCATGCGGGGGATTTTCTATCTGTCTCAGTGGGGGATGCGCGCGACGCCGCCCATGCCCAGGGCGGTTTTGATGCCGACGCCGCTGAACGGCGCAAAGTGCAGGAGCGCGTCTACCCGGAGGCCTTGGGCGCCTGTCAGGCGGTTTTCAAAGAGGATGCTGCCAGTGAAGCCCGGAATCGCGTTGCCCTTGAGAAAAAAAGTGCTGTCCTGCAACTGAAAGCTTCGGCAGACAAGGCCGGCGGCCAGCTCCTCCAGGGCTTCGTCCTCGGTCTCCGGCATGGGGCGGTCCGGGATGCAGCTGTTCCATTTTCGGATCAGGCTTTGCAGCACAAGCCGGGATGTGGGCAGGTTCTGATAGCGCTTCCGGCTTTTGAAGGCCGTGGGCGTACAGAACGCCAGCCGGTGGAGCTGCCCTCCCCGTTCCGCAAGGGAGAAGAGCGTGTCCGCGTCCCCGATCCACCGCTTCCGCCGTTCCCGGACGGACAGCTCCGACTGCGGGTCCAGGCGGAGGCGGTCCAGCGCCTCCAGCGGGCCGGACAGCGCCGCTTCGCAGGTCTCCCCCAACAGGTTGACCGTCCAAAGCAGGCTCCCGCCCTCCCGAACGCGCAGGAACTGGCTCACAGGCGTGTGCGCGTCCTGATGCACCAGGCCGCCGAAGCCCTCCGGCGCCCGGTCCAGCAGGGCGGCATACAGCCGGTAGGCCCATGCCGCCCGCGGCGGCACAGCCGTCTCGCAGGACAGCAGCAATTGATATTGTGTCAGCATAGCGCCTCCGAACGCGCCGCCGGGAACCGTTTCCGGCGGCAATTTTTTTACAAAACCGCGCCTCGCCCCAGGTCGGCGGAAAGGGGCCGCAAGCCGCCCGTGGGGTGACAGGAGGATGGGAGGTTTTTGGCAGATTCCATCCAGGCGTACCAGAAAGCGCTTTCAAAGGGCGCAGGACGCCCTACGAAAGCGCTTTTGACTGTTTGAGAAAAAAGGATTGTCAGGAAAACGTGCGTCCCGTCTGCGGGGGATCGGAACGAAAGCAAGGATGACGGTGTGAACGAGGGAGATCTCGACGAAGCGTCTCAATTCCTTATAGGTAAGATATTAGGAATATGCATCCCGTAGCGGCGTACAATATCCAGCTTTAGTCTCAATTCCTTATAGGTAAGATATTAGTAGAACCCCTTGCCCTTCCCTCATCATTAAACACTATATCTGGCACTTTGTCAAGGAATAATCTGTATACAGCCCAAAATTCTTTCGGGAATCCGGGCTCCGGATCGGCTGCCTGGCCAGGGTTTTCCGGTTTGGATTCTGTACAAAACCATAGGTCAACTCAGTTTTTGGCCATTTTTTGCCCTTGGACCGGGTTTTATCCAATATTTGACGGGCTTGCAGCGGCGTCAAACCGGCGTTTTTTGTCGCTCGGTCTCGCAAACATGCAAGTCGGAAGCAATTCTCCCGCTGAAACTGCAATTCTGTCCGCTTTTCGGACAGACGGATACGTCGCTGATAAAATGAAACCAGCTCAAGAGGCGATGGCACAAACAGACAGAGCGGATATGGCCGAGCAGCGGATCTTTGCCCGCATTCTGGAGCTCTGCGTTCCGGTCTGCTTGGAAGGGCCAAGCCTCCGGCAAAGTAAGGCAAAGGAAAACCTGGCACGCTGCAAGGGAACGCAGCGGCAGGTAAAACGGGCCTGCCGTGCGCATAGAATTTTGCAGAAAGGAGAGCTGTTTTCATGCAAGACCGGGCGGTCTTACGGGCCGTGGAAAACGACCGAAGGATCACCAAAGAGCAGGATCACGAGTTCCTTTATGCGTACCAGAGCGCCATACTGCTGGCCTTGAAGGAAGCCGGTCAACTTACCGAGATGCAATGCCGATATGCCGTAGAAAAGCTGAAAGAGCAAAAACTTCACAGGTGGGTTCCTTCAAATAAGCCACCACAGAAATGATCTTTCCCGTCCGTACATTCGCCAAACCCATCCCAATCTGCGATACTGTCCCCAGGAGGTGAGAGACATGATCATGGTCGCCAGCTACTGCCGCGTGTCCACAGACAAGGAGGATCAGGCCAATTCCTTTGAAGCCCAGCAGCGGTATTTCAAGGAGTACATCGCCCGTCAGCCGGACTGGGAGCTCTACGCCGTGTACGCCGACGAGGGCATCACGGGGACCTCAACCAGGAAGCGGGCGCAGTTCAATCAGATGATCAACGACGCCCACCTGGGGAAGTTTCGGCTGATCATCACCAAGGAGGTCAGCCGCTTTTCCAGGAACATCCTGGACACGATTTCCTACACCCGGGAGCTGAAAAGCCTGGGGGTCGGGGTGCTGTTCATGAACGACGGCATCAGCACGCTGGAGCCGGACGCGGAACTGCGGCTCTCCATCATGGGCTCCATCGCCCAGGAGGAGAGCCGGAAGACCTCCTACCGGGTCAAATGGGGCCAGACCCGGCAGATGGAGCGGGGCGTGGTGTTTGGTCGCTCCATGCTGGGTTATGACGTGAAGGACGGGAAGATGACCGTCAACCCGGAGGGCGCGAAGGTGGTGCGGCAGATCTTCTACAAGTACGGCGTGGAGAAGAAGGGGACCTCTGTGATTGCCAGAGAACTCCGGGAGGCGGGGGTCAAGTCCTACACGGGTAACACAAAATGGGCCAACAGCCATATCGTCAAGATTCTCAAAAACGAAAAATACGTCGGCGACCTGGTGCAGAAAAAGACCTACACCCCGGACTACCTGACCCACGCCAAGAAGTACAACCACGGGGAGGAGCCCATCATCGCGCTGACGGACCACCATGAACCGATCATTGACCGGGAGCTGTGGGACATGGTACAGTCGGAGCTGAAACGGCGGAATCTCCACGGGGACTCCGCCACCGGACACGCCAACCGCTACATATTCTCCGGGAAGATCCAATGCGGCGAATGCGGGGCCAGCTTCGTGTCCCGAAAGAAAAAGCGGAAGGACGGCTCCGTCTACAAGCGCTGGGGCTGCTGCACCGCCGCCGTCGAGGGCGCCCGGCACATCGACAAACAGGGCAACGAGGTGGGCTGCGACATTGGCAAGATGGTCCGGGACGAGCTGGCCCTGGATATGCTGAAACAGGCCGTGGCCGCCCTGAATGTGGACCGAAAATGGATTGCGGACAACGTGACCGCACTGGCGCTGGAAGCCATCCAGGCCACCGAGCAAGGGAGCGTCGACAGCGCCGACAAGCTGGAGCATGAGATGGAACAGCTTACAAAAAAGAAGGAGGACGTGCTGGACGCCTTCTTTTCCCAGAGTATAACCAAGGAGGAGATGCGCAGGATGAACGAACGGTATGACAAACAAATAAGCGGCCTGCAAACCCGGCTGGACGCGGTCCGGGAAAAGGAAAAGCTGCGCTACGACACCGGGCAGCTCGGCGCGGACGTGCGCAAACAGGTCAACGCCATGCTCAGCGGCGACACCGACAGCGAGGTGTTTTACAAGAACATCCTGGACCAGATGATTGTCTACAAGGACTGTCATGTGGAGGTGCGGCTCAATCTGCTGCCCATGAAATGGGTGTTTGTGCTGGAGCGTTTGTCCCGGCTGAAGCGCCAGATTTCCGGCGAAAATGCCCCGGAAAACCCGGGATGCAAGAATGCCACGGAGGGATCCGGCGAAGCGGAGGTGGAAAAAAGCGAGGAAAATCAAGGGCTTTTGGCCCCTGTGTGCAAGGAAGACCCCTCTGTTCCGATGTCGGTCAGCAGCCCGCGCAGCTCCGGGTAGGGCATGGAAAAGCGCTGGCTCAGGTAGCGCAGCGACGCACCCAGCTCGCCGTCTGGCCCGCCGTACTGGCTGATGATGAACTTTGCCAGGGCCGGGTTGGGGTTGGCGATCTTCACAGGGTATTGCAGGGCTTTTTTATACAAAAACATCGTTCATCCCCCTCCCTCAGTTCCGATACAGCCAAGGCCAGGGGTCCGCCAGCCAGTCGAAGCGCTCGCTGTACTCCAGGTCCGTGGCTTTCAGCGGGCCGCAGCGCTCCACATAGCGTCTGTGGGCCTCCCGCTCCAGCTCCAACATCTCCCGAAGAGTACGGAAGGCCTCCGCGTCGTCCGGGTGGGTGTCCAGATAAAGCTGCAGCTCGTGGGCGACGAAGCCAATGGCCATCAGCTCGCCCAGGGGCGTATCCGTCACGTCTTTCGTGTTGACCACGTTCATAAAAGGCAGATCCAGGCCGGGGAAGAGCGTGCCGCGCCGCAGGGCCTCTGAGGTCTCATAGGCGGGCTGGGCGGACTGCTGCATCGGCACATAGGCCAGCGCCAGGGGGGCGCAGTCGGGCAGCGGCCCTTTGCGGTAGGAGCAGGGGCGGTTGCCCGCGTCTCCGATGCGGTTTCCGGTCTGGCCGGTTTCATGTTCCAAAACAAATTCCTCCATGCTAAGGATGTGGAGGCTTGCGCCTCACGCCATCCTATGCATGGAGGAATGTTTCGGTTCATTCCAGCATAGCCTGAAACTCTGTTTCGCTCAGGATCGGGATGCCCAGGCTTTGCGCACGGGTCAGCTTGCTGCCCGCCGCCGCGCCGGCCACGACTAAGGATGTCTTCTTGGACACTGAGCCGCTGACCTTGCCGCCGCAGGCCTCAATCAGGGCCTTGGCCTGGTCCCGGGTGTAGTGCTCCAGGGTCCCGGTCAGGACGAAGGTCTTTCCGGCAAAGCGGCTGTCCCGCAGCTGCTCGCGGCTTTCAAAGGAGACGCCCGCCTCCCGCAGCAGGCGGATCTGGTGCTGAGACTGCTCAGAGGCGAACCAGTCCGTCAGATACTGGGCTGTCACCGCGCCCACGTCCGGGACCTGCATCAGCTCCTCCTGGCTGGCCGCCATCAGGGCGTCCAGGTTGGGATAGCGCTGAGCCAGCACCTTGCCCGCCTTTTCGCCCACCTGGCGGATGCCGAAGGCGCTCAGCAGCCGGGCCAGGCCCCGCTGACGGCTCACGTCAATAGCGGAAATCAGGTTTTCCGCGCTCTTTTTTCCCATGCGGTCCAGCTCTGCCACCTGACTGGCACTCAGATAATAGAGGTCCGCCGGGCTGCGTACCAGGCCCGCGCCCACCAGGCTTTCCACCACCGCCGGGCCAAGGCCGTCGATGTCCATGGCGTCCTTGGCGGCGAAATGGACGATGTGGCGCAGCCGCTGGGCCGGGCACTCCGCGCCGGTGCAGCGCAGGAACGCTCCGTCGGGGTCCCGCACGACGGGACTGCCGCACTCCGGGCAGACGGCGGGCAGGCGGAAGGGCTGTGTCCCCGCCGGGCGGCGGGACTTGTCCACCTCCACCACCTCGGGAATGATCTCCCCCGCCTTCTGCACCCAGACCGTGTCCCCGATCCGCACGTCCAGGCGGTCGATGAAGTCCTGATTGTGCAGCGTGGCGCTGGAGACCGTGGTGCCCGCCAGGCGGATGGGTTCCAGCACCGCTCTGGGCGTCAGCACCCCGGTCCGGCCCACCTGAACCGCGATGTCCAGGACGCGGCCCTGCTTTTTCTCCGGGGGATACTTGTAGGCCACCGCCCAGCGGGGGGCCTTGGCCGTGCTGCCCAGTTGGGCGCGCCGGGCCAGGTCGTTCAGTTTGATGACCGCGCCGTCCAGCTCATAGGGAAAGGTGTCCCGGTGTTCGCCGATCCAAGCCACCTGCTCCACACAGGCCCGGATACCGTCGTAGAGCTTATAGGGCACCACCGGGAAGCCCATGGCACGCAGGGCCTCCAGAGAGGCGGTATGGCTTTCGTATTCCCGGCTGGAGAGCTGCACGTTGTAGACGATCAGGTCCAGCTGCCGCTCCGCCGCCACTTTGGGGTCCAGCTGGCGCAGGGACCCCGCCGCCGCGTTGCGGGGGTTGGCCAGGAGCGCTTCGCCCCGGATCTCCCGCCGGGCGTTGAGCTGCTCAAAGCTGGCCTTGGAGATGTAAATCTCCCCCCGGACGATGAGCCGCTCCGGGGCCTCGTGCAGACTTTGGGGCAGGCTGCGGACGGTGCGCAGGTTGTCCGTCACGTCCTCCCCCGTCTCCCCATCGCCCCGTGTCGCGCCCCGGTAAAAGCTGCCGTTCCGGTACTCCAGGGCGACGGAGAGGCCGTCGATCTTCGGCTCCACGTCAAAGTCGGCTTCCCCGTCCAGGGCGTTTTGGACCCGCTCTCCGAAGGCGAACAGTTCCTCCTGAGAGAACACGTCCGTCAGGCTTTCCAGCGGGACCGCGTGGGGCACGGGGGCAAATTTTTCGCTGGCCCTGCCCCCCACCCGCTGGGTGGGGGAATCCGGGCTGAGGAACTCCGGGAACGCCTGTTCCAGTTCCGCCAGCGTGTGGATCAGCCGGTCATATTCAAAATCGGAGATGGTGGGCGCGTCTTCCTCGTAATAGCGCCGGGCGTGCTCGGCCACCTCAGCGCGCAGCGCTTCAATCTTCTCTTTTGCTTCCGCTCGTTCCATGGGCTTCCTCCCAATTCATGTATGTATCCGGCACCCGCCCCACGATGAGGGTCTCTGCCACCAGAATGTCCGTCTCCACGCGGCTGCTGACGCTGCCCCAGGGGATGAACAGGTCGATGTCCACGGCGGCCTTCACCACCAGGGCGTGGCGGGTCTGGTTGATGCCGGTGGAGGAAAGCTGCGACACCAGCTTCACGTCCGGGGAGGTCATCAGCCCCACATGGAAGCGCAGCAGCGGGCCGCGCCCCAGGAGCAGGTTTGCGCCCAGGAAGTCCCCCAGGTTGACCCGCAGGTCCAGCTCGCCCCGCTCCGCCGCCTCCGTGATCTCCCGGAGGACGCGGGCGGTGAAACGATTGACCTGCGATGTGCGGGTGGTGACGGCGGTGATGGCGCCGCTTGCGTCCGTGTGCAGGGTGACGAAGTCCTCATAGGCCCAGTCCTCCTCCCGCAGCACCCGCTCCACCGCGTCGCCCATGGCCAGCGTCACCATGTCCCGGGCGTCGGAGAGCACCGTGCCCCGGCCCATGTCGTGCAGATAGAGACCGACCCAGTACGCCAGCGCCGCGACGAGCAGTATCAGCAGCAGCGCCCGCCGTTTCCAGCGCTCCCGCCGCCGCAGCTTTCGGACGTGCAAACCGGGATCGAAGGCCCGGTCGGGTCCCTGAGCGGACACTTGCCTCACCTCAAGGGCAAGGATATGCCCCGTTTCCCGCTTTTATTCCAGTTCTTCCACGATTTTGCGGAAGCAGTTGCCCCGCTGGGCAAAGTTTTTGAACTTGTCAAAGGAGGAACAGGCTGGACTCAGCAGCACCACGTCCCCCTCCCGCGCCGCCTGAGAGGCGGCCAAGACAGTATCTTTAAAATCCTCCAGCACCGTGACGGGCAGGGTCTCCGGGTCGTAGCCCGGCGCGGCCAACACCGCGTTGCGGATCTTCTCCGCCGTCTCCCCCACCAGGAACAGGGCTTTGACGTGCTGGACGATCTCTTCCGCCAGCCCGGCGAAGGGAATCCGCTTGTCGTGCCCCCCGGCGATGAGGATCACCTTCTCCGGAAAGCTGCGCAGACCCGCCGTGGTGCGGGAGGGGCTGGAGGCGATGGAGTCGTTGTAGTAGCGGACGCCCCGCAGGGTACGGACCAGTTGGATGCGGTGCTCCACGCCGGTAAAGCTCTGGGCCACGGCGCGGCAGTGTTCCCGGCTCACCAGGCCGTACACGGCGGCGAAGGCGGTCATGTAGTTTTCCACATTGTGCAGCCCCGGCAGGAGGATGTCGTCCCGGTTCAGGAACGGCGCGCCGTCCCGCCAGATCACGCCGTCGTGGAAGCAATAGCCGTGGTCGGGGACGGCAGCGCAGGAAAACCAGCAGATCTCCCGTCCGCTCTCTCGCCCCCAGGCGCCGGTGTATGCGTTGTCCAGGTTCAGCACCAGCCGTGCGCCGGGCTTCTGGTGCAGGAAGATGTTCCGCTTGGCCTCCGCATAGTCCTCAAAATTCGGATGCACGTCCAGGTGGTTGGGGGCCAGGTTCGTCACCACGGCCACGTCCGGGGCGCAAACCATGCTGTGGAGCTGGAAACTGCTGAGCTCCAGCACCGCGAAGTCCTCCGGGCGGAAGTCCGGCAGCTCGCACAGGAGGGGCTTGCCGATGTTGCCCCCCAGGTGGACCCGGTAGCCCTCCGCCTCCAACAGCCTGGCGATCAGGGTGGAGGTGGTGGTCTTGCCGTCCGAGCCGGTGACGGCCACGGTGCGGCAGGGACAGAGGGCAAAGAAGACCTCCATCTCACTGGTGACCAGGGTGTGCGCCCCCAGGCCGGGCCGCAGCCGATCCGGGTGCAGACCCGGCGTGCGGAACAGAATGTCGTAGTCCAGAGACTTCAAATAGTCCTCCCCCAGCACCCAGCGGACGCCCAGGGCGGACAGTTCCGCGTAGGCTTCCGGTTCCGCCCGGTCGTGGGCCGTCACGTCGATGCCCTTTTGCGCCAGCAGCCGCAGCAGCGGCAGATTGCTGACGCCCACGCCCACTACGGCCACGCGCTTGCCCCGCAGCCCCTCGATGTATTCCGATAAGGTCAAAAGAAACGTCCCCTTTTTTGATTGGTTTGGTGTCGTTCTATTATAATCGCTCCCCGGACCGAACACAACATTTTTTGTTGACTTTCCGCCCGGCGTTTTGATATAATCGCTAACGCAAGCAGGCTGAACGACCGCGGGCATGAGCCGAAAGGCTGTGCGTGAGGAAAGTCCGGGCTCCGCAGGGCAAGGATAACGGGTAACGCCCGCCAGGGGTGACCCTCGGACAAGTGCAACAGAGAGATACCGCCCCGGCGCAGCTGCGCCCGGGGTAAGGGTGGAAAGGCGAGGTAAGAGCTCACCCGCCGCGTGGAGACACGTCGGCGCTGTAAACTCTATCCGGAGCAACGCCGTGGAGGAACAGTGAGGTCGGCCCGACCGTTCCGGGGAGGCGGCTTGAGCCTGTCAGCAATGGCAGGCCACAGACAGATGGTCGTTCAGGGATCTTTCAAGGTCCCGGACAGAACCCGGCTTACAGGCCCGCTTGCGTTTGATATGGGGGATCTGGGAGAAAGGCCCGTATCCCCCGCTTCTTTTTTCGGCAACAAAAAAACAATCCCCGAAATCATGACGATCTCGGGGATTGAACTGGTGCGCGAGGGGGGAGTCGAACCCCCACGCCCGGAATGAGCACCGGCACCTGAAGCCGGCGAGTCTACCAATTCCACCACTCGCGCAGATTTTGAAGTTTTTGTGCACTGCTCAAGTGCTTGATTATAATAGCACCCTTCCCCCGAATTGTCAACAGCTTTTTTTGCTTTTTTTCAAATTTTTTTGGCGCAAGCACAGAATCTGTGGGACTCAGGACTGCGGACATCGATTCTGCGGCGGTGAAGACCGTGGGTTGGTATGAGGAGATCGGGCCGCCGAAATCCAGAGACAGCGGCAGGGACATGCTCGTCCCGGAAGGGTTCCGGCCACTTCCTGCCTGTGGAAAAACCGGGCAAACAAAAGGCCGCAGAGGTCTTCGATCGCGCCTTTTGCACGCGCAATGCCCGTTCCAGTCAAATTCCAGTCAGAGCTTCCGTCGCTGTATAAATATATAAGAAAAACCCCCGATTTCTAGCGAAATCGAGGATTTTTGGTCCGAGTGACTGGATTTGAACCAGCGGCCTCTTGAACCCCATTCAAGCACGCTACCATCTGCGCTACACCCGGCTATCGAGCGCTGATTTCTCAGCGCTCGATTATATTAGCACACTTGCGGCAAAAAAGCAAGGGGAAATTTTGCGTTTTTTCAGATTATTTTCGCGGTGATTCCGGCCACGCGCATCCCCGTCCCAGCGCGTCGCTGAGGGCGGCGAACTGGGCCACGGACAGGGCTTCGCCCCGGATCTGCTCGGGCAGGCCGCAGCTGGCCAGGGCGGCGGCGGCCTGGGCGCGGCTCAGGTTCAGACCGTGCATCATGGCATTGCAAAGGGTCTTGCGGCGCTGCTGGAAGGCTGCCCGCACCAGGGCGAACATCCTTGCCTCGTCCGCCGTCTTTGCCGGGGGGACGGGGCGGCGCGTCAGGCGTATCACGCTGCTGGTGACCTTGGGGGCGGGGATGAAGCAGTGGGGCGGCACGTCGAAGAGCAGTTCTGTCTCGCAGTGCCACTGCATCAGGACGCTGAAGGCCCCGTAGTCCGCCGTGTTCTCCCGGGCGCAGATGCGCCGCGCCACCTCCCGCTGGATCATCACCGTGAGCCGTTCAAAACAGCCGCACTTCACCAGCGCCGTCAGCACGGGCGTGGTGATCTGATAGGGCAGGTTGGCGCAGACCACGGCCCGGGCGCAGTCGGCAAAATGTTCCCGGACCAGAGCGGAAAGGTCCTGGCGCAGGATATCGCCGTAGATCAGCGCCACGTTCCCGCAGTCGGCCAGGGTCCGGGCCAGCACCGGACGCAGGCCCTCGTCCAGCTCCACGGAGACCACCCGCCTGGCCTGCTCCGCCAGCTCCACGGTCAGGCAGCCCACGCCGGGGCCGATCTCCAGCACGCCGGTGCCGTCATCCAGTCCCGCCGCTTCCGCGATGCGCTTCGGCACCGTGGCGTCGCAGAGGAAGTTCTGTCCCAGGGCTTTGGAAAAGCGGAAGCCCGCCCCCTCCAGCAGGGCGCGGATCTCCCGGATGTCTGTCAAATCGTATTTCATGTCCGCAGCACCTTCTCAAACGCCTGACGGCGGGGGTCGTGGATGGGTTCCTCCACCAGCACATGCCCGCGAAACTGATAGCCGCAGCGCCGCAGCAGGGCCTTCATGGGCTCGTTGTAGCGGTGGGTGTCCACCCGGACGGCGGAACAGCCCCTCGAACGCGCCAGGGTCTCCGCCTCGGCCAGCATCCGGTCGGCCAGGCCGCTGCCCCGGAACTGCGCCTCCACTGCGCAGCGGTGGACGGCGGCGTAGGGCCCGTCGCTGCGCCACTTTCCGTCGGTGATGGCCGCATAGTTGGCCTGGGGCTCCATGGTCAGGCAAAAAACCGCCGCCACGCGCCCGGCGTAGCAGAGGACATAGCACTCCCCCGCCGCGATGCTCGCCGCCATGTCCTCCGACGCCGGATAGTCCCCCTGCCACTGGTCCACCCGATGGCGCTTCAAATAATTGCGCGCCTGGCGGATGAGCAGGTCCACGGCCTCCAGGTCCTCCGGGGTGGCTGGGCGGCATTCAAGCGGCTCCGTCAGCTTCATGCGCCGCTCGTCCCGCTCCAGCTCCGCCAGCAGGGCCCGGTCTTTTTCGTCCGGGACAAAGTTTGCGAACAGCTCCGGGCGTTTCTCCCGCGTCCGCAGCAGCATCTGCTTGCGCCGCCAGCGGTCGATCTCCGCCTGGTTGCCGCCGCGCAGCACCTCCGGGACCTCCCTGCACTCCCAGGTCTCCGGGCGGGTGTACTGGGGGTATTCCAGCAAGCCGTCCCAGTGGCTCTCTCCGGTGTAGCAGGCCGCGTCGCTGAGCACCCCCGGCACCAGACGGCAGACCGCGTCCGCCACGGCCATGGCCGCCAGCTCGCCCCCGGTCAGCACGAAGTCGCCCAGGGAGAGTTCCTCGTCCACGCAGGCCTCGATGAAGCGCTCGTCCACGCCCTCGTAGTGGCCGCAGACCAGCACCAGGTGGTCGTAGTCCCGCGCCAGCTCCCGCGCCCGCTGCTGGGTGAAGGTCTTACCCTGGGGACTCATGTAGATCACCCGGCGGCGCAGGCCCGGAGCGCGGGCCATCACATGGTCCACGCAGCTTTTCAGCGGCTGGGCCATCATCACGCAGCCCCAGCCGCCGCCGTAGGGGTAGTCGTCCACCTGGCGCTGGCGGTTCTCGGTGAAGTCCCGGATCTGGACGCAGTTCAGCTCCAGGATGCTCCGACGGGCAGCCCGGCCCAGGATGCTCTCATGGAGCATGGCGTTCATGTTGTCGGGAAAGAGGGTCAAAATGTCGATCTTCATCACATACCGTCGATCAATCGCACGGTCACGACGCCGTGGACCGGGTCCGTGTTCAGAATGAATTCCGGCACGGCGGGAATCAGGTGTTCGGTCTCGCCCCGGACCACATAGACCCGGTTGCCGGGCAGGTCCAGCACGTCCTCCAGCGTCCCCACCGGCGCGCCGTCCTCGGTCACCACCGCCGCGCCCAGGATGTCCGCCAGGAAGAAGCTGCCCGGCGGGAGATGCGCGTCCGCCTTGGCGATCCAGAGGCGCTTCCCTTTCAAGGTCATGGCCGTGTTCACGTCCGCCACGCCCTCCAGCGCCGCGATCAGGCAGCCCTTGTGGACGTAGGAGCGCAGCAGCCGCCGGGGCGCGCCGTCCAGATACAGGGTCTTGAATTTTTGCAAAAACTCCGGGGAGTCCACCCAGGGCAGGATCTTCACCTCGCCCCGGACGCCGTGGGTGTTCACGATCTCCCCGGCCTCCACATACTTGGCTTTGTCCATATTTACACTCCGTTCTTTTGTCCGTATCCTCCCGAACCGGCAGACAGACCGATCTGCGAAGACAAGGCTTTTAGAAGACAAAGGTGTATCCTCTGTTTGGCAGTTTTCCACAGTGTAGCATGGATGGGGGTGGCTTGGCAAGGGGGGGAGATTCAGAAAGCCCGTTTTACCTGAGTAGGCAAAACGGGCTGTAAGATGTTTTTGGGTGGAGCTTTTCCAGAGCTTCCTGGCTACGGTAGAGTAGCTATGGATTATTCTAATTCGCAGACCCAGGCACCGCACAGGGGGGCCAGTGTGTCCACGTTTAGAACAAACACCCGGATTTCGGCAACGGCTTCGCTTTCGTCATAGGTGACGGTGAGATCGGCCTGCCCTGATGCCGTCAGACTGATTTCCTCCGTGCCTGTGGCGACCATCTGGCCGTTGGCCTGATACGCAGCGATCACATAACGGACAGAACCCGCAACATCGGAATCATTGGTGAGCGTCGCTGTGACGGACGTGGGTGTGCTTGCCTTGAGGTTCATCGAGTAGTTCACGGCGGCGGTCGAAACCATGCCGATGTTTACCTCCGTTTGGATAGGAGGCACAGTCATCCAGTCGCTCCAGACGGTTTCATATCCCTCTTTCTCATACTTGACCCGCCACCAGCCTTCGGGCACGTCCCATGAATAGCAGCCGGACAGATCAGTGGTCAGCGGATTCAGCTGAGAATACTCCACAGAATCCCAGATCACGCCGTATTCGCCGCTGTCGGGCGTGTTGTCCCAGAAGTCCGCCTGGGACTCATCATAGGGAATCCAGTATGCTGTCGCCGTAACGCCGCTGAGCCGTGCGCCCGTGGTGGAGTCAAACACATAGCCGCTGGGATCGACTGCCCAGCGGAAGCCGAAGCCGAACTTCTGAAGCTCATGCATCATCAGAAGCATTTGATTCATCTCGCTCTCGCGCATCCAATCAAACAGGGTATCCGTAAATGCCACGCCACACGCTACCGCGAATGAACCCATAGGACCGAGTGCGATCCCGGCAATCGCGCCCACAGCAGTACCGGCCCATTTTCCCAATGTTGAGCAAGCATTGACCGCTCTTGCAAGATTCAATTTCTTGATTGCCTCACTTTTCTGCTCGTCCGTCAACGTCTTGGAACGTTCAATGCTATTGCGCATGACACTGTAATCTGCTTCATCATATGCACCTTCAAAAAAGGCGGAATAGACCTCGTATGCGCTGATGACAGTGCCGCTTCCCTTGATCAATTCACCAATTTGCCATTTTAAAGAAGCATCTAAGACATTATTCTTAAAGTCTAAAATCTCAAGTCCACATTCTTCCGGCTTTTCATAGTATTTTGCAAATACTGTTTTCCCATAGGAATCTGTTGTTTTGATGTATCCAAAAGATTCTGCATTTTCCTGGGTGATGCCTTCCGGGGCGGGCTGCTGCTTCGCTGTAATGCGCAGGGATGTATCCTGTTCGGGAATATAGATGGACACGTCCGAGCATTTTTCAGAATTGTCATGGACTTCGATTTCAGCGCTTTTCCACGCTTCCGGCAGCGCGTTTATACACTCGTCCGTGGTGAAGTCATATCCCTGTGCAAAGGAAAGCGCGCCGCTTTTTCGCATATATTCGACGCTGATCATCCCCGGAACATAGGAACTGTTGTATGGGTCAAACAGCCCTTCAGCGCGGTAAGACTGGGTATTCACATCCCATTCCGCGCACAGATAATTCTTCACATTGTTCCGCGTGCTAACGATGTAGACCGCCTCTATGGCGCTGACCTGATCGAACTTCACCGTAAACCGGAACACCCGTCCGGGGGCAAAGGTCACGATGGGCTTTGTCCCGTTCAGGCTTTGCAGATCGAAGGATTGCCCGTTGTGCTCCATCACAAACTGCGTCAGCACGGGGGAGCCTTCCCGATAGATCACCGTCGTTTGGGCGGAGATTGGATTCCCGTTGCTTTGGGTGGATGCGCTCAGAACAAAGCGCTTTCCGTCGCTTGCGTCGTTCAGACTCAGCGTGGCGTAGTAGTCCCCCGCTTTGTTCGCGGTAACCGTTGTCTGCTTCTGACCGTTCACATACAGATCGACGCTGTTTTCCGGGATCGTTACACCGTTCACCTCGATTGCAAGAGCAGAAGTCTCCCCTTTGGCGACGATGCTGAGAACCGGCAGTTCCGCGTGAACCACGCCCAGCACCAGGGAGCGGTCGCTGTTCCCTTCCCGGAAGTTAAGCTTGCAATAGCTGGAAAACTGCTCATAGCGGATGGGTTTCAGGGAAAAGCGGACTTCTCCACTTGATGCGGTGACGGGAATGGTCAAGATACCATCTTCAAAGCTGTAATTCCGGCACAAAACCCCATCGACTTTCAGCGAGCTTTCCACCAGTTCCGCGTTCTTCGGAAGGTTGAACACAAGCTTTGCGTTGGAGTATGCCGCATTTTTCCGGAAAGCGTATCCGGCCATCATCGACAGATATCCGGAAACGGAAACGCCGTCCAGATTAACCTTGTAATAGCTAGCGGTTTCGTCGATCACGGCGGAGTCGGTCTGGACGTCATCTCCCACAGCGGTAAAGGGAATGTTGTGGTCAATGGCGTAGACGGCTGCATAGGACTTGAGGGCGCAGTAGAACATGAGGTTCGAATCGTTTTGGAAGGCATTGGAGCCGATGGAGGTTACGGTTGGCGGGATGTAAAGACTTTTGAGCGCAGTACAGTTTGCAAACGCATAGTTTTTGATATCTTGAAGGATTCCCGATATTTCGATGCTGGTCAGTTCTGTACAGTTGGAAAACGCGCCGTTTGGAATTACGGTTTCATCCGTGATTACGACGGTTTTCAATGTGCTGGGAATCGCGTAGGAGTATCCGCTGCTACCGGAATAGTACTGGGTCGTTGAACCATTATAGCCGAAGATGTAGCCAAATACAGAAGATGTAGAACCTGTTTCTCCGCGTTTATATCCGATAAACGGAAGCGTGATCTTTTCAAGCGGGCATCCACAAAAAGCGGCCTCACCAATTGTTTCCACGCTCTTTGGCACGGT
>JAFXXH010000071.1 GCA_017542425.1 Oscillospiraceae bacterium | reverse complement strand
GGGCGGCTACCAAAGCTGGGACTGACGGACTGTGGCTCGGAATGCAGCCAAAGTCAGAATGGGCGAAACATGTTCACGATGTTTTTTGCTGCGTGGTCTTGACAAGGGGACCATTATAATCATTGTCTGGTTCAACAAATCCCGATTTATCTGTATGCTTACCAATCATCATCCAGCAGCGCAGACAGGCCCTCAGCCTCGGCTGCTCTGTCATCATAACACAAAAAGAAAAGCACGGCAATTCTATCAAAATTACCGTGCTAATTTGGCGGAGGGTGCAGGATTCGAACCCGCGTGGACTTGCGCCCTAACGGTTTTCAAGACCGCCCCGTTATGACCGCTTCGGTAACCCTCCGCGTTGTGCAACTATGCTACCACCCCTGGGCGGGATTGTCAACAGGATTCGTCTCATCCCGCCGGACGGTGAAGCGCAGGACGGTCTCCGCGCCGCCGTAGGCTTCGGGCAGGGCGATGGTCAGCAGCACGTCTCCGGCCTGGCCGGTGCTGCGCAGATAGGTCCCGCCCATGCCTCCGGCGATGTGGGCGCGGTCGGGGCCAATCAGTTGGGCGGGGCCGCGCAGGCGCAGGGGCAGCGGCTCGTTCCAGAAGGGGAGGGGCGCGCCGGCCTCGTCGCAGACCCGGATGCGGACGGCGGCCACGTCGTAGCTCTCGCCCTCCCGCAGTTCGCTGTGGTCGGCCTCGGCCCGGATGTGGGGCCCGGCGGCGGGCGCGCAGAAGCGCTCCGCCACCTCCTGTTCGCCGTTCAGCGCCACAAAGCGGAAGCCGGAGACCCGTTCGCCCCAGTTGCCGATGTAGCGGCCATAGAGCCGGTAGGCGTCGGAAAAGCGCATCCCGTACAGGGCGCAGGCCGCAGCGGCCTTGGCTTTGGCCCCGGCGTCCAGGTGTTCCATGCCCTGGAGGGCGGCGGCGTTCAGCACGTCTTTTACCAGGGCCTCCTGCCGGGGCGCGAAGCCCTCCGCCGCCATGCCGTCGCCGATGTAGTCGTCGATCCGAATGGGGCCGTGGGGCAGGTGCCGGAAAGGGGAGTCCTGGGCGGAGAATTCCCGGACGAAGCTCCCGTTCCGGTACATCCGTACCCGCTCGGCGTTGGTGAACAGCCAGACCTCTCCCCGAAGCCCCGCCGCGTGTTCGCCGATGTCCATCCGGCTGCCCACCTCCAGCACGGGATGCGCGTCCTGCTGGCTGGCGTAGAGGGCGGCGGCAAGCTTGGGGTTGCGGAACATATCCAGCACCCCGTGGTAGCAGACCCGGTCCCCGCTGCCGAAGTCCCGGTAGGTGTTGTAGTCGCTCATGCACCAGCCGATGCACCCGGCCACGCCCCGCTGGCCCAGGGCGGCGTCCAGCACCCGTGCGTGGCGCAGCGCCTGCTCCTGCCGCTGGGCCTCGTCGTCAAAGCTTTTGGTGGGGAACATGTGGCCGTTGTGTTCGCTGATGAGATAGGCGTTCTCCCGCGCCTCCGTCACCCGGTCCCGGGGCAGGCAGCCGGGGTTCGTGCCGTCGTGGAGAAAGTCGTTGTAGGCGTACACGTCCTCCAGCAGCTGACTGTGCCGGAGATAGCGGACGCCGCTGGTGGCCCGTCCGGGGTCCAGCCGTCGGGCCGCTGCGTTGGTCTCGGCGTAAAATGCGGCGTCGTCCTGGCTCTCGTTGATGCGGACGCCCCAGAGGATGACGGAGGGGTGGTTGCGGTACTGCACCACCATCTCCTCCACGTTCCGCACAGCCTGGGCCTTCCAGTCCGCGTCCCCGATGTGCTGCCAGCCGGGAATCTCCGTGAACACCAGCAGCCCCAGCTCGTCGCAGCGGTCCACAAAGGCCTGAGACTGGGGATAGTGGGAGGTGCGGACGATGTTCAGCCCCAGCTCCCGTTTCAGGATCTCCGCGTCGAAGCGCTGCTGGGATTCGGGCATGGCGTAGCCCACATAGGGCCAGGACTGGTGCCGGTTCAGGCCCCGCAGCGGCAGCAGCCGGTCGTTGAGATAGTAGCCCTCGGCGCGCCAGTTGCTCCGCCGGAACCCGAAGGGGCAGGAGATCCGATCCAGCACCGTGTCCCCGTCCAGCAGTTCCGCCGTCAGGGTGTAGAGCCAGGGCCGCTCCACGTCCCAAAGCCGCGCCTCCGGCACCCGCAGCAGCGCGGACTCCGAAGCCGCCTGGGCCGGGAAGCGGAGTTCCCGCCCGGTCTCCCGTTCCAGCACCCGATAGCGCAGAAACAGCCCCTCCGCCGGACCGCACAGGCGGAGGATCGGGCGCAGGGTCCCGCAGAAGCGCAGCGCGGCCAGCGCCTCCGGCTCCGCCGGGATGCGGAGCTCCGCCGGGACAAAGGGCCGGGCGAACAGCTCGTCCAGATAGCTGCGCTCCTTCACCTCCAGCCACGCGTCCCGGTACAGACCGCCGTAGCACAGATAGTCGATGACGAAGCCGAAGGGCGGGATGTTCTGACTCTCCCGGCTGTCCAGCCGCAGGACGATGTGGTTGCTCTCCCCATAGCGCAGCGCCGCCGTCAGTTCCAGCGTGAAGGCCGTGTAGCCGCAGGCATGGCTGCCCACAAAGACTCCGTTGCACCAGACCTCCGCCCCATGCCCCGCCGCGCCGAAGCCCAGAAAGACCCGCCGACCCCGCCAAAGCTCCGGGACGAAAAAGCGCCGCCGATAGCCGCAGAGAACTTGCAGACTGTCCTCGTCAAAATAGTGAAACGGCGTCTCCCGCACCGTATGCGGCAGCCGCACCGGGCGCAGAGCGTCCCGGAAGCCGGGGTCAAAGAGACGCTCGGTGAAGGTCTCGGTGTATTCCCAGTCGTTGTTCAGGGGGATTCTCATGTTCCGTGGACAGCTCCTTTCCTGCGTGCAGGCACGGTTTCTTTCCAAACATGCGCTGAAAAGTGACGAAATGAGAAAGAAATCACGGTAATTCGATCAGAATTACCGTGATTTTTGGTGGACGATACAAGACTCGAACTTGTGACCTCCCGCACGTCAAGCGGATGCGCTACCAGCTGCGCCAATCGTCCGTATTTGTTTCTCAGCAAAAACTATCATATCAAAGGAAAGCCGGATTGTCAAGCTTTTTTTCATCCCTCCCCGAAAAATGGGGAGGGATGAAGCAAAGCGGTCCAAGCACTTAGGGGACCAGGACGCTGACGCGGGCTGCAACGCCGCCGCATTCGCAGATGATCTCGCAGGTGCCTCTGGAGAGGGCGGTGACGAGACCGGTCTTGTCCACCATGCAGATCTCCGGGTTGGAGCTGCGCCACTCGGGGCTGGTCTTCTCCAGCGCCTCCACGGGGTAGACCGTGGCGCTGAGCTGGATGGGCTGCCACTCGATGCGCTGGGTGAACTGCTCACCCACGGCGCGGCCGAGGAAGGTGATGGTCACGCTGGTGACGGGCACCGTGGGATCAGGGGTGGGCGTGGGGGTGGGCGTCGGCGTGGGGGTCGGGGTGACCTCCAGCGGGGGCGGAGGCGTGACGACGGGCTCCGGCGCGGTCTTGGGGCCGAGGCTGGCGGTGATCAGGACGATGACGGCCACCAGGACGGCGACGATCAGGATGCAGCCAAAGATGAACTGCCACCGGGCGTTGGTATCGGCGCGGGCGGCGGCCGCCGTTCCGGAGCGGACGCTGGCGGTGGTGGCTGTCGTGCGGGAGGTCTGCTTGACGTGCCGCGTGCCGCAGTTGGGGCAGCGGCTGTGCAGGGCGGAGTATTGTTTGCCGCAATGGCGGCAGGTGATTTGGGGGACAATGCCCATATCTTCGCCACCTTTCAGTCTGTATTTTCCCGAAACCGCCGCGGGGGCGCGTTTCGGCGCTTGTCCATGAGAACGTATCCTATCTTACAACCTTTTCCCCGTTTCGTCAAGAAAATTTGCGCGCTGTGGTGCGAAAATGTGCTTCGGCGTGTGGAGGCGGCTCCCGCGTGGGTCCGGGTCTTCTTTCCATGGAAAAGGCCGGGCAAGCGCATCCTTCGCCCGTTTTCGCGCCGGGTTTGCGCTATGGTGGAGGAAAGCAGGGAAGGGGGGAGACCCATGGCGGTATCCGCGCCGGGGCGCATCGTGCGCTCAGTCTGTTATGTGCGGGTGGAGGACATCGTGCCCGGGCCGCTGCAGCCCCGGCAGCACATCACCCGGGAGCGCCTGGAGGAGCTGCGGGACTCCATTGCCCAGCACGGGGTCCTGCAGCCGCTGACCGTCCGTCTGCGCGGGGACCGCTTCGAGCTGATCGCGGGGGAGCGCCGTCTGCGGGCGGCGCGGCTGGCGGGGCTGCGGGAGGTGCCCTGCATCGTCATGGACGTGGACATGGAGCAGAGCGGCCTCATCGCCCTGATCGAGAACATCCAGCGCCGGGATCTGGACTTCCTGGAGGAGGCCGAGGGCATCCGCCAGCTCATCCGCCTGTTCGGGCTGAGCCAGGAACAGGTGGCCCGGCGGCTGGGCAAGAGCCAGAGCGCGGTGGCCAACAAGCTGCGCATCCTGCGCCTGCCCTCCGACGTGCTGGAGCGGCTGCGCAGCGCGGGCATGGGGGAGCGCCACGCCCGGGCGCTGCTGCGCCTGGACGGGGAGGAGCGCCAGAGAGAGGCCCTGGACTTCATGGTGGAGCAGCGGATGAACGTGGCGGCGGCGGAGGCCTATGTGGAGCGCCTCTGCGGCGGGACGCCGGGGCAGGAACCGGAGCCAAAGGAGTCCCAGGCAGCCCGGCGGCGCAGCGTCTTTCTGATGAAGGACCTCAGGCTGTTCCTGAACACCCTGGACCGCAGCCTGAGCCTGATGCGCTCCGGCGGCATCGACGCACAGCTCAGACGGGAGGAGACGGAGGAAGCCGTCGTCGTGACGGTGCGCATCCCGAAAAACAGGTGAGCGCGCCCGAATCGCCCTGCCTGAGCAGGACGCGCTTTCCCTGCGCTGCAAGAATCCCCGCGAAACGCAAAACCGCCGCGTCGGGTTTGACCCGACGCGGCGATGCCATTTGAATGGGATAAAAAGAACCTTACACGTTGAAGCGGAAATACGTCACGTCCCCGTCCTGCATGACGTATTCCTTCCCCTCCGCCCGCACCAGGCCCTTCTCCTTCGCCGCCGCCATGCTGCCGCAGCGCTTGAGGTCGTCGAAGGCCACGATCTCCGCACGGATGAAGCCCCGCTCGATGTCGGAGTGGATCTTCCCCGCCGCCTTGGGGGCGCGGGTGCCCCGGCGGATGGTCCAGGCGCGGCACTCGTCCGGGCCGCAGGTCAGGAAGCTGATGAGGCCCAGCAGGGAATAGGAGCAGCGGATCAGCCGGGCCAGCCCCCCCTCGGTCATGCCCAGTTCCTCCATGAACATGGCCCGGTCCTCCGGCTCCAGGCCCACCATCTCCGCCTCGAACTTGGCGCAGACGGGCAGGACCTGACTGCCCTCTTTTTGGGCCAGCTCCTCTACCGCCTTGTAATAGGCGTTGCCTCCGGCGGCGAAGCTGTCCTCGTCCAGGTTGCAGGCATAGATGACCGGCTTGGTGCTCAGCAGGTCGCTGGCGTCCAGCAGCGCCCGGTCGTCCGTGGAACAATCAAAGCTGCGGGCGGGCTTGCCCGCGTCCAGGTGGGCGGCCAGGGCCTCGAACAGCTCCGCCTCGTGCCGGGCGCTCTTGTCCCCGCCCTTCCCGGCCTTTTTGGCCTTCTCCGCCCGGCGCTGGGTCAGCTCCAGGTCGGCCATGATGAGTTCCAGGTCGATGGTCTCGATATCCCCCACCGGGTCCACCGGCGCGCTGACGGCGGCGTCCTCCACCACATGAATGATGTTCTCGTCGTCAAAGCAGCGCACCACATGCACGATGGCGTCCGTGCGCCGGATGTTCTCCAGAAACTTGTTCCCCAGACCTGCCCCGTGGCTGGCCCCTTTCACCAGGCCCGCGATGTCCACGAACTCGATCACAGCGGGGGTGTGCTTCTTGGGCTGATACAGCTCCGTCAGCCAGTCCAGCCGCTCGTCCGGCACGGTGACGACGCCCACGTTGGGGTCGATGGTGCAAAACGGATAGTTGGCGCTCTCCGCCGCGTTCCCGGTGAGGGCGTTGAACAGCGTGGACTTCCCCACATTGGGCAGTCCCACGATCCCTAATTTCATATACGGTCACATCCTGTCTCGTGTTGATTTGGTCCTTGCGGGAAAATTATAGCACCGAAACGGAGCAGATACAAGCCGGGGGAGCAGGTTTTTCGCATCCAAAGCCACACGCCTCCCCTTCCAGGAAGGGGATGACGGGTGTTGAAAAAGGAAAAGAAATTGGCCTCAAGGAGTTGATTTTCCTTTGGGGGCAGAATCCGCAGCTTCACGCAAAGATTTTACGGATTTTAAGAGGGAAACAATGGTATCCTGAATCTCAGGAGGCGATTGCAGAAAAAGCTGAATGAATTCGGCTGTGCTTCCGGTGACATTGGCAGCGCTGCCCTCCGGGGCTGCGTCTTCTTGCGGGAGTAGCGCAACACGTAAGCGCTGTTCCTCGATGGACTCCTGCAAACCGGCGATCTGATTTGCCAGTTCGCCCCGCTTTTCCTCGTCTTTCTCAACCTCAAAAGCTTTTTCTGCCTCAGCCAGCAAATACTGCGACCAAAGCAAATAAGCTTCCGGAGTAGTGCCTAGGAGAAAGTCTACGGAGGCATTGAAAAAACGGCTGATTTTGTCTAGCGTACTGCCGTTTGGCATTGTCCCGTTTTCCCATTTTCGCCATGCGGTCCTGCTGACGCCGCATTTTTCACAAGCCCGCGTTTTAGCTACGTTGTTCTTTTCGCACAATGCGAGGAATATTTGATAAAACGTAAAATCACCCCTGCAAAATTTGGAGAAAATAGGCTCAATCACTTTTTGTGTGGGATCGAAGAATGGGCAACTTTGGCACTGAGCCACTCTTGTGGAGAGGGATGCTTGCATCCCGTTTCTTTGCCCATTGCATACACAGCAGACTATGTCAAGGCCGCTTGCAGCGAGGCGTCAGCCGATGCCTTGACATGGGCTGATGTGTATGCTACCCATCCCACAGAAATTGTGATTGACCCTTTTTGCATGTGAGATTTTGGGAGAGATCGCGTGCTACTATGTGCGATATCCTTATTGGGATACGGTCATGCACACGGTATGGAGGTTCCTCTGCGCGGCAATCGGCTATCCCGCCTTGGCAGAGTGGCGGTTTCTGCTTTTGACGATGATCGTAACAGTAAACTGTCCGATGTGGAACGTGATACGCATCGCTAACACCCCCCTTCGGGGATATGTAGCCAAACCGCCGCCGCTTCTTCAGTGCCCCTCCTGCCCCTTTCGGTGGCCTCCGGGAAGAGGTTAAAACCATATTATAGAAAGATAGCTGTTCTGTCAAGCCTTTTATCCGGCCTGCCGGCAGGGTTCCAACAAGCATTTCCTGCCCTCTCTCTTGCGCCATGCCAGGCGAAATGCTACAATAGAGACAAGCATCACCACAGGGGGAGGGAGCACCATGGAGGAATACGAGTTGAACCCCGCCCAGGCCGAGGCCGTCACCACCACCGAGGGCTTTGTCCGGGTCATCGCCGGGGCCGGGTCCGGGAAGACCCGGGCTCTGAGTCGGCGCTTTGCCTACCTGGTGAACGAGATGGGCATCCTGCCCGGCAACATCCTCTGCGTGACCTTTACCAACAAAGCGGCCAACGAGATGCGCCAGCGCATCCACCGGCTCACCGGGGACAACGACACGGGCTTCATCAACACCTTCCACGGCTTCTGCGTCTCCGTGCTGCAGGAGGACGGCCACGCGTTGCAGTACCCCAGGCGCTTCCTGGTGCTGGACAACGCGGACATCGACGACATGCTCCGGGTCATCTACGCGGAGCGGGACCTGACGCTGCGGGACATGAGCTTTTCCGCCGCCCGGGATATGATCGAGATGCAAAAGCTCGTTCAGCGCCCGGACTACTACCTGGATCTGACCGACCTGAGTCTGGAGGCCCTGCGCAAGCGCTACGAGCAGGCCCAGGGGGCGCGGGACATCATCTTCTTCGGCTACCTCTACCAGCAGAAGAAATGCTTTGGCCTGGACTACAACGATCTCATCAAGCTGACCCTCTACCTCTTCCGGCGGGACGAGGCCATCCGCCTGAAATGGCAGCAGCGGCTGGAGTACATCCTGATCGACGAGTTCCAGGACATCGACGCCCTGCAATATGAACTGATGGACGCCCTCTGCGGCTACCACCGGAACCTTTTCATCGTGGGGGACCCGGACCAGACGGTCTACACCTGGCGCGGGGCAGACGTGGCCTTTCTGCTGGACTTCCCGGCCAAGCATCCGGGAACACATACCATTTTGATGACAGATAACTACCGCTCCACGCCCCAGATCCTGGCAGCTGCCAACTCCCTGATCGAGAAGAACCGCAGCCGGGTGGAGAAGGTGCTGCGCCCCACCCTCCCGGACGGGGAACGGGTGCTGTGCCACCACGCCAAGAGCGCGGAGGCGGAGGCGGACTGGATCGCGGAGCAGATCGCGGCCCTCCACGCTGCGGGCACGCCCTACCGGGACGTGACGGTGCTCTACCGGGCCCACTACGTCAGCCGCGCCGTGGAGGAAGCCCTGCTGAAAGCGAAGATCCCCTACGCCGTCACCAGCGGCCTGCCCTTCTTCGCCCGGGCGGAGATCAAGGACGCCCTGTGCTATCTCCGATTGCTGATCTGCCGGGACGACCTGAGCTTCCGCCGGGTGGCCAACAAGCCAAAGCGCAACCTGGGCCAGCGGCGCATGGCCTTTCTGGAAGCCTATGCCGAGCAGGAGCATTGCAGCCTCTATGAAGCTCTCTGCCGGAGCCTGGAGGAGGAAGCCCTGCGGGGGACGAAGGCCGAGGCCCTGGTGCGCCTGGTGGAGCGCCTGTCCGCCGACGCCCTGGACCGGCCCGTCTCCGAACTGCTCAGCGCCGTGTTGGACGAGAGCGGCTACGAGGCCATGCTGCGCACGGAGGGCAGCCAGGAGCGGCTGGACAACCTGGCGGAGCTGAAACAGAGCGTCCGGGACTATGAGACGACCTGCGGCGAGGAGGCCACGCCCCTCCACTACCTGGCCCATGTGGCCCTGCTGACGGGCAGCGACGCCGCCGACGGGGGCGACCGGGTCAAACTGATGACGGTCCACGCGGCCAAGGGCCTGGAGTTCCCCTGCGTGTTTCTCTGCGGCATGAACGAGGGGGTCTTCCCCAGCCGGAAGACCAGCACCCTGCCCGGCATGGAGGAGGAGCGCCGCCTGGCTTTCGTGGCCATGACGCGGGCGCAAAAGCGGCTCTTTCTCACGGAGGCGGAGGGCTGGACCCCGGACGGCTCCCCCCGCTGGCCCTCCCGCTTCCTGCTGGACATCGACCCGGCCCTGCTGGACTTCACCGCCCCGCCCCGTGAGGAGCTGCTGCGGGAGGCCCGGGCCTTCATCGCGCTGCGCAGCCGCCGCCTGACGGAGCAGGCCCCGGAGCCCTTCCCACCGGGCCGGCGGGTGCGCCACGCGGTCTTCGGCAGCGGCACGGTGCTGGAGACGGATCTGGAAAAGGGCGCGCATCTGGTGCGCTTCGACGGCCTGTCCACCCCCCGGTCCATCTCGTTCCGGGCCAAACTGGAGCCGGAGGACTGAGGGTGCGCATTCTGTGAAAGCTCCACAAAAAAACAGTTGTACAAACGCGAAATCTGCGTTATAATTCCGACAGACAAGCGCCCGCATGGCGGCGCACGGAAGGAGAGACGAGCATGGCTGTCTGTGATTTTTGCCAAAACCGTTTTGACGTGGGCGAGGCCCGCGCCGAATTTGAGCGCCGGGCCTGGCGGCTCCGCTACGCGAACCTGCGCAAGTGCCTCTGCGGGAGCTGCGCGGTGCGGGCCATCGAGCGCCAGACCGAGGACGTTTACTTTGAAACCTGCGCCAAATGCGGCAGAAGCTTCGACTTCGCCGTGGACGCCCGGGCGTTTGAACACAGCTTCCGGCTGGACCACCACAAGACCCTCCGGGACTGCTGGACCGGCGGTCCCCTCTGCTGCGACTGTGCCACCGAGGCGGTGTTCAGCCGCGGATGAGCTTCACCCGGCGCCTTTCCAAAGGGAGAGACGCCGGGCGTTTTTTTGTCCGGGAGGCCAAAACTGTCCCCGGAAATGTGGTAAAAATTGATGAAAAACAAGGGGTTTACAAGCATTTCAATCTATTGTATACTTTTGATAACATCCCGGACTTTGCGCACGGCGCATCATCCGGGACGCGCACGATTACAATAAAGGGGGCTGATTCGATGAAACGGCTTGCATCCTTGTTCCTTGCGCTGGCTTTGCTGGCGGCGCTGGCAATGCCCGGTCTGGCCGCGGACACCGTGGTGCTGTCCGACTGGTCCCTGATGGTGGACGGCAGGGTCCTCAACTGTGAGAAATACAACATCAACGGCAGCAACTACTTCAAGCTGCGGGATCTGGCCTACGCGCTGAACGGCAGCCGGAGTCAGTTTGCGGTGGAGTTCGATCGGGATCTGGACGCGGTGCGCATCCATACCGGGGAGCGCTACACCCCCACCGGCGGGGAGCTGGCCTTTGCCGGGGAGGACAAATCCGCCACGGCGGTGCCCAGCAGCCAGTCGGTGCTGATCGACGGGACGCTGGCCGAGGGCATCTCCGTCTACAACATCGGCGGCAACAACTACTTCAAGCTCCGGGACCTGTCCGGCCATCTGGGCTTCGGCGTGGACTATTCCGCCGTCAGTTCCCTGGCCATCGTCAACACCATGCCCCAGGAACAGCGGGAACTGAGCGCCGAGGAGATTTACGCCCGCTGCACCGCAGCCGTCTTCTTCATCGAGGTCTATGACGCCCAGGGCAGCGCCATCAAGACCGGCAGCGGCTTTTTCGTGAGCCGGGACGGCGTGGCGGTGACCAACTACCATGTCATCTCCGGGGCGGACAGCGCCGCGGTCCAGCTCATCGACGGGCGGGTCCTCCCCGTGACCGGCGTCTACGCCTGGAACGCGGACGAGGACTGGGCCGTCCTGCAAATCGAGGGGGAGGACTTTGACGCCCTGACCGTGGGCGCGAAAAACACGGCCCTGGGCGGCTCCACGATCTACACCATCGGCAGCCCCCTGGGTCTGCAAAACACCCTGAGCGTGGGCATCATCTCCAACCCCAACCGCCTGGAGGACGGGGTCTCCTACATCCAGATCAGCGCCCCCATCTCCCAGGGCAGCAGCGGCGGCGCGCTGCTGAACAAATACGGCGAGGTCATCGGCATCACCAGCGCCGGCTATGAGGACGGCCAGAACCTGAACCTGGCCCTTCCCATGAGCTATGTGGACTACCATGACCGGGAAAGCCTGAGCAGCATCGCCCGGGCGGGCAACCAGGCCGCCGTGACCCTGGTGCTGCTGGAGAGTTTCGTCACCATCGGCATCGACGAGGAGTCTTATACCGTCACCGCATTTTCCGCCTGTGAGCCGGGCTGCAAGGTGCGCTTCGATGTGGAGGATGAAAGCATCGTCACCGCCGAGCGGATGGGCTGGGATGGCGATTACGTCAGCTTCAAGCTCTATCCGCAGGGCCTGGGCACGACGACGATCACGGTCTTGCTGCTGGAGGCCGACGATGCCGAACTGGATCGAAAGAGCATGGTGGTCACGGTGGCCGAATCGGGCGTCCGGAACGGCGGCGAGCTGAGCCTGGACGAGTACAACGTGACCATGGGCCTGGAGGACAGCTATTTCCTGATCGCCTACGCCCAGGCGACGGACCCGGAGGTGAAATCCTATCGGCTGACCTATTACCTGGACGCCCCGGAGGTCCTGGGCTGCGGCTGGTCGGATTGGTACGACGGCAACTACATCGACCTGAATCTCTACCCCAAGAGCACCGGCACCGTGAGCATTACCGTGGTGCTGCACGACTCCGCGGACGAAAACCGCATTCTGGACACCAAAACGGTCTTCGTGACCGTCATCCCCGGCAGCATCTACCGCTAAGTCCGGGCGCGGCGCGCCCGGCCCCAGACTTTCTGTCAGGAGAATTCGCATGAAACTTGATCCCAAAACCATCGTGGACGGCACCATCGCCCGTCTGCTCATCAACCACGACCTGGCCCTCAGCGAGGCGACGCCGGAGGCGCTGCACGACGCGCTGGCCGGGACCCTGATGGAACACATCAGCCGCCTCTGGTCGGAGCGGAAGCACGCCCGGAGTCAGGCGCGCCACGCCTACTATTTCTCCGCCGAATACCTGATCGGCCGCCTCATCTACTCCAACCTCTTCAACCTGGGCATCCTGGACGAGATCCGGGCGCTCTTCGCGGAGAAAGGCGTGGACATCGCCTGCATGGAGGACATCGAGGACGCGGCCCTGGGCAACGGCGGCCTGGGGCGGCTGGCGGCCTGCTATCTGGACTCCGCCGCCACCGTGGGCGTGCCCCTGACGGGCTACGGCCTGCGCTACAAGTTCGGCCTGTTCAAGCAGCGCATCGACGAAAACGGCGACCAGCGGGAGCTGGCCGACGACTGGACGAAGCACGGCGACCCCTGGAGCTGGCGGCGGGACAAACACACCGTCACCATCGCCTTCCCGGATCACACGGTGCTGGCCGTGCCCTACGACGTGCCGGTCATCGGCTACGGCGTGGACAACATCGGCACGCTGCGCCTGTGGCAGTGCGAGGCGGTGGAGGAGCTGGACTTCGACGCCTTCAACGCCCAGCACTACGAGACCGCCCTGGCCGCCAAGAACAAGGCCGAGGACATCACCCGGGTGCTCTACCCCAACGACAGCCAGTGGGAGGGCAAGCGTCTGCGCATCAAGCAGCAGTACGTCCTCTCCAGCGCCAGCCTGCAGGACATCCTCCGCTACTACCGGGAGGCCCACGGCGATGACCTGAGCCGTCTCCCGGAGTTCATCACCATCCAGCTCAACGACACCCACCCGGCCATGAGCATCCCGGAGCTGATCCGGCTGCTGATGCGGGAAGGCTATGACTTCGACCGGGCCTTCGACATCACTCGGGGCGTCTTCTCCTACACCAACCACACGGTCATGGCCGAGGCGCTGGAGAAGTGGGACCTGAACCTGCTGGGCAGCGTGGTGCCCGAGATCGTGGAGATCCTGCGCCGCATCCAGGCCCGGCTGGACCGGGAGCATCCGGGCCTCTTCGTGATCCGGGACAACGTGGCCAATATGGCCAACCTCTCCGTCTACCTGGGCGGCAGCGTCAACGGCGTGGCCCGCATCCACAGCGAACTGATCCGCCGGGACATCTTCCGGGACTGGTACGCCGTGGCCCCGGAGAAGTTCAAGAACGTCACCAACGGCATCACCCCCCGGCGCTGGCTGGGCCTGTGCAACCCCGAACTGACGGCCCTGCTGCGCGAGCGCTGCGGCGAAGGCTTCCTGACCGACCTGGGCCGCCTGGCCACCCTGCGGGAGCGCATCGACAGCGACCTGATCGCACGCTTCAACGCGGTGAAGTTCCAGAAGAAAGCGCAGTTGGCCGCCGTCCTCCGCAGACAGGAGGGCGTGGAGGTGGATCCGAACGGCGTGTTCGACATCCAGGTGAAGCGCGCCCACGAGTATAAGCGCCAGCTGATGAACGCCCTGGGCGTGATGGACCTGTACTTCGATCTGAAGGAGGGCAGGCTGCCCGACTTCCCAAACACCACCGTCCTCTTCGGCGCCAAGGCCGCCCCGGGCTACCGGCGGGCCAAGAGCGTCATCCGTTACATCAACCGAATCGCCCGGCTCATCAATGCAGACCCCGCCGTGAACGGGCGGCTGAAGCTGCTGTTCGTCCAGAACTACAACTGCTCCTACGCCGAGCATCTGATCCCCGCCGCCGACATCAGCGAACAGATCTCC
>JAFXXH010000070.1 GCA_017542425.1 Oscillospiraceae bacterium | reverse complement strand
GAGCTCTGACGGCCTACGCGGAGGCGGAGGCGCTGTATGACAAGGAGCAGGACGACCTGGGCCGCGCCAACGTGATGAAATCCCGTGGCGACCTGCTGCTCCGGACGGGGAAACTGGAGGCGGCGCTGACGGCCTACTCGGACGCGGAGGCGCTGTTTGTCAAGGAGCAGAACGACCTGGGCCGCGCCAACGTGATGAAATCCCGCGGCGACCTGCTGCGTGAGACAGGAAAACCGGAGGAAGCGCTGGCCACATACGCAGAAGCAGAGCGCCTGTATCTCGCAGAACGGGATGACCTGGGCCGCGCAAATGTCCTGCACTGGCGCGGGGACATCCTGCAAGCGAGAGAAGACTGGGAAGGCGCCGGCGCGTGCTATGCAGCAGCCGTCCCGCTCTATCGCGCAGAGCAGGACTTCGTATTCCTGTGTTACACGCTGGCGGAGCTGCAACTCTGCCTGAAACGGATGGGGAAGGAAGCGGAGGGGCGGCGCATCCTTCGGGAGCTTCGGACGCTGCTGCCTGGGCAACCGGAAAATGTACAGAATTATGTAAACTGGAAAATCAAACAAGCCGCCTGGTGACAGGCCGCAAACGAAAGGAGATCTGCAACGATGAACATCCACAACAACAGACAATGCACCTGGCTGGAGGACGAGAACGGCGTCCGGATCGCCCTGCTGGACCACCCGGAGGTGCGCCCCGGCGTGGTGAACTTTGTCCACACGGAGGTGGACCCCGCGCTGAACGGACAGGGGATCGCCGGGAAACTGACCCGTGCCGTGGCGGAGCGGCTGCGGGCCGAGGGCGTAAAAGCCGAATTGTCCTGCTCCTACTCCGTCCGCTGGTTTGCCCGGCACCCGGAGTTTTCGGACATCCTGGCGGACCCGGAGGCCGAGGCGCGACGGGCGCAGGAATACGGCGGCCCGGCCTGCGGGCTGCGCTGGGGCTGAAGCGGTCCGGGGCGACGTCGGAGGAGGCAGCACCGAATCCCGCGCTTCCCGCACATCCGCCGCCCCGGCGCTCAGCCGGGCTTCCTGCTTGCTTCACGGGGGTCCTGTTCCTCCGGGCGCTTTGCAGGAAGCGCGGGGCCGGGCAGGACCACGCAGCGCTGTTTTGCGACACGAAACCGGATGCAACCGGAACCGCAGGGGAGAAGGAGGCAAACGAAAAATGCTGGAACATTGGAAGACGCGTTTTTTGGAACACATGGAGCGCCACCCCGGGCTTTCCTGGGAGACGGCGGAACAGCGGCTGTCCGGCGACCCCCAGGCGCTGGAGACGCTGCGACGCATGGAGGCCAGCGGGGGCGAGCCGGACACTCTGGGCTGGACCGACGACGGGCGACTGCTGTTTTGCGACTGCGCGCCGGAGTCCCCGGCGGGCCGCAGGAGCCTTTGCTATGACGAGGAGGCGCGGCGCAGCCGCAGGAAAAACCCGCCCGTGGGCAGCGCCGCGCAGCAGGCGTGGGAGATGGGCGTGGAACTGATGCCGGAGGCGCTGTACCTCCGGCTGCAAACGCTGGGCCAGTTCGATCTGAAAAGCTCCTCCTGGATCGCCACGCCGCCGGACATCCGCAGCCGGGGCGGGGCGCTCTTTTGCGAGCGGCGCTACGGCAGGGTCTTCACCTTTCACAACGGCGCGGATTCCTATTACGCCGTCCGGGGCTGGCGGGGCTATCTCATCATATAGATGAAAGCGAGACCTGTTCCGAAAATGCTGCGGTGTTGCCAGAAGGCGGGAGGGAAACCCATGATCGAAATTCGACGCATCCAGGCCGACCGAAAAGCCGACGCCAACATCCCCAACCAGCCCTTTGTCCTCTGGGGACGGCTGGTGCCCAGCCTGCAGGAGGGCAAATGGAGCTACCGCACGGAGACCTTCCCGGAACGCACAGAGATGTGCTTTCCCGATTTCCCCTATGACCCGGAAACGGACGCGGGCTCCTTCTTCGGCGCATATGAGGGGGAGACCTGCATCGGCCTGGCCGTGCTGCGGCGAGAGATGTTCCGCTATCTGTACCTGGACGATCTGAAGGTCCACCGGGCCTGGCGGGGCCGGGGCGTCGGCAAGCTGCTGCTGGCGGCCTGTATGGACGCGGCAGAGGCCGGGCACATGCAGGGGGTCTACACCATCGGCCAGGACAACAACCTCTCCGCCTGTCTGTTCTATCTGCGCAACGGGTTTGAGATCGGCGGCTTCGACAACCGGGTGTATCGGGGGACCGGGCAGGAGGGGAAAGCGAATATCCTGTTTTATCGGGACTGCGAACCAGTCCGCCGGGAAATAAGCACGGAACAAAGGAGCGCGCCATGAAGCTGATCCACCTCTCTGATCTCCACCTGGGCAAACGGATCTATGAATACTCCATGCTGGAAGAGCAGGATTATATCCTGCAACAAATCCTCCAAATCGTGGACGCCGAGCAGCCCGACGGCCTCATCCTGGCAGGGGACATCTACGACAAACCCATCCCGCCCGCCGAGGCGGTGCAGCTCTTTGACGCCTTTCTGGTCCAGTTGGCGGAGCGGAAGCTGGAGGTCTACATCATCAGCGGCAACCACGATTCGCCGGAGCGGATCGCCTTCGGGGCGCGGCTGATGGACGGGAGCGGCATCCACCTGTCCCCGGTCTATTGCGGGGAGGTCGTGCCATTTTCATGGGAGGATGAATTCGGAACCGTCCGCATTTACCTGCTGCCGTTTCTCAAGCCCGCACAGGTCCGCCGCTATTTCGGCGACGGGATCAGCAGCTACACCGAGGCGGTCAGCGCCGCCATTTCCAATATGGAGATCGATCCCGACGAACGGAACGTCCTGGTGACACACCAGTTTGTGACGGGCGCAGCGCGCACGGAGTCGGAGGAGATTCTGGTGGGCGGGTCGGAGAACATCGACGCTTCCGTGTTCGCCCCCTTTGACTATGTGGCGCTGGGGCACCTCCACGCGCCGCAGCAGTGCGGGGCGCAGCACATCCGCTACTGCGGCACGCCCCTGAAATACTCCTTTTCCGAAGCAAAGGATCAAAAGTCCCTGACCGTGGTGGAACTGCTGGAGAAGGGGCGGGTAGTTTGCCGGACCGTAGCGCTCATCCCGAAGCATGATCTGGTGGAACTGCGCGGCAGCTATGCGGAACTGACGCGGAAAGCCTTCTATGAAAACACGAGCTGGCAGGAGGACTACACCCACGTCACCCTGACCGACGAGGAGGACATCCCGGACGCGATGGGCAAGCTGCGGACGATCTATCACCGGCTGATGAAGCTGGATTACGACAACCGGCGGACGCGCACGAACCAGGAGATCCACGGCGCAGCGGCGCCGGAGGCCAAGTCCCCGCTGGAGCTGTTCGCCGAATTCTACGCCTTGCAGAACAACCAGCCGCTGAGCGATGCACAGACGGCCTATCTGACCGAACTGATTGCGCACACCTGGGAGGGAGAAGCATGAGACCGCTGAAACTGAGCATGACCGCGTTCGGACCCTATGCGGAGAAGACGGTCCTGGACCTGGACAAACTCGGCAGCCGCGGCCTGTATCTGATCACCGGGGACACCGGCGCGGGAAAGACCACACTCTTTGACGCCATCACCTTTGCCCTGTACGGCAAGGCCAGCGGGGATTCGCGTGACCCGTCGATGCTGCGCTCCAAATACGCGGCGGCGGAGGACCCCACGGAGGTGGAGCTGGTGTTCTCCTGCGGGGGGCAGACCTATACCGTCACACGCAGCCCGGAATACTGGCGCCCGAAAACACGGGGCGCGGGCTTCGTCAAGCAGAAGGCGGAGGCCGTGCTGCACTATCCCGACGGCCAGGTCAAGACCAGGCTGAAAGATGTGGACGCGGCGATTCGGAACATCATGGGCGTCGACCGGGGCCAGTTCATGCAGATCGCCATGATCGCCCAGGGGGATTTCCTGAAACTCCTGCTGGCCCCGACGGAGGAACGGAAAAAGATTCTGCGGGAAGTGTTCAAAACCGGCTTGTTTCAAAGCTTGCAGGACAGATTGAAGGAGGACGCCGCCGCGCTGAACGGGCAATTGTCCACGGCGCGCTCCAGCCTGGCGCAGTACATCGGCGGCATTGCGGGGGACGAAACCGACGCATCCGGCGCGGAACTGGAGAAAGCGAAAGCGGGAGAACTGCCCCTTTGCGAGCTTCTGTCCCTCCTGGAAGCGCTGATTGGACGGGACACGGCACAGGAGACGGCCTTGTCGGAGCAGATCAGCCGCCTGGAACAGGAATTGGAAACCGTGAACAGCACCCTCGGCAGACTGGAAACGGAGGAAAAGACGCGGGAGGCCCTGAACAAAGCGAAAGCCGACCGGCAGACGGCAGCGCAGCGCCGTGAGACCCTTGGGAAAGCCTATGCCCAGCAGCAAGCAAGTCTCCCGGAACTGGAGCGTCTGAACGCCGAACAAACCAGGGCCGAGGCGGAGCTGCCCCGCTATGACACACTGGAACGCCTGTCCGCCGAACGCACGCGGCTGCAAAGCGAGCTGGAAGCCCAAACCCGGCAGCACAGCGAAACAGCGCAAGCGCAGCAGGACGCGGTTTCCGACTTGGCCGAACTGAAAACCGAACTGGCGTCCCTGGCCGACGCCGGGGAGAAAAAGCAGCTGCTCCTTCGGCAAAAGGAGAAGCTGGAAGCCCGGAAACAGGCTGTGGAGACCCTCTCCGGCCAGCTTGCCGATCACGCGCTGGAAGCGGACATACTCCGGGATTTGCAAACGGAATACCGAAACGCCTCCGAAACCAGCGCCGCCGCGACTGCGGCGTATGAGGCGAAAAACAAGGCCTTTCTGGACGAACAGGCGGGCATTCTGGCCCAGACGTTGGAGGAGGGAAGCCCCTGCCCGGTCTGCGGCTCCCGCAGCCACCCGCAGCTTGCCAGAAAGTCCGCGCAAGCGCCCACCGAGGCCCAGCTGAAAAAAGCAAAAAAAGACGCCGATGCAGCCCAACAGGAGGCCCAGCGGCTGAGCAAAGTCTGCGCCGCAGAGAAGACAAAAGCCGAGCTTCTGGAGCGGAAGCTCACGGAGCAGATGACGGCGCTGTGGGAGGGCGCGGCCCTCGAAAGCCTCTCAGATACGATCCAGACCACGCTGGCCGGGCTGCGCGCCCAGATCGCGGAAGCGGACGGGCAGATCCAGGCGGAAGACCGGCGGCGGACGCGCAAGGCCCTGTTGGAAGCGGCGATCCCGACCCGGGAAGCGGCCCTCTCCCGGCTTGGCGAAGCGCTGGAGCGTCTGAGCCGGGAGATCACGGAGCGCAGCGCGGCCATTGCGTCCCAGACCGAGCGCATCCAGGCGGAGCGGCAAAGCCTACGCTTTTCCGGCAAGCAGGAGGCCGCGCAGCACATCCGGCACTTAGAGACGCAAATTCGCCAAAAGCGGGCCGCGTTCCAGGAGGCCGAGCGGACCTATCTCGTCTCCGACAAAGCCCTCGGGGAGCTGGACGCCAGGGTGAACAGCCTGACGGAGCAGCTTGCCCAGGCGCTGGATCTGGACAAGGAGGCGCAGCAGCGGCGCAAAGCGGAGCTGACCAGCGCCAAAAAAGCGGCGGAGGATGCGTCCAGGCGCGTCCACGCCAGACTGACGGTGAACCGGGCGGCGCTGCGCAACATCCAGGCCAAGCAAGCGGAACTGGAACAGCTGGAAGCGCGCCACGCCATGCTCAAAGCCCTCTCGAACACTGCCAACGGAACCATTCCCGGAAAAGAGAAGATCATGCTGGAAACCTACATCCAGATGACCTGTTTTGACCGCATCCTGGCCCGGGCAAATTCCCGCTTCATGCTGATGTCCGGAGGCCAGTATGAGTTGAAGCGCCGGAGCGAGGCGGAGAACAACCGCAGCCAGAGCGGCCTGGAGCTGGACGTGATCGACCATTACAATGGCACCGAGCGCAGCGTAAAGACCCTCTCCGGCGGCGAGTCCTTTCTTGCCTCTCTGTCCCTGGCCCTGGGCCTCTCCGACGAGATCCAGTCCTCGGCGGGCGGCGTGAAGCTGGACGCCATGTTCGTGGACGAGGGCTTCGGCTCCCTGAGCGATGAAGCCCTGGACCAGGCCATGCGCGCCCTGTCCGGCCTGGCGGAGGGCAGCCGACTGGTGGGCATCATCTCCCATGTGGCGGACCTGAAAAACCGGATCGACCGGCAGATCGTGGTGACGAAGGCGCAAAGCGGGGGCAGCAGGGCGGAGATTCTGGTATAGGCTTTTGACAGGATACAGAAAGTGAATGCAAAAATGGAAACCAATCGTTTGATGATTGACCGCGTCCGGGAAACCGACCGCCTCGACTATTTCCACAACATCTCCCACGACAAAAAGCTGCTGGAGACCTTCATCTGCCGCTACGCCGAGACACCGGAGGAACTGGACCTGGGGCCGATGCTCAGCAACGACAAGCTGTTTGCCATCCGTCTGAAAGAGACCGGGCGGCTCATCGGCATTATTTTGTATTTTGACGAGCGCGACGGTGGCTGCGAGATCGGCTACGGGATCGGCTCGGACCACTGGAACCGGGGCTATGGGACGGAGGCTGTGCGGCGCTTTCTCCGCTATCTGTTCGAGGAAAAGGGCTTTCATACGGTCTGCGCCTCCTTTTTCGTCGGGAACGGGGCGTCGCAGCGGGTGATGGAGAAATGCGGGATGCGCTACAGCCGGTATGCGGAGAAGGAGCTGGAATATCAGGGCCTTGAGCGGGATCTGATCTATTATTCCATTTGGAAGGAAGCGTAAGACCGGATCTCAGAGCATCCACGGCAAAAGACGGACATGACCCGGCACCGCCTCCGGGCTGCCGTGCGGCGGATCACGTCAAAAAGAGCATGGGAGGAAAAAAGAACATGGCGACTGTATCAAAAGGAAGATGCTATCTCTGCGGAGCGGAACTGGGAAAAACCGCAATGAAGAACCATCTGCTGAAAGCACACGGAGCGGAATCGGGACAGGATTGTATGCTCCTGAAACTCGAAGGAGCAAACAAAAACTACTGGCTGTATGTCGATATGCCCCTGACCGCTTCGCTGCGTTCGCTCGACACTTTCCTGCGGAACATCTGGCTGGAATGCTGCGGGCATCAGAGCGAGTTTGCCGTCGGACAGTATGACTCCATCGAAAAAACCAGGAAGATCGGGTCGTTCCAGCCCGGAGACAAACTGCTGCATCTGTATGATTTCGGCAGCACCACGGAGACGCAGATCACATTCCTCTGCGCAACGAAACGCAAGCCGCAGAAAGCCGCGGTCCGGCTGCTGGCGCGCAACAATGCGCCGGTGTTCTCCTGCGCGGTCTGCGGAAAAGAAGCGGACTATATCTGCACCGAATGTATGTGGGAAAGCGAAAACCCGTTTTTATGCGAAGCCTGCGCGGAGGAGCATGAACACGACGATATGCTGCTTCCCGTCACCAACTCCCCCCGCATGGGCGTCTGCGGATATTGCGGCGAATTGGATACGTTTTCGGTTCCCACATTTGACAAAGCAGACTGACAGAACCGCATGAACGCGAAACGCGGATATGTTCCGGAGGATGAGCGGAACTTTTCTCCCGCCGCCCTGGAGATGCTGCGGGCGGCCTCCCGGCACATCGGGTATCTGATCAACGAGGGCTACGGGCTGAAACAGGCTTCCACCTTTGTTGGAAACCACTTCCTGCTCTCCGAGCGCCAGCGGCTGGCCATCGTGCGCAGCCTGGCCACAAGGGAGCAGCTGGAACGCCGCAAGGCAAAGCTGACGGACGCCGCCGACCTGCTTTGGATCGACGGCTTCAACACGGTCATCACGCTGGAAGTCCTGCTCAGCGGCGCGCCCCTGTTCCTGGGCATGGACGGCGCGCTCCGCGACCTGGCGGCGCTGCGGGGGACCTATCGGATCATCCCGGAGACGGTGGATGCGGCCCGGCTGCTCTTTGCGGTGCTGCGGGAGCGCGGGGCGGAGTCGGTTCACATCCTGCTGGACGAGCCGGTCTCCAATTCCGGGCGGCTCAAAGTGCTGCTGGCGGAGATCGGCGCGGACTATCCCTTTCGTCTGGACATCCAGATCCGCAAGGACGTAGACGGGGCGCTTTCCGCGCACGAGCATGTGGTCACGTCCGATTCCATTCTCCTGGATCGCTGCAAAAGCTGGGTGAACCTGCTGCCGGCGTGTTTGCAGCGGCACGGCGGAAGGGTCCTGCAGGTTTGGGAATCCGCCGAACGTTTCCCGCGCAGGAAGTGAGTCCCGGCGAATCGGTGCCGGTCTTCGCGTCAAAGGCGGCCCCGGCGCGGTGGTCCTCGGCTTGGTGTATTTGATGTCATAGAAGCGAAAGGAGCAGAACATGAAGTACGGAGAAACGACATTTGATATTCTCTACCTGTTGTTCGTCGTCGTCAGCGGCTGCGTGATTCTGAAAAGGGCGCGAAACCAGACAGAAAAACGGATGGGACTTGCCGCGCTGATCCTTGGCTGCGGCGACGCATTTCACCTGGTTCCCCGTATGCTGAATTATTTCGTGTCCGCAGATTTCACAGCGGCGCTGGGGCTCGGCAAGCTCGTGACATCCATTACAATGACCCTGTTCTACGTTCTGCTGTTCTATATCTGGCTGGGGTATTATCACGAAGCGAAAAAACAGAGCGCAGCACGCTTCGTCTGGGTCTGTACGGTGCTGCGCATCGTCCTGTGTCTTTTCCCGCAAAACGGCTGGCTGCAAAACAGCAGCGACATGACATGGGGGATCATTCGCAACGTCCCGTTCGTGATGCTGGGAGCCGCAGTCTGCATTCTGTATTTCAGAAAACGGGCGGAACGCCGCAGATTCAAGCCGCTGTGGGTCTATATCCTGCTGTCTTTTCTGTTTTATATCCCCGTCGCGGTTGGAGCCGGCGCGGTGCCCATACTCGGAATGCTGATGCTGCCGAAAACGATCTGCTATGTGCTTCTTGTTTCCAGCTTTCTGCAGGCGGTCATCAAAGACCCGGAAGCATGAAGGTCAGCAGCAAATCGATCGAAATCTCGCCCCACGCCCCCTCAGTTTTCGTCAAATTGCTAGAAAACCAATTTTCCTGTTGACATTTTCCCCGTCGCGTGTATGATAGCACATATACCACAACTGAATATTGCAATGAAAGGATAGAGGCGCGGGCTTTATCAGTACCGCAGGTGTCAAAGGCGTTCGCAGCGCCCTTGCCTGCCGGAAAAGGAAAGACCGCCGAAGGCCGGGCAGCGGACCGGGCCTGGTCGTGCGGAGAAGATCCGTATGACTGTCGCGTTTGCGGAGAGCTATGGATTGATTGCTTTTCCCCTTCTGGGGGGAACTACAAAGCTGCGCGCCGTATGTCCTTGGATGACTGCGGCGCGCAGCTTTGTTGCATACTCAGTTTGATTTAAAAAGACAAAAGAAAAGGAGATACACGATCATGACGGACCATCCCATTTTTCGCGGCGCGGCCAGCGCGCTCATCACCCCGATGACTGAGGACGGCGTGGACTATCCCGCGCTGGGCAAGCTCATCGACTGGCAGATCGACGAGGGAATCAACGGCCTGGTCATCGCCGGGACCACCGGCGAGGGCTCGACCCTGACGGACGAGGAGCACCGGGAGGTGCTGCGCTACAGCGTGGAGCGGGCGGCGGGCCACGTCCCCATCATCGCGGGCACCGGCTCCAACGACACGGCCTACGCCGTGGAGCTGACGCGCTACGCCAGCGAGATCGGCGCGGACGCCATGCTGGTGGTGACCCCCTACTACAACAAGGCCACCCAGGGCGGCCTGATCAAGATGTTCTATGCCATCGCGGACGCCTCCACCAAGCCCATCATCCTCTACAACATCCCCTCCCGCACCGGCGTGAACATCGAGCCGGAGACCTTCGTAGCCCTGGCGGAGCACCCCAACATCAGCGCCATCAAGGAGGCCAGCGGCAACATCTCCAAGATCGTGGAGACCGCCGCGCTGGTGGGGGACAAGCTGGACATCTATTCCGGCAACGACGACCAGATCGTGCCGCTGCTGGCCATGGGCGGCGCCGGAGTCATCTCCGTGCTGTCCAACGTCCTGCCCCGCAAGACCGTGGAGCTGTGCGACCGCTTCTTCGCCGGGGACGTGGCCGGGAGCGCGGCCTTGCAGCTGGAGCTGTTCCCGCTGGTGCGGGCCCTGTTCTCCGAGGTCAACCCCATCCCCGTCAAGGCCGCCATGGCCGAGATGGGCTTCTGCCAGAACATCCTGCGTCTGCCCCTGACCCAGATGGAGCCCAAGCACGCGGAGGTCCTGTTCCGGCGGATGCGTGAGCAGGGCTTGCTGGCCTGAGCGGAGGCGGAAAAACGATGAAGATTCTGGTAAGCGGACTGGGCGGCCACATGGGCAGAGAAGTGGCCCGCCTGGCCCAGAGCGGCTGCCGGGGCGCAGAACTGGCCGCCGGGGTGGACGTGAACGGCTTCGCGGACTTCGGCGTCCCCTGCGCCCGCAGCTTCGCCGAGGCCGCCGCGGACGTGGACTGCGTCGTGGACTTCTCCAACCACCTGGCCACGGAGGCGCTGCTGGACTTTGCCCTGGCCCATCGGCTCCCGCTGGTGCTGGCCACCACCGGACAGACCGAGGACGAACGGGCGGCCATCCGCCGGGCGGCGGAACAGATCCCCGTCTTTTTCGCGGCCAACTACTCCCTGGGCGTTGCGCTGCTGCTGGAGCTGGCCAAGCGCACGGCGGCGGTGATGCAGGACGCGGAGATCGAGATCGTGGAGATCCACCACGACCGCAAGCTGGACGCCCCCAGCGGCACGGCCCTGGCGCTGGCGGAGGCCATGCAGGAAGTGCGCCCGGACGCCACCCTGAACCTGGGCCGCAGCGGCCACGCCAAGCGGACGCCCAGGGAGATCGGCATCCACGCCGTCCGCATGGGGAACGTGGTGGGCATCCACGAGGTCATGGTGGGCACGGCCAACGAGACCGTAACCCTGCGCCACGAGGCCTACAGCCGGGCCCTCTTCGCCGAGGGCGCACTGGCGGCGGCGCAGTTTCTGATGGGCAAAGGACCCGGACTATATAATATGCAGAGTATGCTGTCACTGTAAGGGAGGTAAGGGATGAAGCTCGGAATCTACGGATACGGAAACATCGGACGCGGCGTGGAGTGCGCCATCCGGCAAAACCCCGACATGGAGCTGGCGGGCGTCTTCACCCGCCGCAGCCCGGAGTCGGTGCAGACCCTGACGGGCGCGCCCGTCTACGCGGCGGCGGACATCGCCTCTTTCGTCAACGACATCGACGCGATGGTGATCTGCGGCGGCAGCGCCACGGATCTGCCGGAGATGACGCCGATGCTGGCCAAGCTGTTCAACGTCGTGGACAGCTTTGACACCCACGCCCGCATCCCGGAGCATTTCGCCGCAGTGGACGCCGCCGCACGTTCCGGCGGCCACACGGCCCTGATCTCCGGCGGCTGGGACCCCGGCATGTTCTCCCTGAACCGGCTGTACGGCTCCGTCATTTTGCCGGAAGGGAAGGACTACACCTTCTGGGGGCGCGGGGTCAGCCAGGGCCATTCCGACGCCGTGCGGCGCATCCCCGGCGTGCTGGACGCCCGGCAGTACACCGTCCCCATCCCGGAGGCCCTGGAAGCCGTGCGCAGCGGGGCGATGCCGGAGCTGAGCACCCGGCAGAAGCACCGCCGGGAGTGCTACGTCGTGGCGGCGGAGGGCGCGGACAAGGCCGCCATCGAGCGGGCCATCGTCACCATGCCCAACTATTTCGCCGACTACGACACCAGCGTGACCTTCATCAGCGCGGAGGAGATGAAACAGCAGCATTCCGCGCTGCCCCACGGCGGCATGGTGTTCCGTACCGGCCGGACCGGCCTGAACGGAGAACACAGCCACACCATTGAATATCGCCTGAGCCTGGATTCCAACCCGGAGTTCACCGCCGGGGTGCTGGTGGCCCTGGCCAGAGCGGTGGTGCGTATGAACCGACGGGGAAACCTGGGCTGCAAGACCGTGTTCGACGTGGCCCCCGCCGACCTCTCGCCCCTCTCGCCGGAGGCCCTGCGGGCCACGATGCTCTGAGGGACGCCGTTATGTTTGTTTGTGAGAACATCGCCGTCGGCGCGGACGGGAGGCTCAGCTTCGCCGGACAGTCCGTGCGCGCACTGGCGGAGGAATACGGCACGCCCCTCTATCTGATGGACGAAGACCGCATCCGCCACAACTGCCGGGTCTATCTGGACGCCTTCCGCCGCTGCTTCCGGACCGGCTCCATGCCCCTTTACGCCAGCAAGGCCAACTCCTTCCGCCGCATCTACCAGATCATGGCGGAGGAGGGGATGGGTGTGGACGTGGTCTCGGCGGGGGAGATCTACACCGCCGCCCAGGCCGGGTTTGACATGGCAAACGCCTATTTCCACGGCAACAACAAGACGCCGGAGGACATCGCTTTTTCCATGGAGCAGGGCGTGGGCTGGATCGTCATCGACTGCGCCGGGGAGCTGGAGGCGGTGGAGGCGGAGGCCGCCCGCCGGGGCATCCGGCAAAAGGCCCTGCTGCGCATCACCCCCGGCATCGACCCGCACACCTATGAAGCGGTGGCCACCGGCAGGGTGGACAGCAAATTCGGCACGCCCATCGAGACCGGACAGGCCGAGGCGCTGCTGATCCAAACGCTGCAATGTCCTCACATTGAACTGACAGGCTTCCACTGCCATGTGGGTTCCCAGGTCTTTGGGGAGGATGTGTTTGAGCGCACGGCGGAGGTCATGCTGCGCTTCATGGCAGAAATGCGCAGCCGCCACGGCTACACCGCGCAGCAACTGGATCTGGGCGGCGGATATGGCGTGCGCTATGTGGACACGGACCCGGCGCTGGACATCGGCGCGAAAATCGAGCGCGTGGCCAGCACGCTCAAAGCCCTGTGCGCGTCCCTGGATTACCCGGAGCCGCTGATGCTCATGGAGCCGGGGCGCAGCATCGTGGCGGACGCCGGAATGACGGTCTACCGCGTGGGCAGCGTGCGGAAAATCCCCGGATTCAAGAACTATATCTCCGTGGACGGCGGCATGACCGACAACCCCCGCTTTGCCCTGTACGGCTCCCGCTACAGCGTCCTGCTGGAAGCCAGCCCGGCGGAAAAAGGGGAGACCGCCTGGGACGTGGTGGGCCGCTGCTGCGAAAGCGGCGACATCCTCCAGCCGAACGTCAACCTGCCGGAGCCGAACTGCGGCGACCTGCTGGCGATCTGCACCACGGGCGCGTACAACTATTCCATGGCCTCCAACTACAACCGCATCCCCAGGCCGCCCATCGTCATGCTGCACGGCAGTCAGAGCAGCCTCGCGGTGAAGCGGGAGACGCTGGAAGACCTGATCCGACTGGACGTATAAGACGCATATCAGCATCACGAAGGGGCAAGCACCCCCTGCACCATGCAGGGAAGGCGGCTTGCCCCTTTTTCAAAACAGAGAATTCAGCCCTCCCGAACACCCGCGATATGCAGACAGCGGACACGCTCATAAAAGTAGCTGTCCAAGGGACGCCAGAGGGCGTCTGCGGTGTGGGCGGCCACGAAGATCCCGGCGGGGGAGTCCCCGGCAGACAGTACCAGCAGACTGTGATAAAACTGCCCGTCGGACATCCCCAGCTGGATCACGTCGCCCGGTTCCAGCTCCGGGAGGGACGCCAGGCGGCAGTACGGTCCGGCACCGCATTCCCGCGTCAGGAAACGGTACAGGTAGTGTACGCTGGTCCAGGCCGGTGCCCGGCGGTTTAAGTTGACATAATACCATCCGGTCTCCGGCGTCCAGTTCATCACACGGCTTCCGGCGTACAGGCATTGGGAGATAAAGTTGGTGCAGTCGCCGCCCAGGGTGTCAAAATCGTAATAGGCAGGGTTCCGGGACAGGGCCCAGCGCTGGGCGTAGTGCACCGCAGCGTCCCGGTCGTACAGACGCATCAAGACCACCTTCTGATTCGCAAATGAAATCACAGATCATCCTATGTCCGATCCCTGAGCCTTGTGTCACGCAAGGGCAGCGTTCTGGTTCGGCGCAGACAAAAGGAAACCGGCGTGACCAACAGCGGCCACACCGGTTTTCAAAGCCCTTTCAGGTTTTCAGCGCCTCTGCCCAGCGCCGGAACTCCGGCGTGTTGGGACCCTTGAACAGCTTCACGTCCAGAATCTCCGCGCCCTCCATATAAGGTTGGAGGATCTCGGCAAAGCGGCTCACATCGTCCCATCCGGAAACGAAGACGCAGACGCGCTTTCCGGTCCAGTTATAGCCCTTGCAGAAGCTTTTGACCGCCAGGGGAATCGCGCCCCACCAGATGGGAAAGCCCAGCATCACCCGATCGTAGGCTTCAAAGTTCTCAATACGGCCCTGGATGGGAATGAGCGCCTGGGCCTTCGCCTCACGGTTGACGCGGGCGTCGGGGTTATTGTAGTCCAGGTCTTCGGGGGTGTAGGGCGGGTCCGGCTTGAACTCATATCGGTCTGCGCCCAGGACGAAGGCCAGCGCCGTGGCCAGGTCGGCGGTTTTCCTGCTTTGTGCGCTGAAGAAGCTGACAAGTGTTTTCATCTGCGTTACCTCCCGGTCAGAATTTGGCGAAACATATTTTATAATAAATCTTCAAGGAATGCAAGCAGAAAAGAAAGAGACCGGACGGGTCTGAGCCGCCTTCATCCGTCGCGGGCAGGGGAAGGGATGCGCGTTCCGGCTCCGCTGACGGAGCGCATGCAATTCTTTCGCGGTATCATGCATACAAAAAATTATTTACACATTCAAGAAATTTTTAAAAAAAGTTGACAAAGTAATTTTTGTGTAGCATAATATAGAAAAGTTCACGAACTGAAACAAGTTGAAAACCTGCTGTCTGCGCTGTTTTTGAGAAGGAGGGGATGCGGCCATGAACAACGAGGCTCGCGCCGCGCAGCGCGGCGCGAGGGCAGCCGACGCGCCCCGCCGTCTGCCCGACTGGGCGTTCTTTCTGCTCAAGCTGGGGCTGATCGCCGCGCTGCTGACGCTCACCTTCACGCTTGTGCTTGGGGTCCACATCCAGCATGGGAACCGGATGCACCCCTACGCGGAGGACGGGGACCTGCTGGTGTACTTCCGGCTGGAGGAACCCCAGGTGGGGGACCTGGTGGTCTACCGCCACCCCGACACCGGCCAGCCCAGCCTGAGCCGCGTGGCGGCCTCGGGCGCGTGCGAGGTGGAGCTTTCCCCCTCCGGCATCCTGCTCATCAACGGCCGGCCCCAGGACGAGCAGGTCTTTTACCCCACCGAGCCCCTGGAGGCTTCCCGCATCCCCAATCCCTGTGCGCTGCGGGCGGGCGAATTCTTCCTGCTGGACGACTACCGCTCTATCGGCCTGGATTCCCGCAGCTTCGGCCCCGTGCAGCGGGAGGACATCCTCGGCAAGGTGGTCTACCTCTTTCGAAGGAGGGGGTTCTGAACAAGGGCAAACACACCTCACATAAATAACCCATTTCAAAAAAAGGAGGCACATACCATGAAACACGCAAAACGCTTTGCCGCCGCCCTCCTCGCCGTTCTGATGCTGGCCGCCCTGCTGGCCGTGCCCGGAATGGCGACGGAGCCGGGGGAGCCGGCAGGTGACGCCCGCGACACGAAGGTGAGCACCAGCATTGATGCTTCAGCCAAATTGCTGACGGAGACCCTGACGGTCGGTGATTACTGTTATCTCCCGAAAATCACCTATACCCTGAAGCTGGGTGCGGGGAACTTGTATCTGTCCACCGGTTTCGGCAGTGACGATGAATCTGATGCCTACTTCTCTCTCGGTGATGATTTTTTAACTGGTGTGAACAACCAGACTCTGGCCACCGTGGTCTTTGGCGGCGATGAGGGTAGTGGCTACTATGCCCAGTATACCGGTATTCAGGAGGGTCAATGGAATCTCAATAACAATAGCTATCCCCGTAATTTCGTAGCGCCTGACGATTACGTATTGCCGTACTGGTTGAATGCCGATACCGTCGACGCGATCAACGCGCTTAAGTTTGACCGCGCCTGCGTCCTGTGGTTCCCCATCTTAAAAACCGTAGATGCGGTGAACGATTACTATTTTGGAACTAAACCTACCGACGGCAATCCGACGAACTATAATCATAGTTCAACCGAAGACACCGGCACGGCGCTGGTGATCTTTGTGCCCGGCGCAGCCGCCGGACCCGGCGTCCCCGTCGTGGGCGTTTATGCCTTAGATGAAGAATGGAACGAGCCGACCTTCGACATTACGACCGCCACGATGCCAACGAAGATCACCAACTACGCGGATGAGTATGACCCCGATACCAAAAGCCTGACCATCGGGAAGACGGTCACGGGCAGCCTGGGCGACTTTGACCGCTACTTCCGCTTTGACGTGACTTTCTATGGGTTTGGTGAGGGCTTTAACAAGGATGTACTGGACGCGATGATTCGTGCCGGATACCTGGTTACGAAGAGTGCCGAAATCGTCAGCGACAACAGCGTCAGCACGGTGACAGCGACAAAGTACGATAATGAGGATTTTGATATCGGCTTCAGCAACCTGAATCCGGTAGATTATGTGACCGAGGTGAATGTAAACTCCTCAGTTACTTTCACGTTCTGGCTGAAACACGGCGAGACGATCACGATTCAGAACATCCCGGATTTTTTGAACTCCTACGATGTTCTTGAGGAGTCTGATAACATCTCTACCATCGAATCCGAAGGTTATACAACCTCTTACGTCATTGCCAAGGTCGTCGATGACGAGGGCACTACCGTTACCGATGAGGACACTCAAGAAAGCAACGGATTCTATTATGAAGATTGGGCCGACACCTATGATCGGACCGTCACCTTCACCAACGACAGAGACGTTGCCACCCCCACCCCCACCGGCGTGAGCCTCCAGGCCGTCGCCCCGATCGCGGGCGTGGTGATCGCCCTGGGCCTCGGCGCGGTGGTGCTGCTGGGCCGCAAGCGCCGCGGAAACGGCAGCTTCTGAGGGAAAGGGCCCCATCTCCCGCCGCACCTGCGGGGAGAGAGGCGGGGACGCTCTCCGCAGCGGGCCTTCCGGCGAAAACAGAACGATGTCTCACATCATCCGAACCTTAGACCGCCTCCTGGACCTGGCGGTGCTGCTGATTTGCGCGCTGGTCCTGGCGGTGAGCGGCTATTCCCTGCTGGACAACGCGCTGCTCTACCGCCAGGCCGACGACCCCTCCGTCCTGCAATACAAGCCCCGGCTGGACCGGCCCCTGTCCGCGCCTGCGGACGGGGGCGAAGCCGGGGAAGGGGGCGGGGAGGATACGCGGCGCATCAGCGAGAACCAGGTGGCCTGGATCTGCTTTGAGGACAGCGGCGTCGACTTCCCCGTGCTCCAGGGTGAGGACAACTTCGTCTATCTCAACCGGGACCCCTACGGGGAGTTCTCCCTCAGCGGCTCCATCTTTCTGGACTGCCGCAACGCGCCGGACTTCTCCGACCCCTATTCCGTGATCTACGGCCACCACATGGAGCACGGGAAGATGTTCGGCTGTCTGGACCGCTATCTGGACCGGGCCTTCTTCGAGGCCCACCGGACGGGTACGCTGGTCACCGGCGACGCGGTCTGGCGCTGTGAGCTTTTCGCGGTGCTCCACGCCGACGGCAGCGACCGGATTCTGTTCCGCCCCGAGGGACGGAGCGCCGGTCAAGTCCGCGCCTACGCGGAGGAGTGCGCGGAGATCTATGTCCCGCCCACGGCGGAGGGCCGCGTCCTGGCCCTCTCCACCTGCCACGGCGACACTTTTTCCTCCCGGCTTCTGGTGCTGGGAATCCTGATTGTGGAGTGAGGAAGCATGGCAAAGCCCGCGCTTCAATTGCATATCGCCCCGCGCCTGTGGGCGCTGTTGCTGGCGCTGCTGCTGGCGCTGGGGGCCGTCCCCGCCCGGGCCGACGCGGACCGGACGGAGCTGGCCCTGCCCGTGCGCTGCACCGGCCCCGGCTGCACGGTGGCGCTCTACGACGCGGCGGGCGCGGAGCAGGCACGGGCGCTCCTGGCCGCCGACGGCGAGGGCGTCCTGCGCTTCAGCGTCTCCGGCGTGGGGCGACACATCTTCACCGTGCGCTTGCTGGACCGGAACTCCGAAACCCGGCGCTATGACGCCAGGGTCTACACGATCTACGTCACCGCCGCGCTCAGCCAGGACGGAACGGAGCTGCTGGCGGCGGTCTTCGCCCAGCCCAACGCGGAGGGCAAGATCGAGGAGCTGGTCTTTGAGAACGAATCTCTCCCCGGTCCCGGACCCAGACCCACGCCGACCGGGGAGCCGACGCCGACGCCCAGCACAGAGCCGACGCCGACCGGGGAACCGACGCCGACGCCCAGCACAGAGCCGACGCCGACCGGGGAACCGACGCCGACGCCCAGCACAGAGCCGACGCCGACCGGGGAACCGACCGAACCGGTCATCACGCCCTCGCCCTCCTATCCGCCGGGACCGAATCCCAGCGTCGTGCCAACGCCCCACCCCACGGAGCCGCACGGTCCGGAGCCCTCCGTTGACCCGGAGGATCCGGACGACGAGGACTTGGATGAGGATACCATGATCGACGATGAGGACGTGCCCTTAGGCCCGCTCCCGCAGACCGGACAGCTCTGGTGGCCGGTCCCCATCCTCGCCGCAGCCGGGCTTCTGTGCCTGACCCTGGGCGTTCGGATGCGACGAAAAGGGAGGCGTCAGTCCGTCTGAACCGATCCCCAGGCGAATCCGCAGCTCCGGCAGGGGTTGAGGAACACAGGGATCTCAACCATATTCGAGAGGGCCAAACCAACGGAAAAAGCCGTGGGTTTGGTCCTCTCGTACAAATTTGGGACTTTGAACCGGCCAAGTCAGGCGTTCCGGCGGCAACACCCGGATCAGCGCCAGCGTCCGGCGAATCCGCACCCGCCTCGGTAGGGCGCGACGACCCGGCGCACCGGATGCGCAGCAGCAATGTCCCTGCGTCTGCGACTTATGACCGGTCACGACGGGGGAGGGCAAAAGAGGGATAAATCGTTTCCCGGTTCGGTTGCGCGAAACGCAAGTTTGTGAGAATCGCACGATGGATTTGTATTTCTTCCTAATACTTCAACAAAATAAAAATTTTGTTGAAGTTTCTTCTGCGCCAAATGCACGAACAGCCAAAAGCCATTGATTCTCCTGGCGTTTCGGAATCACGCTTTTCTCCGTCATTTTTCCCAAAGGGTTTCGTTTTGTTCAACTCTGAACAGTTGCCATTCTTTTTTGATTTGCCCTCGTTGCAGTTTGGAAAGAAAACGCCGTCAGCGCCGCAGCGTCCTTTGAGGCTAACATAGCCTCGGACGCTGCGGCGCTGACGGGTTCGCATGGTTTGTTCTGCGCAGTTTCTCAATTCCTGCGCCCAGGCTGCTGTCTCTCCGCGCTGCGTTCCGGTCCGTCGTCCAGCACGGCGCGGACGGCTTCGCGGACGTTGCGGACGCTGACGATCTCCAGGCCCTCGATGCGTTTGACCTCTCCGCGCACATGGGCCGGGATGACGCAGCGCTGGAAGCCCAGGCGGGCTACCTCGGTCAGGCGCTGGTTCAGGGCGCTGACGCTGCGGATCTCGCCGGTCAGGCCCACCTCGCCGATGGCGGTGGTGTTGTATGGAATGACCCGATCTTTCGCGCTGGACACGATGGACAGCACCGTGGCCAGGTCTGCCGCCGGTTCGTCCAGTTCCAGGCCGCCGATGACATTGATGTAGACGTCGCTGCTGCCCAGAGAAAAGCCGCCGCGCTTTTCCAGCACGGCCAGAAGCAGCATGGCCCGGTTGTAGTCAAAGCCGTTGCTGTTGCGCCGGGCGCTCCCGTAGCCGGACGGGGCCACCAGCGCCTGGACCTCCGCCAGGATCGGGCGGGAGCCCTCCATGACGCAGGTGACGCAGGTGCCGGGGCTGTTTTTCGGGCGGCCGGACAGCAGCATCTCCGAGGGGTTCGGCACCTCCACCAGGCCCTTGTCGGCCATTTCGAACACGCCGATCTCGTTGGTGGAGCCAAAGCGGTTCTTGGCCGCCCGCAGGATACGGTAGCTCATGGCCCGGTCCCCCTCAAAGTAGAGCACGCAGTCCACCATATGTTCCAGCACCTTGGGTCCGGCAATGGCCCCCTCTTTGTTCACATGGCCCACCACGAAACAGGTAAAACCGCCCTGCTTGGCTGAGCGCATCAGGGCCATGGTGCAGTCTTTGACCTGGCTGACGCTGCCCGGCCCGCTGCTCAGGTCCCCGTTGAAGACGGTCTGAATGGAGTCGATGATGACCACGTCGGGCTTGCTGTCCTCAATGGCCCGGAGGATGTTGTCCAGGTTGGTCTCCGCCAGCACCAGCACGCACTCTTTCTCCACGCCCAGGCGCCTGGCCCGGAGCTTGAGCTGCCGGGCGCTCTCCTCGCCGGTGACATAGAGCACGGTCTGCCCCTCCAGCCTGCCGCAGATTTGCAGCAGCAGCGTGGATTTTCCGATGCCCGGCGCGCCGCCCACCAGGACGATGGAGCCGATGACCGCACCGCCGCCCAGCACCCGGTCCAGTTCCCCCAGGCCGGTGGAAAAGCGCAGCTCCTCCTCCCCGTCCAGATCGGTGATGGGGCGCGGGCGGTTCAAAATCGGCGCACCGGCGGCTTTGACCGCGCCGGACTTGCTCTTTTCCGCGCTCTCCGCCGGGGCCTCCACCAGCGTGTTCCACTGGCCGCAGGCCGGACAGCGCCCAAACCATTTGTAGGTCTCATTCCCGCATTCCGTGCAGAAAAACTTGGTTTTCTCTTTCATTTATCCGGTATCTCCTTGGAATTGTGTCGAAAGGAATTGCAGATAAGACGCCGTCAGCACCAGGGCTAGCTCCAGCTGATAGCCCGGACTTTTCAGCTTTTGCGCCTCCTGGGGGTTTGACAGGAAGCCGCACTCCACCAGGATGCCGGGGCAGTCGATCTCCCGCATGAGATAGATGTCCTCCGAGATGGGCGCGGCCACGCGGCGGTTATCCTTGCAGAGGGCCGCGATCAGGTTCGCGTGGGTCAGCTCCGCCCAGGCCGCTGAGTCGGGGGTCCTGGCATAGAGCACCTGGGAACCCCTGGGGCGGGCGTCGGGGTACTTGTTCTGGTGGATGCTCAGCAGCATCGCGCCCTCCGTCTGGCGGATCAGCGCCACCCGGCGCTTCTGGTCCCAGACTTTTTTGGCGTGGACGGTCTCCGCCTCCGGTGGATAGTCCAGCTCTTCCCCGTCCCGCGTCAGGCGCACTTGGACGCCGAAAAGCCGCGCCAGAGCGCGTACCCGCAGCGCAATGGCCAGGTTGATCGCGCTCTCCAGGCTGCCGTCCGCCGCCGTGGCCCCACCGTCCAATCCGCCGTGGCCCGGGTCCACCACCAGCACCGGCGGGCTTGCTCCGGCGTTCTCTACCGCTGCGGCGGGCAAGGCCGCCCACAGCCCTATTATGACAGCGCAGACGAGAAAAAGCAAGGGCGCGGCGGGTTTCCCGCTCTGCTTCGGATGCATGGCCCCTCCCCTCTCCCGCGCTCACAGCAGGATGCAGATCAGGCCGCCGCTGCCCTCGTTGATGATGCGCTGCACCGTGCTCCGCAGCTTTTGCTTGGCGTCCTCGGGCATGTTCTTGATCTTGCCGGTCAGCCCCTCCCCGGCGATGTCGTTCAGGGCCTTGCCGAAGATGTTGGACTCCCAGATGCGGTTGATATCCCCGTCGTAGCCCTGGAGCAGGAAGTTGATGACCTCTTCGCTGGCCTTCTCTCCGCCGATGGCGGGGGAGACCTCCGTCTCGATGTTGGCCATCATCAGATGGATGGAGGGGGCGCTGGCCTTGAGCTTCACGCCGTAGCGCCCGCCCTGGCGGACGATCTGCGGTTCCTCCAGCGTCATCTCCTCCAGCGTGGGCATGACGATGCCGTAGCCCGTGGCCCGCGCCTCCTCCAGTGCCGCGTGGACCCGCTCGTACTCCCCTTTCAGGCTGCTGACCGAGTGGAGCAGCAGCATCAGATCCCGGTCGTTGCGGATCTCGAAGCCGGATTCCTCGCTGACGGTCCGGTAATAGAGCTGCTGCGGCAGCGCCACGCTCAGGCGCAGTTCCCCCTGCCCCAGCTCCATGCGCTCCACCGCCGCGCTCTGCACCAGTTCGCTTTCCGCGATGCGCGAGGCCATGTCCTTGGCCGCGCCCATGGACTCTGCATTCTCCGCCGCGTGGAGAATCAGCCCAAAGAGTTCCTGGCGCAGCGCGCTCTCCGGCCCCAGGGCGTCCGTCCAGGCGGGCAGGAACACAGCGCAGCGCAGCACCGGGAACTCATACAGCAGCGCCTGGAGCAGCTCCTCCAGTTCCTCCCGCCGCAGCGCCGCGCAGTTGACCGGGAGGCAGCGCCGCCCGTAGCGCTCGCCCAGTTCGGCGGCCAGCTGCCGCGTCTCCTCCGCCTCCGGGTGGGCGCTGTTCAGCAAAATCACATAGGGCTTGCCCACGGCGTTCAGCGCGGCGGCGGCCCGGGCCTCCGGCGTTTCGTATTCCGCCCGCTCGATGCCGCAGACACTCCCGTCCGTGGTCACAAGGATGCCCACGGTGGAGTGGTCCGCGATGACCCGCCGGGTCCCTTCCTCCGCCGCCTGGTGCATGGGGATCTCCTCGTCGTACCAGGGCGTCATCACCATGCGCTCCGCCCCGTCCTCCAGATTCCCCACCGCCCCGTTGACCATGAATCCCACGGAGTCCACCATGCGGACCCGGCACACGGCCTTGTCCCCGAGCCGCAGCTCCGCCGCCTGCTCCGGGACGAACTTCGGTTCCGCCGTCATGATGGTGCGGCCGGACCCGCTCTGGGGCAGCTCGTCTCTGGCGCGCTCCCGCTGGTAGACATCCTGCATGTCCGGCAGCACCATGGTTTCCATAAAGCGTTTGATGAAGGTGGATTTGCCCGTGCGGACCGGCCCCACGACGCCGATGTAGATGTTGCCTCCCGTGCGTGCGGACAGGTTTTGATAGATCGCGGTATCAAGCATGGCTGTTCCTCCGTCCCGTTTGCGATATCGTCGTGTTCATGGATATGCAAACGGGACAGGGTTTAGACCCCCTCCAGGCGCAGCAGCGCCTCCTTGACCGCCAGGCCCCCCGCGTAGCCCGTCAGATTGCCATCCGCACCCATCAGGCGGTGACAGGGGATGAGGATCGAGATGGGGTTGCGCCCGGCGGCGGCGCCCACCGCCCGGGGAGAGGTGCCCAGTTCCCGGGCAAGGTCCCCATAGCTGCGCGTCGCGCCATAAGGGATGCGCCGCAACGCCTCCCAGACCCGGCGTTGAAAGGCCGTGCCCGCAGGGCGCAGGGACAGCGCCCAGGGGTCCGGGGCCTGACCCGCGAAATAGCGCGCCAGCCAGTCCTCCGCCGCCCGGAGCGCGGGACAGTCCCCCCGCCGCGCCGCTTGCAGCAGCGCACTGCCGTGGAATTTCTGCCCCGCGATCCAGAGGCCCAACAGGGCGTCCTCCTCCGCCAGCAGCGTCAGCACGCCCACCGGCGAGGCCAGTTCGGTATCATACAGCAAGACAAGTCCTCCCCTTCTTTTCCAGACTACGTCGCGCAATGTTCCGCTTGACAAACCCGGATTCTGTGCTATAATTTGATTGCAAGCAATTGAATTTGATGCTGTGAAAGGAGACGCATTCAAATGACGGTTTATGATTTTACGGTCCGCGCCCAGGACGGGCGGGAGGTTTCTCTTGAAGAGTATCGGGGCAAGGTGCTCCTGATTGTCAACACGGCCACGGGCTGCGGCTTTACGCCCCAGTACACCCAGCTCCAGGAGCTGTACGACAAGCACCAGGCCGAGGGGCTGGAGATCCTGGACTTCCCCTGCAACCAATTCGCCAACCAGGCTCCGGGGGACGACGCGGAGATCCACAGCTTCTGCACCGGGCGCTTTGGCATTCGTTTCCCCCAGTTCAGCAAGGTGGACGTGATCGGCGAGAATGCCATTCCCCTCTACCGCTGGCTGTCCGAAAACAGCAGCTTTTCCGGCTTCGGCAAGGGGCCCCGGGCCATGCTGATGGCGGCGACGGCCCGGAGCATGGACAAGGACTACAAAAGCAACGGCGCGATCAAGTGGAACTTCACCAAGTTCCTCATCGACCGGGAAGGCAACATCGTCGCCCGCTTCGAGCCTACGGAGGACATGGACCGGGTGGCGAAACAGGTGGAAGAGGCGCTGAAATGAACTACGAATACGAGACCCGGATGGTCTGTGCCCGCAAGATCCGCTTTCACATCGCCGGCGACGTGATCACCGACATCCAGTTTGACGGCGGCTGCAACGGCAACCTCAAGGCCATTTCCAAGCTGGTGAACGGCTGGACCGTGGACAAAATCGAGGCATATCTCAAGGGCAACACCTGCGGACGGAGACCCACCTCCTGCGCCGACCAGCTGGCCCGAGCCGTGCGCCAGGCCTACGAGGAACTGCACGCGGCCTGAAACCATGGACCCAAACGATGTGCTGAAACTGGAAAACCAGCTCTGCTTCCCCCTTTACGCCGCCTCCCGCCAGCTCATCAAGCGCTACCGCCCCCATCTGGAAGCGCTGGATTTGACCTATACACAGTATATCACGATGATGGTGCTCTGGGAAGAAGGGCGCGTCAGCGTGAAGGCCCTGGGGCAGCGGCTCTATCTGGACAGCGGCACCCTGACGCCGCTGCTGAAGCAGTTGGAGCGCAAGGGCTATCTCCGCCGCTTTCGCAGCCGGGAGGACGAGCGGGTGCTGCTGGCGGAGCTGACGGAGGCGGGTCAGGCGCTGCGGGAGCGGGCGCTGCCCATCCCGGCGCAGGTGGGAAGCTGTCTCCCGCTGGAGCCGGAGGAAGCGTCGGAGCTGTACCGCCTGCTGTATCGTCTGCTGCGCATGGAGCCGGAACAAAACGACACATGAGGAACTGCGGAAGGGCCGTCCCCCCTTCCGCTTTTTTCATGCTTCAAAACGCAAACAGGCCCAGATACCAGTCGATTACCGTGTCCCCCCACAGCAGCGTCAGCGCCGCCGCCAGGCTGATGGCCGGGGCAAAGGGGATGCGTTTGTCCCCGCCCCGCGGAACCAGGGCCAGCAGCAGACCCAAGAGGCTGGACAGCAGCAGCGCCAGCAGGCTGCGGGCGAGGCCCAGGTACAGCCCCAGCAGGGCAAAGAGCTTGATATCCCCGCCGCCCAGGCTCTCTTTGTCCAGCAGCCGGTCCATCCAGCGCGCCAGCAGCAGCATCCCGCCGCCGAAGACCAGCGCCGACAGAATGCGCTCCAGGATGCGCAGTCCGTCAAAGTCCAGCGCGGGCAGGGTCAGCGGCCAGGCTAGCGCCGCCGCGATCAGGCAGCCGTCGGGGATGATGTAGATCTCCCAGTCCACCAGCGAAAGGCACAGCAGACAGCAGAAGAAGACGTAGCAGCCCAGCCCGTAGAGGCTGAGGCCAAAGCGCCGATAACTCAGCACCGTGAGCAGCCCGAAGCCCAGCTCCGTCAGCAGATAGCGCCATGGGAGCTTCGCCCCGCAATGGCGGCATCGGCCCCGCTGCAAGAGAAAGCTGAGCACAGGAATCAGTTCCAAAGCACCCAGGGCGTGGCCGCAGACCGGACAACGGCTGCGCCCGGTCCACCAGACTTGCCCCCGGGCAGTCCGCCAGGCCGCGCAGTTGAAGAAGGAACCCAGGACCGCCCCAAGCAACGCAGCCAAACCACAGAAAAAGACCTCCATATCCCCGTCCGACAAGTCCTGTCACCTCCTTGAAATCCGAAAACAGAACGAGACGCCCGACCTGTGCCCCGCCGTTTGCGCTGCGGCTTACAGGTCGGGCGCTTGCCCTTTTTATGCTGGAACGACGTTTCCGGCCCCGCTCAGGACAGTGCGCCGTAGCGGGAGAGGAATTGCCGTGTGCGCTCCTCCTGGGGATGGTCGATGAGTTCCCGTGCCGGACCCTCCTCCACGACGCGCCCGCCGTCCATGAAGATGGCGCGGTCCGCCACATCCCGGGCAAAGGCCATTTCGTGTGTCACGATGATCATGGTGGTGCGCTGCTCCGCCAGGGAGCGGATGACCCGCAGCACCTCCCCGGTCAGTTCCGGGTCCAGGGCGCTGGTGGGTTCGTCAAAGCAGAGGATGTCCGGCTCCAGGGCCAGGGCCCGGGCAATCGCCACCCGCTGCTGCTGGCCGCCGGAGAGCTGGTGGGGATAGTGCCCCGCCCGGTCCGCCAGACCCATGTCCGTCAGCAGGAACATGGCCCGCTCGTTCAGCTCCGTCAGGATCTCCTTCCGCTTCTCCCGAAAGTCCGGGCGCTCCTTCGCCAGCAACAGCCCGGCCAGGCGCACATTTTCCAGCGCCGTGTACTGGGGAAACAGGTTGAAGCTCTGGAACACCAGCCCGAAGTGGAGGCGTCGGCGGCGCAGCGCGGCCTCAGAGGGCTTTTTGGGCTCGGCGGCGTCGAACACCGTCTCGCCCCGCACCAGCACGCGCCCGGCGTCCGGGGTCTCCAAAAAGTTCAGGCAGCGCAGCAGCGTGGTCTTGCCGCTGCCGGAGGAGCCGATGATGGACAGGGCTTCCCCTGCTTCCAGGGAACAGTTGATTTTTCGGAGCACCTCCACGTCCCCAAAGCGTTTGGAGAGCTCCTGTACTTCCAAGATAGCCATGGCGCGCCCCCCTCACACTTTGAAATAGTCCAGTCTGCGCTCGGTCCGGTTGAACAGAATGGTCAGCAGACCGCTGAACAGCAGGTAGTAGACGCCGGTGAAGAACAGCGGCCAGAGCAAGCCCGAATAGCCGTGGGAGCCTTTCAGGAAGTCGTAGCCCGCCTTGATGAGTTCTTCATAGGCGATGATGCGGGCAAGTGAGGTGTCCTTGACCAGGGTGATGATCTCGTTGGAGATGGGCGGCATGATGCGCTTGACCATCTGCATCAGCTCCACCCGGAAGAAGATCTGGCTGCGGGTCATGCCCAACACCTGCCCGGCCTCCCGCTGGCCTCTGGGGACGCCCTCGATGCCGCCCCGGAAAATCTCGGAGAAATAGCAGGCGTAGTTGAAGATGAAGGCGATGGCCGAGGCCAGGAAACGCCCATTCTCCCCCATGGGCCAGGGGCTGGAGTCCATGATCTGGCCGGGGACGTAGTAGATGATGATGAGCTGGAGCATCAGCGGCGTCCCGCGCACGATCCACACCACCGTCCGCGTCAGCCAGCGGAGGGGGCGGAATCGGGTCATGGATCCGAAGGAGATGATCAGCCCCAGGGGGATGGCGCCCAGGAGCGTCACCCCGAAGAGCTGCAGGGTTTTCAGAAAGCCCTGGTTCAGCGCGCCGAGAACGGTAGCTAACACGGCGCGTTACTGGGCGATCAGCGCGGCCTCAATGCCGTAGAGTTCGGCGCAGGCCTGGAGGCTGCCGTCGGCATAGGCACTCTGGAAGAAGCTGTTCAGCGCGGCGGCCAGGTCGCTGCCCTTGCGGAAGCCGACGCCGTATTCCTCAGAGTTCAGGCCCACGGTATAGGTCAGGTCGGCATAATCCGTGCCCTCGCCCACCATGGCGCCGGCCATGAGCGCGTCGATGATGGCGGCGTCCGCCGTGCCGGAGTGGACCTCCAGCAGCGCAGTGGCCTGGTCGATGACCTCCGTATAGACGTAGCCGTTCTCCTCCGCCACGCTCTTTCCGGCGGAACCGGCCTCCACCGCGAAGTGCAGTCCGGCCACGCTGTCGGCGGTCTGGTAGTCTGCGGCCTGCTCCGCCGGGACGATGACCACCTGGGCGTTGTTGCAGTAGGCGTTGGAGCACTCCATGCCCGCCTGCACCTCATCGGTGAGGGTCATGCCGTTCCAGACGCAGTCGATGGTCTTGCCGTTCAGCTCCATGATCTTGTTGTCCCAGTCGATGACCTGGAACACCGGCTCGACGCCCAGGCTCTCCGCGAAGGCCGCGGCCATGTCGGCGTCAAAGCCTACCCATGCGCCGGTTTCGTCCTGATAGTCCATGGGGGCGAAGTCGGTGATGCCGATGATGAGCTTGCCGTTGGCCTTAACGTAGTCCAGGTCAGAGGCGGCGGGCGCTTCCGTGTTTCCGGGCTGCGCGGCAGTGCCGCAGGCGGCGAGACCGAGGCAGAGGATCAGCGCCAGGGTCAGAGCCAGAATGCTTGTGAGCTTTTTCATGTTGGTTCCCTCTTTCTTATGTAATAAGATTTTACTTTCACATATTACCACATTAGCGAAAGAAAGCAAGCGGTTTTTTCGCTTCCGCGCAAACAAAGAGAGCTGGTGGCAGACAAAAGCGGGGTTTTCCCCGGATTTTGTCGGCGATCAGCTCTCTTTTCCCTGTTTTTTGCCGGGCGATCAGCTCTTCCCGAAGACCTGATCGCGCACCTGCTCCAGCTTTGCGGCGGAGTCCCGCAGGGCCAGGGCCTCCCGCCCGTCCAGCCGGATGGGCACTGCCGCCTCAATGCCGCTTTTGCCGATGACTGCAGGCATACTGAGGGCCACGCCCTCCAGGCCGTAGGCCCCGTGCTGCATCCAGGACACGGGCAGCACGGATTTTTCGTCCCGGATGATGGCCGCGCAGATGCGGCGCACCGACATGGCAATGCCGAAATAGGTGGCCTGTTTGCGCTCGATGATCTTGTCCGCGCTTTGCCGGACCTCCTCCGCCAGGCGCTGCATGGCCTCCACGTGGCGGTAGAAGCCCCGCATCTCGCAGAAGTCGTTCAGCGGCACACCCTCAATGTTGGCGCTGCTCCAGGCGGCGATCTCGCTGTCGCCGTGCTCCCCGATGATGAAAGCGTGGACGTTGCGGGGGTCTACCCCCAGATGCTCCCCCAGCAGATACTGCATCCGCGCCGTGTCCAGCACCGTGCCGGAGCCGAACACCCGGTTCTCCGGCAGCCCGGACAGGCGCAGGGCCGCACAGGTGAGGATGTCCACCGGGTTGGTGACGATCAGCAGGATGCCGCCGAAGTCCCGCCGCAGCAGCTCCGGGAGGATGCTCTGAAACACGGCGGCGTTTTTCCGCACCAGGTCCAGCCGGGTCTCTCCGGGCTTCTGGTTCACCCCGGCGGACAGGACCACGATGGCGGCGTCGCCGATGTCGTCATAGTCCCCGGCGTAGATGCGCATGGGCTGGGCGAAGGGCAGACCGTGGCTGATGTCCAGGGCCTCCCCCTCCGCTTTCTCCCGCCGGGCGTCGATGAGCACCATCTCCGAGAACAGGCCGCTCTGCATCAGGGCAAAGGCGGAGGCCGAGCCCACGAAGCCGCAGCCGATGACCGCGGCTTTCCGGCTGTTGACCCGCCCTTCCCCCTGCCCGGTCATCGGCGCTTCCGCTCAGAGGCGGGGATGTCCTGCTCCGGCCTGTCCCCCGCCAGGTCCGCGTTCATGGCCGGCGGCATGGCCCCCGCCGCGCTGCCCTGGGCCAGGTACAACGCTGCGGTCTCGCTGCCGCTCTTTCGCTTGTCGTGGGGAATCTGCTTGTTCTTGCGCTTTGCCATTTTTATCACCTCGCTGCCAGTTTTCCCAAAAGGAGGCGGGACAATACGGCGGGGCGAAAAAAAGCGGGCCGCCCCGGTCATTCTGGCTGGAGCGGTCCTGCTGCTATGTTTGGAACGATCAGGCCCTGGGATGGGCCTTGTTGTACACGTCCTTCAACTGCTTTTTGACCAGCTGGGAGTAGATCTGCGTGGAGGAGATGTCCGCGTGGCCCAGCATCTCCTGGATGCTGCGCAGGTCCGCGCCGTTTTCCAGCAGATGGGCGGCGAAGGAGTGACGCAGGGTGTGGGGGGTGATGTCCTTCTCAATGCCCGCCTTGGCCTGGTAACACTTGATGAGCTTCCAGAAGCCCTGGCGGCTCATGCGCTCGCCGCTGACGTTGACGAACAGCGCCCGTTCCTCCGGGGACGCGATCATCCGGGGGCGGACGAACTCGGTGTATTCGCTCAGGGCGCGGATGGCGGCGGGATAGAGGGGAATGGCCCGGTCATGCTCCCGCCCGTGGCAGGTGATGAGCCCGGCGGGCAGGTTCACGTCCCCCAGGTCCAGGCTGATCAGTTCGCTGACCCGGATGCCCGTGGCGTACAGCAGCTCCAGCATGGCCCGGTCCCGATAGTCCTTGGGGTCCACGCAGACCGGCTGCTCCAGCAGCAGCTCCACCTCCCGGCTGCTGAGGATCTGCGGCAGCTTCTGGGTGGACTTGTCCGGCACCAGAACCCCGCTGGGGTTCCCGGCCCGCAGGCCCTGTTCCTCCAGAAAGGCATAGAAGCTCTTGATGGAGGCGATGGCGCGGGACACGGTGGAGACGGACTTGCCGCAGGCGCGCAGATGGGCGATATAGTCCCGCAGGGCCTGCTCGTCCGCGTCGGCGTAGCCACAGTCGGTATGGGCCGCCAGATATTCCCCCAGCTGGCGGATATCCCGCAGGTAGGAACTGAGGGTGTTGGCCGATGCGTGCTTCACGTCCCGCAGATAGGTCTCGTATTTGGAATAGGAAAGGGGATCTTTCATGCGGGGACGCCTCCTTTGTACACAGGATCAGGGCAGCAGCAGGGGCAGGAGATAGGCGCAGTAGGCCGCCGCCAGCAAAACCGCAGCGGCGGAACCCAGGCTCAGGGGCAAAACGCGCCCGGCCTTCGGCGCGGCGGCAGGATGGAAGCGGAGCTGATACAGGCGCTGGGCGGCGCGGAAACACCCTCCGGCGGCGGCCAGCAGGAAAGGGGCAGCCAGCAGCGCCGGGACTCCGTAGCGCAGCAGCGCTTCCCAGAGTCCGGGATAGGCCGCAGAGACAAAGCGGGCGGCCACGGAACAGCTCAGACGAAAGGCGCTGAAAAAAGAGACCAGCAGCGCCGCGAGGAAGCCCAGGTAGCTTGTGCCGCCCAGGGCCAGCAGCAGAAACCAGACGGCGATGGCCAGCACATAGCCGGGAAAGCCGCCGGAGACCGCCTGGAAGGCTCCCAGACGGAGCGCGCCCAGGGACAGCGCGCCGCCGGGGGAGTAAAGGCCCACCACGGCCCCACCCAGCACGCCCAGGAGGCAGCAGGAAAACACAAGCCGGTCGCCCAGCGGCGCGGGATGCTGCTCCGCACGGCGGGGGCGGAGCTTTTGCGGAGATGGAGATGCGGAACGGTGCAGAAACATACGCAGGAACCCTTCGCGGCGCTGCCGCTTTACATAACCAAGTCGCATGGACAATATAATACAAGTCTCCCGCTCAATCAAGCGTTTTGCGGGCAGAAAAAAATTTTTGTGGATTATGCCAAAATATTATGTAAATTGTTTTATGTCTACCGACGAACCAAAAAAGCAGCTTCGACACGCTTTGCGCCGGATATCTCCTAGATATAGCGCTATACATTACGTAAACAACAACATATTGGTTATCACGCCGCTTTTATGTCAACTTTGCGAATTGATAACAAATAGTTATATCAGTTCCGTCTTCTCCGGCGCTTCCTGCGCCGGGCGCTGAGGGCGCAGCCCACGAGGCTCCCGACGATTACGCAGAGGATACTCTTCAACGTGGCGAAGCTGAACAGCCGGGCCTCCGGGACCAGCAGACTCAGCAGCAGCACAAAGACCAGCGACACGCCCCCGGCCACGGCTGCCGCAACGACCCTCCCCTCCCCTGCCTTTCTGCAGGCCAGGAAAGCCCCCAGCGCCGTCCCCAGCAGCAGCGCGCCCCTGGCCGCCAGCGCCTCCCGGCCCGTGCCGATCAGCGCGTCCGCCCCCAGCAGCGCCAGGAGCAGGATCCCTCCCAGCGCGGTCAGCAGCCCCACCGCCCCGGAAGCCAACAGGCGCGGCCAGGGCAGCCCATCCTTTCGCAAGCCCTTCTCCGACATAAAAAAAACCTCCCCGAATCAAGCTTTGTTTCAAGCTTATTCGGGGAGGTGCTGTTCCATGCGGGAGGCTCAGGCTTTTTCCTCCTGCTTCTGGATGCTGTTGGTGGAGATGGCCCATTTGGTGACCTGGATGCGGACCCGGTCCTCGCCGGTCTCAAAGGTGATCAGGTCGTTGCTGATGTCCACGATCTTGCCGACCATGCCGCCGATGGTGGTGATCTTGTCGCCGACGCCGAGATTGCTGCGCATCTCCTCGGCGGCCTTGCGCTTCTTCTGCTCCGGGCGGATCATGAAGAAGTAGAACACGGCGATCAGCACGACGATCATGATGAGGGGCATGGCGTTGCCAAACAGACCGGCGCTGGCGGCGGTGGCGTCTGACGCCGCAGCGGTGGTGGTGACTGCGCCCTCGGCAAAGGCGCCGGTGGCCAGGGCCAGGCTCATGGCCAGGGCGAAAGCCGAAGCCAGCAGCTTTTTCAGGCTTTTTTTCATGGAAAGACCTCCTGTGTGATTCGATTAAAAAGCAGTATATCGGGTTTCCGCCGCAATTGCAAGAAGTTTTCAAATTCGACGGGAAAGTTTTTCGCTGTACTCCCGGCGGAAGGCCGCAAAGCGTCCCTCGTCCAGGGCCTCCCGGATGCGGCGCAGCAATTCGTTGTAGAAATAGAGATTGTGCAGCACCAGCAGCCGCAGCGCCAGGGGTTCCTGAGCCCGGAGCAGGTGGCGGATGTAGGCTTTGGAATAGCGGCGGCAGGCGGGGCAGCCGCAGCCCGGCTCGATGGGGTCCGGGTCCCTGGCGTATTTCTGATTGTGGATGTTCAAGACGCCGTTCCAGGTGAAGAGATGCCCGTGCCGCCCGTTGCGGGAGGGCATGACGCAGTCGAAGAAGTCCACGCCCCGGGCCACGCCCTCGATGATGTTGGAGGGGGTGCCCACGCCCATCAGGTAGCGGGGACGGTCCTTTGGCATGTATTCCTCCACCGCCTCGATGGTGTCATACATCTCCTGGTGGGTCTCCCCTACCGCCAGGCCGCCGATGGCGTAGCCGGGCAGGTCCAGCTCCGCGATCTGCTGCATGTGCTGGATGCGCAGATCGTGGAACACCGCCCCCTGGTTGATGCCGAAGAGCACCTGGCCGGGGTTGACGGCGTCCGACTCGCTGTTGTAAGCCGCCAGCGCCGTCTTGCAGCGCGCCAGCCAGCGGGCCGTGCGGCCGCAGGCGGCTTTCACATACTCGTAGGGCGAAGGGATCTTGACGCACTCGTCGAAGGCCATGGCGATGTCGCTGCCCAGATTGCTCTGGATGCGCATACTCTCCTCCGGCCCCATGAAGATCTTCGCCCCGTCCACGTGGGAGTGGAAGGACACGCCCTCCTCCCGGACTTTTCGGAGTTGGGCCAGGGAGAAGACCTGAAAGCCGCCGCTGTCCGTCAGCATGGGGCCGTTCCAGGTCATGAACTTGTGCAGCCCCCCCAGTTCCCGGATCAGCCCGTCCCCCGGACGGACGTGGAGGTGGTAGGTGTTGCTCAGCTCCATCTGGCAGCCGATGCGCTCCAGGTCCCAGGCGCTCAGCCCGCCCTTGATGGCCGCCTGGGTGCCCACGTTCATGAAGACCGGCGTCTGGATCAGGCCGTGGGGCGTGGAAAAGCCGCCGCGCCGGGCGCGGCCCTCGGTTTTCAGCAGTTGAAACATGGGTTTCGTTCCTTCGCCGTCCGTCTCAGCTGCGGAAGGGGCGCACGCCCACCACCGCCTCCTTGGGCGTGATGCGCGCATCGTCGTGGTCGATGTCGATGAGGACATAGCGGTCGTTCCCCATGCCCAGCTCCTTCATATAGCTGAGCTGGCGATAGCCGTGGCGGGTGCGCATCCGCTCCTCCATGGCGTGCCGGTCCGGCTCGCGGAGGGAGAGGACCAGGTCCACGCTGCACTGGTCCGCCGCCAGGATGTCGGTGCTGGCCACGATGCCGATGTTGGGCGTCACCACGGGCTGGGCGTTCACGCCCTCGCAGTCGCAGGAGACGGAGATGTTGCGCAGCACGTTGAGATAGACCACGCGCTTGCCGAAGTGGTCGATGGTGGCCTTGGTGGACTCGCTGATCTTTTCCATCAGTTCCTCCTTCACCACGCCCCAGTCGTTGCCGTCTTTAGCGTGGATCATGCCCTTGCCGATCCGTCCGTCGGCGCAGCCGATGCCGATGTTCTTGTTGCTGCCCCCGAAGCCGCCCATCATATGCCCCTTGAAGTGGGTCAGGGCCACCAGGGAGTCATAGTCCGGCAAGCTCTTTCCCACGCTCATCTCGGTAAACCACTTGCCGCCCCGGACAGGCAGCATTACCGTGCCGTGCTCGTCCGTGATGTCCACGGTGGTGAAGTCCGTCCAGCCGTTGACCTCCAGGGTTCGGCGGTGCTGCTCCGTGGTGTAGCGGTCCCCGTCGTAGAAGGTGTTGGTCTCGACGATGGTGGCCTCTGGCAGCTCCCGCTCCAGGAAGACCTTGACCCAGGCGGGCGGGATGATGTTGGGGCCGTGGGGCTCGCCGGTGTGCAGCTTGACGGCCACGCGGCCGGAGATGTTGCCTTTGACGCGCTGATAGGCCCGGATGATCCCCTCCGGGCTCAGGTCGCGGGTGAAATAGACGATGGACTCGTTGCCCTCGCGCTGGGCATAGGGTACATACGCCGCGCCGGAGGGCGCGGTCTGAACGGTTGCCATAAAAAAGCCTCCATTTCGTGTGTTGTCTGGTTATATTTTACCCGAACAGAGGCGAGATTGCAAGCTTTTGCGCCGATGGAAATTCAGATATGGGGCGCATCCCGCTGCGGCGGGGTCTTCCAGATGCTTTTCACTTCAGCAGCTTCTCCGCCCATTCCGCCTCTTTGAAGCCGGTCAGGACGAAATCTTCCCCGACCACCAGGGGCCGCTTGACCAGCATCCCGTCGCCGGCCAGGAGACGGAACTGTTCGTCTTCGGGCATGTCCGGCAGCTTTTTGGACAGGCCCAGTTCCCGATAGGGGATGCCGCTGGTGTTGAAGAAGCGCTTGAGGGGCAGTCCGCTCATGGCGTGATAGCGGCGCAGGGTCTCCTCATCCGGGTGGTCGGCTTTGATGTCGAGCAGCTCGTAGGCCACGCCCCGGGCGTCGAGCCAGGCCAGGGCTTTTTTGCAGGTGGTGCATCTGCTGTAACAGTAGACTTGTAACATGAATGATTCCTCCCGGTCTGTTTTTTCATCTTGTATCCCGCTGTATGGCAGGGCGCTTCTTTCTCGGCCTGGGTGCGGGCAGCTCCGCATCCATGGCTTCCACCAGATCCCGCAGAAACGCCCGGTCTTCCACGGCCTCCACCAGCAGCATCTCCTTCGCCCCTGGGTAGGGCGCTTCCAGGTTCGCGTTCGGCAGCATCGCCAGCGCCGATCTGGTCGGCTTGACCAGGAAACGGTCGTCATAGATCCCGCCGAAGACCTTGCCCCGGACATAGAGGATGTACTCCCCCATCATCCCGCGCCAGGACAGGTCATACAGTTCCGAAAGCTGCTCCAGGATAAATTCCAGATATCCTTTTGTGGACGGCATGGGTCGGGCCTCCTGTTCCAATCAGTTCCTTCTGATTATACGAAACAGCGTCAAAAAATGCAATGGGCCAGGAGCAAAAACCCACCGCACGACTTGCAGCATCGGCTTGTCAAATCGCCTCAAGTATGCTACGCTTTCCCCATCGGAAACCGCACTCCCCTATCCCCGTTTCTTCCGCATGGGCGGGGCGGTCTCTCCATAACTGTGGTCGAGCCAGTGGCAGATATCCTGGACCGGCACGGTCCCGTCCAGCAGGATGGAGATCCAGCCGTTCCCGCCCATGTGGTAGCTCTTGCGGTAACCCGGCTGGCCGAGCAGCAGTTCCGTCAGCAGCGGGTCCCCCAGCTTGACGTTCAGGATATCCACCCGGCCAAGGCCCGGCAGGCCCAGCTTCTCCCGCGACACGTCCATGACGATGCCGTACCATTTCCGGTTGTCCCCGCGCCGGAGCACCGCGCAGTCGGGAAAGCGGGGCCAGAGATATTCCGGCTGCGTGCCGTAGGTCTCTTCGGCGTAAGCGAAGATCTGATTCCGGAGTTCATCTGTGCTGCTCATATCCGTTTCCCTCTTTTTTTTCAATTTTTATTCAGGAGGTGTCTCATGTCTGACTTGTTGAATCTGATGCAAAGCCGGAAAAGCGTGCGCAGCTTTGACGGCGCGCCGCTGCGTGCCGAGGACCGGGCGCGGCTGGAGTACATCGCCACGGTGGATGCAAAGGAGTGATAGCTCATGGCCTTTGACTTCAAGAAGGAATACAAGGAATTCTATCTGCCCAAAAACCAGCCCGGCCTTGTGACGGTGCCGCCCATGCAGTTCCTGGCCGTCCGGGGGGAGGGCGACCCGAACCGGGTCGGCGGCGCGTACCAGCGGGCCATCGGGCTGCTGTACGGCGTGGCGTTCACGATCAAGATGAGCAAGCTGGGAGACCACCGCATCGCGGGCTATTTCGATTTTGTGGTCCCGCCGCTGGAGGGCTTCTGGTGGCAGGATGGTGTGGACGGGATCGACTACGCCCACAAGGAGCGCTTTCAGTGGCTGTCCGTCATCCGTCTTCCGGGCTTCGTCACCCGGGCGGACTTCCAGTGGGCCGTGGCGGAGGCGGAGCGGAAAAAGAAAACGGATTTCTCCCCGGTGGAGTTCCTGCGCCTGGAGGAGGGTCTCTGCGTCCAGTGCCTCCACCTGGGGCCATTCGACGACGAGCCCGCCACGGTGGAACGGATGCATGAATATGCGCTCCAGCAGGGCTATGTCCCGGATTTTTCGGAGACGCGGCTGCACCACGAGATCTACCTGAGCGACGCCCGCCGGGTGGCGCCGGAGAAGTGGAAAACCGTAATCCGGCATCCGATCCGGAAGGGCTGAGCGGGATGCTGAGCGGGATATTGTTGATTTGATTTGGATGGGACAGGCTTTTCCCGTTTTCGGGGGGCCTGTTCCTTTTTGCGCTTTTGTGGGCCTGAGCGATAGAAAAACACTAGAGCGCCAGCTGCAACGGCAAACCGATTGCGCTACTTCCGACAAATGTGCAGACGGTTTCTTGTAGGGAAAGGGCTTGCCCTTTCCGCGCAGCAAAAGATGCGTCATGGAACGGCCCCCGGCGAATTCGCAGCCTGTTTGCGAATTCGCTCGAAGTTGTGGAAAACGTGGGTGTTGCTGCGCGGCGCGCCGGGTCGGCGCGCCCTACATGGAGCGGTTGCGGATTCGCCGGAGGTTTTATGGATAACTCGGGTGTTGCTGCCGGGGCGTCGGGGACGCCGCCCCCTACATGGGGCGAATTTGAATTCGCCGAAGGGCTTGGGAAAACGTGGGCATTGCTGCAAGCGCGCCGGGTTCCCCTGACAGCACAAAACCCACCGGGGGGGACGCCGTTGGGCGTTCCCGATGGGTTTTCTTGCTCTTTATTTCCGCTGCATGACTTTTTCCGCCGCATCCACAATGAAGTGGTCGGCCATGCCGAAGTACTCCTGCAGGTCCGGCATAGGGCCGACGCCGCCAAAGCAGTCCTGGAAGCCGATGAACTCCAGGGGGGTGGGTCTGGTCCGGGCCAGGGCCTCCGCGACCGCGCTGCCCAGGCCGCCGATGACGCTGTGGTTTTCGCAGACCACGGCGCAGCCGGTCTTTTCCACGCTGCGCAGGACCGTCTCCACGTCCAGGGGCTTGCAGGTGTGGACGCCCAGGACTTCGGCGCGGATTCCCTTTTGTTCCAGCAGCGCAGCGGCTTTCATGGTCTGATCGATCTCCAGGCCCGCCGTGATGAGGGTCACGTCCGTGCCCTCCCGCAGCAGGTCGGCTCGCAGCAGATCGAACTCGTTCAGCGCGGGGTAGACCGGCGGGGTCATCTTCCGGGCCTGACGGATGTAGACCGGGCCGGGGTAGTCCAGGATGGCGGGCAGGGCTTTTTCGTACTGCTCGTTGTCGCTGGGCTCATAGACCAGGAAGCCGGGGATGGCCCGCATAATGGCCGCGTCCTCCACGGGCATGTGGGTACCGCCGTTCATGGTCGCGCCCACGCCGGGGTCGGTGCCCACCACCACCACTTTCAGTCCGGCATAGCTGATGGAGATGGCCAACTGATCGGCGCTGCGGCGAGTGACGAAGGGGCCGAAGGAGAAAATGAAGGGCTTGTAGCCATAGGCCGCCAGGCCCGCGGCCACGCCGGCCATGTTGGCTTCGGCGATGCCCACGTTGAAGACCCGGTCGGGCCAGGACTTGCTCAGGCCCTGGGTGCCGCAGGCCCCGCCCAGGTCGGCGTTCAGGACCACGATCTTGTCGTCCTCCGCCATGTTTGCGTTCAGCCAGTCGGCGACCACCTGACGCATGGGAATCTTTTTCTCAGCCATGCTGCAGCCCTCCTTCCAGTTCGCGCAGGGCGTCTGCGTGTTCTTCTTTGGTAAAGCTCATGCTGTGGCAGCTCAAGGGGCTGTTCTCGGCGCGGGCATAGCCCTTGCCCTTCACGGTGTCCAGGATAATCATGCTGGGGCTGCCCGTGTTTGCCTTGGCCTGCTCGATGGCCGCGTCAATGGCCGCGATGTCGTGGCCCGGACATTCGATCACGTTCCAGCCGAAGGCCCGCCACTTCTCCGGGATGGGGCCGACGCCGGTCATCTCCTCCACAAAGCCGTCGATCTGCTGCTTGTTGTAGTCCAGGAAGCAGATCAGGTGGTCCAGTTTCTCATGCTTGGCGAACATGGCCGCCTCCCAGATCTGGCCCTCCTGGATCTCGCCGTCGCCCACCATGCAATAGATGTGCGCACCGTCTCCGGCCAGGCGGCTGCCGAGGGCCATGCCCACGGCGGCACTGAGGCCCTGGCCCAGGGAACCGGCGGTCATGTCCACGCCGGGGGTCTTGGTGCGGTCCACATGGCTGGGCAGACGGGTGCCGATCTTGTTCATAGTGTGCAGCCAGCTAAGGTCAAAATAGCCCTTGTCCGCCAGCACCGCGTAGAGCACCGGGCCGGCATGGCCCTTGCTCAGCACAAAGCGGTCCCGCCCCGGCAGGTCCGGCCTGGTGGGGTCAATGTGCATGTGATGATAGTACAGCGTCACCACCGCCTCCACCGCGCTCAGGCTGCCGCCCACATGACCGGAGCCCGTGGTGCCGATGGTGTCCACGATCAGATAGCGGATGCGCTTGCACGTTTCTTCCAGTTCTTTTACCTTTGCAGGGTCCATTGCTGTCCTGACCTCCTTGCTCTCGGTCCGCGCCGGGCTTGTCCGTGCCGCAGACCGTCTATCTCTACCCTTGTATCATATCCGGGAGGTTCAGAATTGTCAATCGTGATAGTCCATCGTTTTTGACCGGGGTTTTGTGGGTTTTTTGGCAAATCCTACGGGAAAACGGGAATTGCGCGAAGAAGCGGACGGCGAAAGGGGCAAGCCTCTTTCCTACATTGTGCGGTGTTGTTCATCACTGGCCACCACATTTTGTAGAGAAGGCTTGCCCCTTCCTCTTTTACCGCAGTCTTTCCACTGACAGAATCACATTGGATCAAATGTACCGCATGATCTCCCCCACCAGCGCCTCCCGGCCCGTGCCTTTTTCTGCGGAGAAGGGCAACAGGGATACGGACTCCGGCAAACGCAGCGTCTCCCGGATCAGGCGGCAGTTTGGTTCGATCTCGCTTTTTTTCAGTTTGTCCAGCTTGTTGGCCACCACCAGGGTGGGGCGGCCGGAGCGGAGAAACCAGTCTGCCATGGTGATGTCATTTGCCGTGGGCTTGTGCCGGGCGTCCACCAGCAGCAGACACAGGCTGATGCGCGCCGGGTCGGAGAAGAAGTCCTCCATCAGTCTGGCCCAGCGGTCCCGCTCGGCCTGGCTGACCTTGGCGTAGCCGTAGCCGGGGAGATCGACGAAATAGGCCGTGCCGTCGATGAGGAAATAGTTGACGTGGACGGTCTTCCCCGGCTGGGCCCCCACCCGGGCGAAGTTTTTCCGGTTCAGGACCCGGTTGATGACGGAGCTTTTGCCCACGTTGCTTTTGCCCGCAAAGACGATGGCAGGTCTTCCGTCCCGGATGAAGTCCGCCGGGCGGGCGGCGGACTTGACGAAGGCCACGTTTTGCAGATTCATGGCGTTCACTGTCTCACCCGGCGGCGCTTGGGCTGCACCGGGTCCGGAAACAGCACCCGCTCCGGCTCCTCCGCCTCGCCGCGCAGGAGTACGGTGTCCAGAATCCGGTCCACATGGTCGGTGGTGATGAAGTTCAAAGCCTGGCGCACCAGCGGGTCGATCTCCTCCAGGTCCTTCTCGTTCTCGGCGGGGATGATGACCGTGTGGATGCCCAGCCGCAGGGCGGCCATGGTCTTCTCCTTCAGCCCGCCGATGGGCATGACGCGGCCCCGCAGGCTGATCTCGCCGGTCATGGCGATGTCATGCCGCACGGGCAGACCGGTGAGGGCGCTGATGACCGCCACGGTGATGGCAATGCCGGCGCTGGGGCCGTCCTTGGGGATGGCCCCCTCCGGGAAGTGGATGTGGATGTCCCGATTCTGATAGAAGTCCGGGTCGATACCCAGGGCGGTGCAGCGGGAGCGGATGTAGCTGACAGCGGCCCGGGCGGACTCCTTCATCACGTCGCCCAGGTTGCCGGTGAGCTCCAGCTTGCCGGAACCGGGCAGGACGCTGACTTCCACGTCCAGCACTTCGCCGCCCACCTGGGTCCAGGCCAGGCCGTGGACCAGGCCCACCTCGTCCTTGAGGGGAAGGCGGCTGCTGCGGTATTTCGGGACCCCCAGCAGTTCCTCCACCTGTCCGGCGCGGACGGAAACGCTTTTGCGCGTCCCCTCCGCCAGCATCCGGGCAGTCTTGCGGCAGAGGGCGGCCAGTTCCCGCTCCAGCACGCGGACGCCGCTCTCCCGGGTGTAGTCGGCGATGATCTCCCGGATGGCGTCGTCGCTGACCCGGAGCGTGGCGGCGCTCAGACCGTGTTTTTTCCGCTGCTTGGGCAGCAGATGCTCTTTGGCGATGTGCAGCTTTTCCTCGTCCGTATAGCTGCCCAGGGTGATGCGCTCCATGCGGTCCAGCAGCGGGCGGGGAATCGTGTCGGCGGTGTTGGCGGTGGTGATGAAAAGTACCTCGCTGAGGTCCACCGGGATCTCCAGATAGTGGTCCCGAAACGCGCCGTTCTGCTCCCCATCCAGGGCCTCCAGCAGGGCGGCGGAGGGGTCGCCCCGGTAGTCGCTGCCCAGTTTGTCGATCTCGTCCAGTACCATGACGGGGTTCATGCTGCCCGCCTGGCGCAGTCCTTCCAGGATGCGGCCCGGCATGGCCCCCACATAGGTCTTCCGATGGCCGCGGATCTCCGCCTCGTCGTGGACGCCGCCCAGGGAGATGCGGGCCAGCTTCCGCCCGGTGGCCCGGGCGATGCTCATGGCCACGCTGGTCTTGCCCACGCCGGGAGGCCCCACCAGGCAGAGCACCCCGCCCCGCAGGTCCGGGGCCAGCTGCCGCACGGCCAGGTACTCCAGAATGCGGTCCTTCACCTTTTCCAGACCGTAGTGATCCTCATCCAGCACCCGGCGGGCCTTTTGCACGTCCACCGTGTCGCGGGTGCGAACGTTCCAGGGCAGTTCCAGCACCGTGTCCAGATAGCCCCGAAGCACCGCGCCCTCGCTGCTGCCGTAGGGCTGCTTGGCCAGGTGGCCCAGCTCTTTCAGCAGGCGTTCCTCGCTCTCCTGGGGCAGGTGCAGCGCCAGGATGCGGCTGCGATAGTCCTCCTGTTCCTCCGGCTGCTCGTCGCCCTCCCCCAGCTCCTGGCGGATCAGCTTGAGCTGTTCCCGCAGATAGTAGTCCCGCTGGGCCCGGTCCATCTCCTGCCGGGTGTGCTCGTCCAGCTCCTTCTCCAGGGTCTGGATCTCGATTTCCTGCCGCAGCAGGCGGTTTACAAGCTCCAGACGGCGGGTGGGGTGCAGCTCCTCCAGAATCTGCTGCTTGCGCTCGAAGCTGCTCAGGGTGTACTGGGCCACGAAATCCGCCACGAAGCCCGCGTCGTCGCTGTCCACCAGGCGCAGGAAGCGCTCCGGGATGGGCTGGCCCATCAGCTCGCAGAACTCCTGGAACAGGCCCAGACAGTGCCGGATCAGCGCCTCCCGGCGGGCGGCGCTCAGCCGGGTCTCCGGCGTGGGGAGCTGGGCCACCTCCGCGGTGGAATAGGGGGCGGACTCGTGGACGCTGAGGATCCGGGCGCGGTAGAGTCCCTCCACCATCACCTTCACCAGATTGCCGCCGGGAATGCGGAGCATCTGACGCACGGAGCAGACCGTGCCCACGGCGTAGAGCTCCTGCCGCCGGGGCATGGCGGCGGTGACATCCGATTGGGTCACCAGAAAGATCTCCTGGTTCTCCCCCAGCGCGGCGTTCAGGGCGGACACGCTCATGGGACGCTCCACCTCAAAGCTCAGCAGCACGCCGGGAAAGGCCGTCACGCCCCGCAGGGGCAGCAGGGGCAGCAGAGTGGTCTTTTTGCTCTCTTCGTTCATCTTCCAGCCTCCTTTCGGGGGGGTATCAGGGACGGCGGCGGGGAACCCGCCGCCGTTCGTCTCACTTTATGCTTCCCGGATGATCTCCGGGTCGGTACCGTTGCGGATGCAGTCCGCGGTGATGACCACCCGGCGGATGCTCGGGTCACTGGGCACCTCGTACATCACGCGGGTCATGGTGTTCTCCATGACGCTGCGCAGACCACGGGCCCCGATCTCCATGGCGATGGCCTTGTCGGCGATGGCCTCCAGGGCTTCCTCCTCGTAGACCAGTTCCACGTTGTCCATCTCCATCAGGGCCTTGTACTGGCGGGTCAGCGCGTTCTTCGGCTCGGTCAGGATGTGGACCAGATCCTCCCGGCTCAGGGAGTTCAGGGGACAAATCACCGGCAGACGGCCGATCAGCTCCGGGATGATGCCGAAGCGCAGGATGTCGTGCTGCTGGACGTGCTGCAGGATCTCGCCCAGGTTGCGCTCCCGGGCGCTGCGGATCTCCGCCTCAAAGCCCATGCTCTTGCGGTCCAGGCGCTGTTCGATGATCTTTTCAATGCCGTCGAAGGCGCCGCCGCAGATGAACATGATGTTGCTGGTGTCGATGTGGATGAAGTCCTGGTGGGGGTGCTTGCGTCCGCCCTGGGGCGGGACGGCGGCCACGGTGCCCTCCAGAATTTTCAGCAGGGCCTGCTGCACCCCCTCGCCGGACACGTCCCGGGTGATGGAGGTGTTCTCGCTCTTGCGGCTGATCTTGTCCAGTTCGTCGATGTAGATGATGCCGCGCTGGGCGCGCTCCACGTCGAAGTCGGCGGCCTGGAGCAGCCGCAGCAGAATGTTTTCCACGTCCTCGCCCACATAGCCCGCCTCCGTCAGCGTGGTGGCGTCGGCGATGGCGAAGGGCACGTCCAGCATCCGGGCCATGGTCTGGGCAAAAAGGGTCTTGCCGCTGCCCGTGGGGCCGATCAGCAGAATGTTGCTCTTTTGCAGCTGCACGTCGCTGTCCTGGGAGCCGTGGAAGATGCGCTTGTAGTGGTTGTAGACCGCCACGGACAGGGCCACCTTGGCGCGCTCCTGCCCCACGATGTAGTCGTCAAGCACCTTTCGGATCTCCGTGGGCTTGGGCAGCTTGGCGGGCATCCGATCGGCCCCCTCCCTGCCTCCGGGGGGATAACTCTCCCCCACATAGTCCTCGCCCACAATGTCCATGCAGAGACGGACACAGTCGTCGCAGATATAGGCTCCGTTGCCCGCGATCAGGCGGTTGACCTGGGACTGCGGCTTGCCGCAGAACGAGCAGCGGATGTTGCTTTTTCCGGCGTCAGTCTTTGCCATAATCTCTGGGTTTCCTTTTCTGAAAATATGATGGGCCGTCGGCTGAGACGGCAAGGGACGCCGGGGGCGGCGTCCCTCGCGCTGGTCGGTCAGCGCTTGAAGATGACCTTGTCAATCAGGCCGTAGTCCCGGGCCTGCTCTGCGGTCATATAGTTGTCGCGCTCGCAGTCGGCGCGTACGGTCTCGAAGGGTTTGCCGGTGTTCTCGGACAGGATGCGCGTCAGCTTCTCTTTGATCTTCAAAATCTGCTGGGCGTGGATCTCGATGTCCGTGGCCTGACCCTGGAAGCCGCCCAGAGGCTGGTGGATCATGATCTCCGCGTTGGGCAGGGCGATGCGCTTGCCACGGGTGCCGCTGGACAGCAGGAACGCGCCCATGCTGGCGGCCATGCCGATGCAGATGGTGGACACGTCGCACTTGATGTACTGCATCGTGTCATAGATGGCCAGACCGCTGGTGACGCTGCCGCCGGGGGAGTTGATGTAGAACTGGATGTCCTTGTCCGGGTCCTGCGCCTCCAGATAGAGCAGCTGGGCCACCACCAGACTGGCGGTCACGTCGTTGACCTCTTCGCTGAGCATAATGATTCTGTCGTTCAGCAGGCGGGAGAAGATGTCGTAGGACCGCTCTCCCCTGCTGGTCTGTTCCACTACATACGGTACCAGGCTCATGTGGGTTCCTCCTTTGCTGTGCTGCGCTCCCCCGCTTGCTTCGGGAGCATATCCGACGCGGCGGGAAATTATACCTGGCCCTCCTCCGGCGCGGCGGGGGCTTCGATCTTCTCCACGGTCTCGGGGGCGGCGGGAGCCTCGATCTTCTCTACGGGGGCCTCGGCCTCGGCGGCGGTTTCCGCCTCGGCGGGGGCTTCGGCTTCCGCAGGGGCGTCTTCCGCCTGGTCGGTCTCGGGCTTGTCGGTGGGGACGCCGTTGGCCAGGATGAAGTCGGCGGCCTTCTTGCGGGTCAGCTCGCCCTTCACGATCTCTTCTTTCAGCACGGACTTGAGATAGTCCAGATCCATCTCGTACTTCTCCGCGCTCTTCTTGTATTCTTCCTCGATCTCCTCGGCGGTGGGGGCCAGGCCCTCCACCTGGGCGATCTTCTCCAGCATCAGCTCGGAGCGCACTTCGCTCTCGGCCTGGGGACGCATGAAGCTGCGGAAGCTGGCCTCGTTCATGTTCAGCATGGCCAGGTACTGATCCAGGGTGTAGCCCTGCACGGAGACGCTGCGGGTGTACTCCTCCACGATGGACTCCACACGGGTGTTGATCATCACGTCGGGGATGGTGACGGTGACGCCCTCGGCGGCCTTGCTCATCAGGGCGCTGCGGAAGCCGGCGGTGTTGCGCTCCTCGGCTCTGGCCTCCAGATCGCGGCGCAGGCTGGCCCGGTAGTCGGCCAGCGTGTCATACTCGCTGACATCCTGGGCAAAGTCGTCGTCCAGTTCGGGGATCTGCTCCTCCTGGACCTCGTGGACCTTCACCTTGAAGACCACGTCCTTGCCGCCCAACTCGTTGCCGTAATCCTCCGGGAAGGTGACGGGCAGGTCCCGATCCTCCTCGGCCACGGCGCCCACCAGCTGCTCCTCGAAGCCGGGGATGAAGGTGGCGGAACCCAGCTTGAGCTTGTAGTTCTCCGCCTTGCCGCCCTTGAAGCGCTTGCCGTTCAGATAGCCGTCAAAGTCGATCAGCAGGGTGTCGCCGTTCTGGGCCGGACGGTCCACGGCCAGGAAGCGGGCGTTGCGCTTCTGGACGGCCCGCAGCTCCGCGTCCACCTGTTCCTCCGTCACGTTGACGGCGGGCTTGTAGGCGGTCAGGCCCTTGTATTCGCCCAGGGTCACCTCGGGATAGAGGGCGGCTTCAAAGGTGATGGTCAGGCTCTTGTCGTCGCCCACCTTGTAGTCGGTGATGGCGGGGTCGCCCACCGTGCGGTCCTCCACGACCTCCAGCCCGGCGCGGTAGCACTCCAGCGCGATGGCCTCCATGGCGTCTTCATAGAACACGCCCTCGCCGTAGAGGTTCTCCACCAGCTTGCGGGGGGCCTTGCCCTTGCGGAAGCCGGGGATCAGGATGTTCTTCCGGTTTTTCAGATAGGCCTTGTTGACTTCCTGCTCAAAGCGTTCTGGTTCCACCGTGACCTGGAAGCGCACTTTGCCGTCTTTTTTTTCGATGTTTTTGGTGTCCATGGGGGTTCCTCCTCGTATTCCGTCAGGCGCTCTGACGTTCTCTCTGAGCCTTTGCGGCTTCTCATAAAACAGCGCATTATAATATAGCAGATATAGCGGGAAAATGCAAACACTTTCCATGCCATTCCTGTGAAATTTCTGTAAAAAAGCCACTCACAAAAGCCGCAGGGGGATGAAATGCAGGTGGTCGGCGCTGACCAGGCGGAAGCGGATGCCCCGGTATTCCCCCTCGAAGGCCAGAGCCCGCCCGGCGGAGTGGAGGTGGCCGTAGCAGCAGCGGCGCACGCCGTAGGCCTCCATCAGGTCCAGAAGCTCCGTACACTCGTAGTTCAGCAGCTTGGGCGGATAGTGGAGGAAGACCAGCTTCTCCCGCTCCCCCGCCGCTTTCAGGCTGGCCTCCAGCCGCAGCAGCTCCCGGGACAGCATCTTCCGGTCGTGTTCGGCGCTGCGGGATTCCTCATAAAACCAGCCCCGGGTGCCGCAGAGGGCCAGGTCCCCGTAGAGGCAGCAGTTGTTGTGCAGCAGCTCCATGGAGTCGATGCCGTTCTCCGCGAAAAAGCGCCGGAGCTTGGCGGCGGTCTCGAACCAGTAGTCGTGGTTGCCTTTCAGAATGATCTTCCGGCCCGGAAGGCGGTGGAGAAACAAAAAGTCCTCCCGCGCCTGGTCCAGGTTCATCCCCCAGCTCAGATCCCCGCAGAGCACGGTGGTGTCCTCGGGTTTCACGAATGAGAAGCCGTCCAGCAGCTTCTCCACATAGTTGGTCCAGCGCCCGCCGAACACGTCCATGGGCTTTTCGCAGCCCAGGGACAGATGCGTGTCGCCAATGACATACAGACTCATGGTATCATCTCCCGTTTCTCCGGCCATACTAGGCATACCGGCCCGACTCGGGCCGGAATCTAAGCAGCGGAGGGATTCATATGACCGCAAAGGCACATTACACGGATCGCGTCGTCACCAGCGTGGGCTGCAGCGTGCAGCACTGCAAGTTCCAGGAGGAGGGCCACTGCGCCGCAGACCACATCGACGTACAGAACCGGACCGCAGAGACCAAGGGCGAGACCTTCTGCGACACCTTCACCCCGAAAAGCATGATCTGAACGATGAGCCCCCTGAAAAGGGGGCTCGATTGCTTCCGTATCGTTGCTTAGCGCAGGAATGCGCTGACGGTCTCCTTCATGCCGCTGCGCTCCGTCACGCCGGGGAAGCGCAGTTCCCGCTCCTCCAGGCCCCGCAAAGGCCGGGGGACGCTCTGGCCGGACGCTTTGGCCAGGGCCGTCAGGGGGTCTTCCGCCTGGGGCTTTCCCAGCGCGGTCAGCACGTCGGCGGCGAACTTGAAGGGGCTGGCGGTGGAGACCACCACGGCGGGAGCGGCGTCCCCGGTTTCCTGCCGGTAGTCTGCCAGCACCTTGGCGGCCACGGCGGTATGGGTGTCCATCAGATAGCCACGCTCCCGGAACACCCGGCCGATGGTCTCCATGGTCTCCCGGTCGTCGCAGCAGCCGGCGGAAAACCGGCTTTGCAGGGCCGCCAGGGTCTCCGGCTCCACCCGGTAGCCCCCTGCGGCGCTGAGCAGCTCCATGTAGCTGCGCGTCCGGCTGTCGTCCGTCAGCAGATAGAGCAGCCGCTCCAGGTTGCTGCTGACCAGGATGTCCATGCTGGGGGAGATGGTCGTGTGGAAGGGGCGGTTTTTGTTGTAGACGCCGGTGTTCAGAAACTCGGTCAGCACGTTGTTGGCGTTGCTGGCGCAGACGAAGCGCCCCACGGGCAGGCCCATCCGGGCGGCGAACCAGCCGGCCAGGATGTTGCCGAAGTTGCCGGTGGGCACGCAGAAGTTCAGCTTCTGGCCCAGCTCCAGCTTGCCGGAGTTTACATAATCCAGATAAGCGGAGAAGTAATAGACGATCTGCGGCAGGAGGCGGCCCCAGTTGATGGAGTTGGCGGAGGAGAGAAACCAGCCCCGCTCCGTCAGCGCACGGGCGAAGTCCGCGTCGCCAAAGATGCGCTTCACGCCGGTCTGGGCGTCGTCAAAGTTGCCGCGCACGGCGCAGACGCCCACGTTGTCCCCCGCCTGGGTGACCATCTGCAAGCGCTGGATGCGGGACACGCCCCCGTCGGGGTAAAAGACGAAAATGCGCGTCCCCGCCACGTCCCGGAAGCCCTCCAGGGCGGCCTTGCCCGTGTCGCCGGAGGTGGCCACAAGAATGCAGACGCCCCGCTGCTCCCCGGTCTTGCGGAGGCTTGCGGTCAGCAGGTGGGGCAGCATTTGCAGCGCCATGTCCTTGAAGGCGCAGGTGGGGCCGTGCCACAGCTCCAGAAAGGCGGTGCCGTCGTCCAGGAAGCGCAGCGGGGCCACGGCGGGGTCGTCGAAGTTGTCCGCGTAGGCCGCACGGACAAAGCCCTCCAGTTCCTCCCGGCTGAACTCCTCCAGGTACAGGCTCATGATCTCGGCGGCTCTGGCCCGGTAGTCCATGGCGGCCAGGCGGCGCAGCCCGGTCTCGTCCACCGTCGGGATCGTCGCCGGGACGAACAGGCCCCCGTCCGGGGCGATGCCCATGGCCATGGCCTGGGCGGCGGTATAGGTCACTTGGTCGTTTCTCGTGCTGAAATAGTTCATCGCTTTGTCCTCTTTCGTCACAGCCCGAAGGCGTTTTCGATGTGTATGATCTGGGGGGTCTCCCCCTCCGCGCCGTAGACCTCGAGCACGTCGAAGCGCGGCTGCTTTTCCGTGGGGTTGCGCTGGAGCCAGAGCTGGGCCGCCAGCAGCACCCGGCGCTGCTTGGCCGGGGTGACGAACTCCCGGGCCGCGGCAAAGCGGGCGTTTTTCCGGGCTTTCACCTCCGCGAACACCAGGAAGTCCCGGTTTTCCGCGATCACGTCCACTTCCCCATAGCGGCAGGAGAAGTTCATGCCCACGACGCGCCAGCCCTGTTTTTTCAAATACTCCGCCGCCAGAAGCTCCCCCCGGCGGCCCGTCAGTTTGCTGGATGCCCCGCCCATCTCAGTGCAGCTTTTTCAAAAAGCTTTGCCGGTGCAGCGGGCAGGGGCCATGGGCGCGCAGGGCGGCATAGTGGGCCAGCGTGCCGTAGCCCTTGTGACGTTCAAAGCCGTAGTCCGGGTAGCGCTCCGCCATGTCCAGCATATAGCGGTCACGGGTGACCTTCGCCAGGATGGAGGCCGCCGCGATGTCCGCGCAGAGGGCGTCCCCCTTGACGATGCAGCGGTTTGGCGTCACAATGCCTGCGCTGCGGTTCCCGTCGATCAGCGCCAGGGCGGGAGGCGGCTCCAGCGCTTCGATGGCCCGGTTCATGGCCAAGTAAGTGGCCCCCAGGATGTTCCAGGTTTCGATCTCCTCCACGGTGGCGAAGGCCACGCCGAAGGAGAGGGCCTGCTCCACGATCCGATCATAGAGCGCTTCCCGCTTCCGCTCCGTCAGGCGTTTGGAGTCGTCCAGGCCCGGAATCTCCAGACCCCTGGGCAGCATCACGGCGGCGGCGCAGACCGGCCAGGCCAGGGGGCCGCGCCCGGCCTCGTCAACGCCGCAGAGGGTTTCATAGCCCTCGTCATAGATTCGGTTTTCGATCTCCCAGAGATCCACGGCGCTTCCCCCTCTCAGCCGAAGATGGCCGCCGATTCCGGCGTTTCCAGACTCAGCGCGCCCAGCTTGCCCGCGTGGTACTCCCGCAGCAGGGTGCGGGCCATGCGCTCCGTGTCCGCCTCGCCGCCGGGAATCAGCATCCCCCGTTTCCGGGCGGCCCGCTCCAGCAGGGCATAGCCGCTTTCCTCCGGGTCCGGCGCGAACTTGTAGCGCTGCTCGATCAGTTCCGGCCGGGTGGCCCGGAGCCGCAGCAGGAAGTTGGCGGCCAGGGCCTCCGTGTCGAAAACCTCCGTCTTGATGGCCCCGGTCAGGGCCAGGGCCTCCCCCACCGCCTGGGAGGAAAAGCGGGGCCAGAGGATGCCGGGGGTGTCCAGCAGCTCCAGCTCCCGGTCGATGCGAATCCACTGCCGCCCCCGGGTCACGCCGGGCTTGTCCCCGGCCACGGCGGCGCGGCGGCCCGCCAGGCGGTTGATCAAGGTGCTCTTGCCCACGTTGGGGATGCCCAGGATGACCACCCGCATGGGGCGGCTGGCCTGGCCCTTCTCCGCCAGGGCGGCGCGTTTTTCTTTTAAAATATCCCGCAGGGCCAGGGGCAGTTCCTTCACGCCTCTGCCGCTTTTCGCGTCCGTCTCCAGCACCCGCAGCCCGGCGGCCCGGAAGTGGGCGCGCCAGCGGGCGGTGACGGCGGGGTCGGCCAGGTCGCAGCGGTTCAGGATCAGCAGACGGGGCTTGTCCCCGGTCAGCTCGTCGATGTCCGGGTTCCGGCTGGAGGCGGGGATGCGGGCGTCCAGCAGCTCGCAGACCGCGTCCACCAGTTTCATGCTCTCCCGGATCTCCCGCTGGGCTTTCGTCATGTGGCCGGGGAACCACTGGATCTGCATGTTTTGATACGGCGTGGCTTCCATCGCTCAGTACAGGCTCCCGAACTTTTCCAGGGGGGTGATGCGCAGCAGCGCCTTGCCGATGACATAGCGCTTGTCGATGACGCCGATGCGGGAATCCCGGCTGTCGGTGGAGTGGTTGCGGTTGTCGCCCATCACAAAGATGTGGCCCTCCGGCACCTCCACCGGCCCCACAAAGTCCTCCGGGTCATAGGTCAGGGAGGCGGTGTAGTCCTCGTGCAGCGCCACGCCGTCCACATAGACAAGCCCCGCTTCAAAGTCAATGTCCACGGTCTGCCCCTCGGTGGCGATCACCCGCTTGATGATTGGGTCCTCTTTGAAGCTCTGCTTGCGCAGCACCACGATGTCGCCGTATTTCGGCGTATAGAGGAAGTTGCTGACGATCAGCCGGTCCCCCTCCGTCAGGGTCTGCTGCATACTGGGGCCCTGCACCTCGATGGTGCGGCCCAGAAAGACGAAAATCAGGATGCAGGCCACCAGCGCGGTGACGATGCACTGCACCCACTCATACAGGCCGTTCCCCGGCAGCTTTTCCTCCTGCGGCGCTTTCTCCTGCATGTTCGCGTCCTGTTCGTTCATGGTATCCCTCCCAGCCTTGGTTGCGTTGGAATCATATTTTGGTATTATACCGCATTCCGCCGGAAAAAGGCAACAACATTTTTTGAAGTTGCAAAACGCGCCGCCGAAGGGGGATTTCTCCCCGCTCCGGCGGCGCGCTTTGCGCTGCGCGTCACTCGATCTTCGTCAGGTCGTAGCCCGCGCCGCTGACGGCCTTCTCAATGGCCTCGTCCGTCACCTCCGGGCTGCGGGTGATCTCCGCGCAGCTTTTCACATGGCTGACGGACAGGACTTCCACGCCCGGGACGGCGCTCAGCGCCGCTTTGACGTGGGCCTCGCAGTGGGGGCACATCATGCCCACGATGGAAAGCTTGGTTGACATAACTTTTTCCTCCTTCTCCTTGTCTTCCGCCTTTTGCGGCGTCGCCTTCGTTTTGCCCCGCCGCCGGAACAGGTTCAGGCGCAGGGCATTGCTCACCACGCAGAAACTGGACAGGCTCATGGCTGCGGCCCCGAACATGGGGTCCAGGGTGAGGCCCAGGGGGATCAGCGCCCCCGCCGCGATGGGGATGCCGATGATATTATAAATGAAGGCCCAGAAGAGGTTCTGGCGGATGTTGCGCAGCGTGGCGCGGCTCAGGCGAATGGCCAGGACCAGTTCCTCCAGGGAGCTTTTCATCAGCACCACGTCCGCCGCGTCGATGGCCACGTCCGTCCCGGCCCCGATGGCGACGCCCAGGTCGGCCCGGGTCAGGGCCGGGGCGTCGTTGATGCCGTCGCCCACCATGCAGACCCGGCCCTCCTCCGCCAGGGCGCGGACTGCCGCCTCCTTGCCCTCCGGCAGCAGGCCGGAGAGAATGCGGTCCACCCCCGCCTGACGTCCGATGGCCTCCGCCGTCCGGGCGTTGTCCCCGGTCAGCATCACCACCTGCAAACCCATGGCGCGCAGCGCCGCCACGGCCTCCGGGGCCTCTGGGCGCAGGGTGTCCGCCACGGCGATCAGGCCCAGCAGCGCCCCGTCCCGGACGAAGAACAGGGGCGTTTTGCCCTGGGCGGCCAGGGCGGCGCTCCGGGCCAGGGTCTCCGGCGGGATGGGGGCGGCCTCTTTGGCATAGTCCGCGCTGCCCGCCAGCAGTTCATGGCCCTGCCATTTGGCTGTGACGCCGAATCCCGCGTGGGCCTGAAAGTCCGTCACCGGCTCAGCTTCCAGCTTTCGTTCCTCGCCCTGGGCCACGATGGCCCGGGCCAGGGGGTGTTCGCTGGGGCGCTCAATGGCCAGGGCGGCCCGCAGCAGCTCGGTCTCCTGGACGCCGGAGGCGGGCAGCAGCTCCGTCACCCGGGGCTGGCCCTCGGTGATGGTTCCCGTCTTGTCCAAAGCGACGATCTGCACGCGCCCGGCGGCCTCCAGGCTGGCGGCGGTCTTGAACAGCACGCCGTTGCGCGCCCCCACGCCGGAGCCCACCATGATCGCCACGGGGGTGGCCAGACCCAGGGCGCAGGGGCAGGAAATCACCAGCACGGAGATCCCCCGCGCCAGCGCCCAGCCCGGCTCCCGACCCAGCAGCAGCCAGATCACAAAGGTCAGGGCGGCCAGGCAGAGGACCACCGGGACGAAGACGCCGGAGACTCGGTCGGCCAGCTTGGCGATGGGGGCCTTGGTGGCCGCCGCGTCGCTGACCATGCGGATGATCTGGCTCAGGGTGGTGTCCTCCCCCACCCGCGTGGCGGTGCAGCGCAGGAAGCCGGAGCGGTTTACGGTTCCGGCGGAGACGCTGTCCCCGGGGGCCTTGTCCACCGGGACGCTCTCCCCGGTCAGGGCCGACTCGTCCACCGCGCCGCCGCCGCTGAGCACCTGACCGTCCACGGGCACACTGTCGCCGGGGCGGAGGACGAAGACCTCCCCGGGGCGCAGCTGCTCCAGCGGGACGATGATCTCTTTGCCCTCCCGCAGCACCGTGGCGGTCTTGGGGGACAGGCGCATCAGGCTTTTCAGCGCGTCGGTGGTCTTGCCCTTGCTCCGGGCCTCCAGGGTCTTGCCCACGGTGATGAGGCTCAGGATCATGGCGGCGGACTCGAAATAGAGCTGGCCCATGGCCTCCTGCACGGCTCCCATGTCCCCCCGCCGCTGGGCGTCCGTCATCGTGAAGAGCATGACTACGCTCCAGCCGAAGCTGGCGGAGGCCCCCAGGGCCACCAGGGAGTCCATGTTCGGCGCCCGCCGGACCAGCGCCCGGAAGCCGCTCTGGAAAAAGCGCCGGTTGACCACCAGCACGGCGGCGGCCAGCAGCAGCTCCGCCAGCCCCAGGCCCACATGGTTTCCCTCCAGAAATGCGGGCAGGGGCCAGCCCCACATCATGTGCCCCATGGACAGGTATAAAAGCGGGATCAAAAGAATCACCGAGGCGGTCAGCCTTTTTTTGAGGGCAGGCGTTTCCCTGTCTATGAGCGCTT
>JAFXXH010000069.1 GCA_017542425.1 Oscillospiraceae bacterium | reverse complement strand
GTCTACGCTTAAGCCTCGCCTCGCGGCTTCGGCTCCAAGACTGAGTACCGGCTGCTGACCTTGCTTTACCGGGTGGGGTGACGCTCCCCACTATAGTTCAAGCGCCGAACCGGCGCACAACCGTCCCTTTTGACTCATTTTAAGAAAGCAATGAGGAGATATGAAAGTGAACTTTCTTCAACGGCATCCCATATTGTTTTTGGGTATCGTTCTTGTAGTGATCTTTTCCTGCGTGCTTTTCAGGAAATATGTGTTTCTGAAACTTCCACCCAAAGTCCAAAAAATCATAGCAATCTGTACGTGTATACTTTGCTGTGCTGCTTTTGCATATACTGTTTTCACCGTTTTTTAGAGGATCAAGGTCAAAATGAGTGGAAACGTGAGTCGAAAGGGACGGTTCTTTTTGACTCATTTTCGCTCGATGTCGGATACAATGAGTCAAAAAGAACCGTCCCCATTGACTCACGCTAGATTATATATTGGAGGTATTTCCTTGTATCGGTTTCAATCATGGTCTCTTTCGACAGGAGTAGTTGACTTACAGATCAATGGGGAAGCGCCTGTCGATGAATGCGAAGCAGATACTGCGCAAACCATAGAAAATGAAAAGTTTGATTTCTTCCTTGATCTGTGTTTCCAGGAAGCAACGGCTTTTTCCCTGCAAAAAGGACTGTGGCCGACTGCAACGGACCCTTCGCTGGAACGCGCTTTGGAACCTGAGCGAATCAAAACCATCAAGACGAAGGTCTGGTTTCTGAACGATTTGCGAAACGCGCCCATCGGCTCGGAACGGACCATGTGCATCCACTTGTATCGCGCAAGCGATGCGGCAAAGGCGGTCCTGCAAGCACAGTTCCGTGAGATTTTTCTGGGCCATGCCACGCCCGATCTCCAGTGGAACAAATATACCTTGGAGGATCTGTGCTTTTTCAAAGGAAAAGAACTGATCGTCGGCACGATTTCCCATGAGTTCATTCTCCAGGTCTACCCGCCCAACGGGGCCTTTGAACAGGCGATTTTGCCTTTGGGCGCGTGGGAACGCCTGGGCTATCCGGCTCCGGCGCTTCTGACCTGACCGGCCTTATCCACGTTCGGCGAACACTCCTGACTTACGTTTGTTCTCCCTTTGGCATTGCCGCGAAAAGGGCAAGCCCTTTCCCTGCAAAGGAGCGGCTGCGCTTCCGTTCAGTCAAATCTTGTCCGAAAAAAGCATCCCCTCATGGGATAAGCGCTGGCTTCTCCCATGGGGGGATATGTTTTGCCCGCGCCGGGGCGATCAAAGCAGTTTCTCGATCTCCTCGGAGAAGCGCTCGGCGCTGGCGTTGTCGTGCATGGCGATGAAGGCGGTGTCGTCGCCGGCGATGGTGCCCACCAGGCCGGGGATGTTCATGCCGTCCAGGGTGGAGCAGGCGGCGTCGGCCAGGCCGGGGAGAGTCTTGATGACCACCAGGTTCTGGGCCACGGCGTAGTCCACCACGCCCTCGCGGAAAATTTTCCGCAGGCGAATGTCGTGGTCCAGCACGGTCTCCCGGTTCCCGGCGGTGTAGCGGTAGACGCCCTCGGGGCTCATCTCTTTGACCAGGTGCATATCCCGGATGTCCCGGGACAAGGTGGCCTGGGTGCTGCGGATGCCCTCGGCGGCCAGGGCTTCGATCAGCTGGTTCTGCGTTTCCACGTTCTCGCGGTTGATGATCTCCAGGATTTTTTTCTGTCGTTCGGATTTCATTTCGTGTCCCCCAATTTTTCGTATACGATGTCGTAGAATGCTTTGTCGCCCACGTGGGCGATCATGGTACGGTACTGCGCTTTATCCACACGGAGCGTATCTCCGCTGAATACTTCAAAGGTGCCGCCGTCGGCGGACAGGATGGCCCGGCCCCGCAGCTGCCCCAGGGTGACGGTGATGACCCGGTCGGAGGTGAAGACCAGGCTCCGGCTGGCCAGGGCGTGGGGACAGATGGGCGTCAGGATGATGTTCTCCGCTGTGGGCTCCACCAGGGGGCCGCCGGCGGACATGGAATAGGCGGTGGAGCCGGTGGGCGAGGCGATGACCACCCCGTCCCCGGAAAAGTCCAGGATGCGCCGCCCGTCGCTCCGGGCGCTCATGGAGATCATCCGGCCCATGCCCCGCAAAAACACGTCGTTCAGGGCGTAGGCGGAATACACCGTCTCGCCGCCGCGCTCCACCTGGACGCGCAGCATCATGCGGGGGCTCAGGCGGTAGTCGCCTCCCGCCGCGTCCACCAGGCGGTGGACCTCCCCCCGCTCCAACTCCGCCAGGAAGCCCACGTTGCCCAGATTCACCCCGATGATGGGCACCTCTGCGCCCAGCAGACGGCTGGCGGTGTGCATGATGGTCCCATCCCCGCCCAGGGACACCACCAGCACCGCGTCGGAAAGGGCCGGGATCAGCTCACAGCCTTCCAGGTCCTCCGGAAGCGCCGCCTCCGCCCCGTCCAGCAGTTCCGGACTGACGCTGACGGCGTAACCGGCGGCTTCCAGCAGGTCCCGGACCTGGCGGGTGACGGCGTAGTCTTTGTCTTTGTCGGGATTGGGACAGAGAATCACCCGCTGCATGGCGCTGCCTCCTTCTCTCCGGGGCGGAAGGCCGCATGGGAGGCCTCCACCAGTTTGGCGGGGTCCAGCGGCGGGGCCGGATGCGTGCCCTTTTTCAGCCGCGCCAGGTATTCGATGTTGCCCTCCGGTCCCCGGATGGGGCTGTAGTCCAGCGCCAGAGGCGTGAAGCCCGCTTCGGGGAAGAAGGCCAAGGCCCGCTCCAGCACCTCCAGATGCACGGCGGGGTCCCGGACCACGCCCTTCTTGCCCACCTTTTCCCGCCCGGCCTCGAACTGGGGCTTGACCAGGCAGATCAGGTCTCCGTCGGGGCGCAGCAGATCGTGGACGGCGGGCAGCACCAGGCGGATGGAGATGAAGGCCAGGTCCATCACCGCCAGGTCGATGTTCTCCGGGATCTGCTGCTTTGTGAGATAGCGCACATTGGTGCGCTCCAAATTCACCACGCGGGGGTCCTGGCGCAGCTTCCAGGCCAGTTGGCCGTAGCCCACGTCCACGGCGTAGACCTGTTTGGCCCCGGCTTGCAGCAGCACGTCGGTGAAGCCCCCGGTGGAGGCCCCACAGTCCAGGCAGGTCAGGCCCGCCGGGTCATACTGAAAGGCCTTCAGCGCCTTTTCCAGTTTGAGGCCGCCCCGGCTGACCCAGCGGAGGCTCTCCCCCCGCTTTTCCAGCCGCGCCTCCGGGCTGACGGGCGCGCCGGGCTTGTCCACCCGATGCCCGTCCACGAAAACGCGCCCTTCCATGATGGCCAGCCGCGCCCGCTCCCGGCTGGGTTCCAGCCCCCGGTCCGCCAGGAGCTGGTCGAGTCGCACTTTTTTCATCCGCGCACCAGCTCTCTGGCGGCCCGGGCCACGCCTGCGGCGTCCTGCCCCAGCATGGCCCGGAGCTGGGCCACCTCGCCGTGGGGGACCACGCCGTCCCCCAGGTCCAGCAGCCGCTGGGCCAGAAGGGGAGTGCCCCGCCGGGCCAGCTCGGCCAAAATCCGGGTGCCCAGGCCCCCGGCCCGGGCGCTGTCCTCCAGCACCAAAAGCCGTCCAGTCCGCGCCACGGAGGCCAGCACCGGTTCCAGGTCCGGCTGATCCAGGCGGTTGAGTTTCAGAAGATCCACTTCAATGCCCTCGCCCGCCAGGGTCTCCGCCGCGCACAGGGCCTCGTTAACCAGAATGCCGTAGGTCACCAGCGTCAGGTCCCCGCCGGGGCGCAGCTGCGCCGTGTCCTGACCGGAACTGTCGCCTTTGTAAGCTCCCTCGCCGCCTCGGGGATAGCGGACGGCAGCGGGGCCGGGGGCGGCCAGCGCCAGGCGCAGCATCCCCCGCAGCTCGGCATAGCTGGAAGGCGCCCAGAGCCGCAGCCCCGGCACGGAGCAGAGATAGCCCACGTCGAAGGCCCCCTGGTGGGTCTCCCCGTCGGCCCCCACCAGACCGGCCCGGTCCACGGCGAAGACCACATGGACGCCGCTCAGGGCCACGTCGTGGATCAGCATATCGTAGGCCCGCTGGAGGAAGCTGGAATAGACGGCAAAGACGGGGCGCATCCCCTGCTGGGCCAGGCCCGCAGACATGGCCGCAGCGTGGCCCTCGGCGATGCCCACGTCGAAAAAGCGCTTCGGGAAGCGCCGGGCGAAGTCGTCCAGGCCCGTGCCGTCGGTCATGGCGGCAGTGACCGCCGCGATGCGCCCGTCGTCCTCGGCCAGCTCAACGAGCGCCGCGCCGAAGACGGAGGAGAAGTTCTCCTTCTGCCCGGCGTCCACCCCCCGGGCGGGGTCGAAGGGGCCGACGCCGTGATAGCGGGCGGGGTCTTCCTCCGCCGGGGCGTAGCCCTTGCCCTTTTTCGTGCAGACGTGGAGCAGCACCGGCCCGCCGATGCTCCGGGCGTAGTCAATGACCCGCTCCAGGGCCTTTACGTCGTGGCCGTCCACCGGGCCAAGGTAATAAAAACCCATATCCTCGAACATATTGTCCGGCAGAGCCAGGTCCTTCACCCACTCTTTGATCCGGTGGAGCATTCGATACAAAATCCGATACCGCCCCACCGTGCGCCGATAAAAGCGCTTGAAGCGGAGATAGCCGGGGCGGACGCGCACCTTCGCCAGAAGCAGGCTCATGCCGCCCACGTTTTCGCTGATGCTCATGGCGTTGTCGTTCAGGAGGACCAGGATGTCCTCGCCGCTGCTGCCGCAGTCGGACAGACCCTCATAGGCCACGCCGCCTGTGAGGGCCCCGTCGCCGATGACGGCCACCACGCCGTAGTCCTCCCCCAGCAGGGTCCTGGCCCGGGCCATGCCCAGGGCCACGGAGACGCTGGTGGAGGCGTGGCCGCTGATGGCCGCGTCGTCCGGGCTCTCATTGGGCCGGGGGAAGCCCGCCAGCCCGCCCAGCTGCCGCAGGGTGTCAAAGCGGTCCCGCCGCCCGGTGAGCAATTTATGGGCATAGCACTGGTGCCCCACGTCGAACACCAGGCGATCTGTCGCGCTGTCATAGACCCGGTGCAGCGCCACGGTCAGCTCCACCGCCCCCAGGGACGAGGCCAGGTGGCCCCCGTTGCGCGAGACGGTCTCCAGCACCTCCTCCCGCAGCTCCTGGCAGAGCTCCGGCAGCACATCCGCCGACAGCGCCTTTACATCCGCAGAAGAATAGATTCGGTCCAATCGCTTCAATACAGCATCCTCTTTCTAATTTATCTCAGCGTTACATGCAAAGCGTATCCTGCAATATTTGTATTATAACGCAAAAATCCTTTCCGCACAATACGGAAAGGATTTTTTTATTGACAAAAAAAGAACAATATTTTTGGAATTTTTTGCACAAAGCATCCGGGCCGTTTCAGCCCGCCGGAGGGTCGAAGGGCAGCTCCACCGGCGCCCCGTCGGGGCCCTTCTGGAGCCGCAGCACCTGCTGCTCGGCCCGATCCAGCAGACCGGAGCAGCGGCGCACCAGGCCCGCCCCCTCTTCAAACAGGGCCATGCTCTCGCTGAGGCTGGCGTTGCCCTGTTCCAGAGCCGCAACGATGGTCTCCAGCCGCTTCAGCCCGGCCTCAAAGTCCAGTTCCTTCTGCTCGGCCATGCTCGCTCTCCTTTCGCTCGATGTCCTCCACCCGGCAGTCCAGCGCGCCGTCCCAGAGGCTGACGCGCAGGGCCTGGCCCGGCGCGCTGTCCGCCACGCTGCGCAGCACCGTCCCGTCGGGGCTGCTGGCGATGGCGTAGCCTCTTGTCAGCACCTTCAGCGGGCTGAGGGCGTCCAGGGCTGCGGTCAGGCGGGTGAAGTCCCGCCGCGCCCCGGTCAAGGCCCGCTGCTGGCCATTGAGAAGCCGCTCCCGCAGCAGGTCCAGCTCCATGCGCTTCACGTCGATGTGGCCGGTGGGGGACTCCAGCACCCGGCGCACGCGCAGCGCGTCCAGCCGTCGGCGCAGGGTCTCCAGCCGCCGCCGCTGGGCCTGGGCGGAGCGGGCGGCGGCGTGGGCCAGAAAGGCGCGCACTTCCGCCTGGTCCGGCAGGGCCAGTTCCGCCCCGTTGCTGGGGGTGGCGGCCCGCAGGTCGGCCACATAGTCGGAAATGGTCACGTCCGGCTCGTGCCCCACGGCGGAGATCACCGGGATCTCGCTGCGATAGATGGCCCGGGCCACCCGCTCGTCGTTGAAGGCCCAGAGGTCCTCCATGCTGCCGCCGCCGCGCCCGATGAGGATCAGGTCGGCCACGCGCCAGCGGTTGGCGTAGTTCAGGGCGCCCACCAGCTCCGGGGGCGCTTCCGGACCCTGCACCCGGACGGGCATGATGAGCAGCTTCGTCATGGGCCAGCGCCGGGCGGCCACGCGGATGATGTCCCGCACCGCCGCCCCCGCGCCGCTGGTGATGACCGCGATGCGCCGGGGGAAGCGGGGGATGGGCTGTTTGTGGGCCGGGTCGAAGAGCCCTTCCCCGGCCAGGCGGCGTTTGAGCTGCTCGAAGGCCAGCTGCAGGTCCCCCACGCCCTGGGGGATCAGCTCCGTGCAGTAGAGCTGATAGACCCCGTCCCGGGGGAACACCGTCAGCCGCCCCACCGCCGTCACCCGCAGGCCGTTTTCCGGGCGGTAGCGCAGGCGCTGGGCGCTGCCCTTGAACATCACGCAGCGCAGGGCGCTCTCCGCGTCCTTGAGGGTGAAGTAGTGGTGGCCGGAGGGGTAGACCTTGTAGTTGCTCAGTTCCCCCGCCACGGCCAGGTTTTGCAGCGCCGCTTCCCCGTCCAGCAGGCGCTTCACCAGGGCGTTGACCTCCGCCACCCGGAGGACCGGACGCTCGTTCATGGGGTCTCTTCCTGCCCCGCCTGGGGCAGTTCCCCCTTCACGAAACCGCCCAGCACGCCGTTGAGGAAGGCCACCGTCTCCGCCGCTTCGTATTTTTTCGCCAGCTCCACGGCCTCGTCGATGGCGGAGGCGGTGGGCACGTCGGGGACGTAGAGGATCTCGCACATGGCGCAGCGCAAAATCGCCGCCGCCGCCCGGGAGATGCGCTCGGGCCGCCAGCCGTGGGCGTAGCGGCGGATGTAGCCGTCCAGCTCCGCCCGCCGCTCCGTCATCAGCGCGGCCACCCGGCGGATGTAGTCCAGCTCCGCCGGGCCGGGGGCCTCGTCGAAGACGGGGCTCTCCCCCGCCAGGCTGGCGTAGTGCTCCGGCTCGAAAAAGCGTTCCGCCGCCTCCGCCGCCGTCTCGTCCGGGGCCACGGAGAAGCCCAGCAGGATCGCCAGTTCCCTGGCTGTCGTTCTGGTCATGCGCCGCCCCTTCTTATTTGTCGAAGCTCACGCCGGCCACAAAGATGTTGACGACGCTTTTCAGCCCGGTCATGCTCTCCACGGCCTCGGCCACGGCCTTCTGGGCCCGCTCGCCGATGGCGGCGATGCTGTCGCCGTACTGGGCGTAGATGGCCGCGTCGGCGTAGACCACGCCGTCCTCCAGCCGGATGCGCGCCGCCCGGGCCGCGCCCTTGCGGGCCGCGCCGCCGTCCGTCAGGGCCGTCATGGCGGCCACGCCCTCGGTCTCCCGAATGGCCGTGGCGGCGATGACCGCCAGCACGTCCTCGGAAATGTGGATGTCCCCCTGCCCGCCGGGCACGGTGATATAGGTATCAGGCATCTCGGTCCCTCCCATGTTCTGTTCGTTTGAAGCTTGTAACTGATTGCTTGTAACTGATTTAGTATAACACAGGAATCAGAAAATGGGAAGATGGGATTTTGGGTTTTTCACCCGCTTCGGAACGCAAAGCGCGCAGGGTTTCACGGTTTGCCGCCTTACAGCGTGTCCAGATCGGAAAGCTCGGGCGTCTCGTCCTCGTCGTAGCGCTCCTGCTGGAGCGGGGCGGTGACGCTTTCGGAGGCCGCGCCGTATTGATAGAGCTGGTCCAGATACTCGATGGCAGCGCGGATGCGGGTGCGCAGCAGATAGCCGCCCGACTCCGTGACCGCGTACAGCGCCTCCGCCGGAAGCTGCGGCTCCCAGCCGTAGGCGCGGCCATGAAAGCGCACAATGCGCTCCAATACCTGAAGCACCTCCGTGCGCGTCAGGGGAAGGAGTTCCGGGGCGGACACGATGGCGTCCAGCGCCGCCTCCGCCGCGGCCCGGGCCTCAGGGTCCTCCGCGAACACGGTTTCGACCCCGGCGCGCTCATGCTTTTTCTCGATGACGTCCTCCGTGTAGGAGGAGCTGAACGCGAACAGGGAGAACGTGGACTCCAGCCTGTTATCCGGCTTCAAACGTGGAGCGCCAGCATGTCCAGCGGCTGGGCCGCATCGTGCGCGCCGCGCCGGGGAAGCGGGCGGCCCGGCTCTATTATCTCTATGTGCGCGATTCTGCGGAGGACGCGGCCTATCTCCCCGGTCAGCCCGGCGAAGCGGCCAGCTTTCCGCTGCGCTACACGCTGCTGGACGACAGCTTTTCCGACGGCCTTTACGAGTACGCCGCCGGGGAACTGCTGCGGGCATCCCAAGCGCGCGGCAACCCGGAGGCCCGGCGGGCGGAGCTGCGGCGCTGCCTGGCGGAGGGGCTGCCCCGTGGGGACTACCTGCTGCCAGACGCCGTCCTGGCGGAGGCGGCGCGCAAGTGCCCGGATCGGCACGGGAAAAACTACTGGATGACCATGCATCGGCTCCATCGGGAGTTTTCCTCCGGGGACGACGCTGTGGAAGCGTGAGTTCCGCTTCCGTACCGGCTGCGGGGAGGCCCGGGCGTTTCGTCCCGGGCCTCCCCCTTTGGTTTGTTTTGCGCCCGGGTTCTCAGCGGAACCGGATCGCCTCACATTTGGGCTGGAACTGCTCGTCCAGCCAGAAAAGCGTTCCGCTGTCGAAGTCCCGTGCCAGCGCTGCGGTCTGGCCCGCCGCCGTCAGGCATTCCGTGCAGCGCAGCCGCCCGTCGGCGTCATAACAGGCCACATAGACCGGCTGCTGCGCGCTCAGGCCCTGGCCGGTGACCGTGACGCCCTGGGCGTCGTAGTGCCAGCGCAGCGTGCCCAGCTCGCCCTCCCCCACCGTCAGGCGCAGGGGCAGGCCCTCGGACCAGACGCCGTTCAGCCGGGCGCGGATGCGGAAGTAGTAACTGCCGGGTGCCAGGGTGATGGGACCCGTATAGCGGATGGGATTGGGGTCCTCCCTCGGGCAGACGCCGTTGGTGGTGTACCAGATCTCCGCCCCTTCGGTGAAGCTGGAGAGCGTCAGCACCGCGCCGCTTTTCAGGGCGCAGTCGCCGCTCAGCGCCTTGCCGTCCGCCGCGGCCCGCACCGTCTCCGGCTGCGGGGTCTGGGTGTAGCGGAGGGTCAGCACCGGGCTGGGGCGCATCCCCAGGCGGAAGGCGGCGGCCTTGAGCGTCAGGTCCTCGGTCACATAGAGCAGGGAATCATAGACCGGGCTGTCCTCCGTGGGCGTGCTTCCGTCCACGGTGTAGCGGATGACCGCGCCCTCTGTGGCGCAGGAGAGGGCCACGGGGGTGTTTTTCTCCACCTCGCCCGAGGCCACGCCCGCCGTGGGTCTGGCCACCTGCTTCGCCGCCCGGACGGTCTGCTCCCCGGAGTCGTAGCGCTCAGCCATGGGCACGCCCGCATAGCTGCGGACCCGGCTGTCCACGGTGAGCCGGACCGTGTCCCCCGCCGCCGCGTTCGGATAGGTCAGCAGCAGCGTGCGGGTGTAGCTGGGGGCGCCTTCCCGCCTGGAACTTGCTTCGCTGTCGGCCAGGCTCAGCGTGAAGGCGGCGGGTGCGCCGTTGACCAGCAGCGTGAAGCGGTCAGCCGTCAGCGTCGTCTCATCCATGTATTTGGTGAAGCGCAGCAGCAGGCCCAGCTCCGTGGCCTCCAGGCGCTCCACTTCCGGGGCGGCGTAGCTGGTCAGCGGGAGGTTCACATCCAGCTGCACGGGCAGCACGGGCATGTAATACAGGCCGTCGGCGCTGTTTTTGTAAGCGTCCAGACCGTTGGCCGCGCTTTCGCCGCTGTCGGCGTCGGCGTAGCCGGGGGCGCTGACGTGGACGCGCCACCAGCCCTGGGGCACGAACCACTGATAGCGCCCGTCCTCCCCCGTGGTCTGGGGGTTCGGCTCGATGCCGAAGTCCGCCGCGTCGGCGATGTAAGCCCCGCCGCCCAGGGCGGTCACCGCGCCCGCGTCGTTGTATGCGGCGGCGTTCTCGGGCAGAGTGTAGAGCGTCACCGTGGCCCCCGCCACCCGGTTGGAGGGCACGGCCTCGTAGATGTAGCCGGAGGGGTCGTAGCGCCCCTGGGGGCCGGGGGGCGACTGCTGGGCGTGGCTGTGGTTGTCGGGATCGTCACTCCGATCCGCGTCGGGGTCGTAGAGGTCTTTCGGCCACTTGTACCATTTCATACCGCTGCATTGACCGCCGGAGCCGGAGCTGATGTTTTCCTGCTCCAGGGTCTTCGCCGCCCGGTAGACCTCCCGGGCCAGGTTCTGGCCCTGGGTGGTTTTGCAGTTGTGATCCCGTGCCCCGTTGGCGATGGCCTTCATGGCGGCTTTCACGCCCTTGCCGCCGCCCGTCACAAAGGTGCCGGCGGCGTTCAGGCCTTTCAGGAAAAAGTTGGTCTCCGCGGCCATGGAGACGGTGTTCAGCTCGTTGAACACCTCGAAGCGCGGGTCCTTGCCGTACCATCTCCGGACGAAACGCAGGCAGTGCTCGTTGGCCTTGATGAAGACCCGGAGCTTGGTACACTCATTGGGTGTGATCTTCCTGCCGCGGGCCCAGGTGTAGCAGTCCTTCCCGATGGTATATGCAGTTTGCGCCACCTTGCCCGTGTCGATGGACGTGATTTCGGCGCTGCCGCCCGGCGCGGCCTTTTGGGCCGCCTCCTCCACGGCTTCCCCATAGGCCTCCATGAAGGTGGACCACAGCTCGGCCACATCCAGGCAGCGGAGGAAGTCTCTGGCGTAGTCGTCCTCCTCCCCCTCATACGGCTCCGCCTGGCCGCCCCCGTCGCCCAGCGTGAGGACGCTGACGGTCTTTTTCTGCGCCGCCATGTCCCAGGTGGTGACGGTGCGGGTGTCGATGGTGGCGGTGGTGCGGATATAGAGGTCGCCGGAGCCGTCCGTCAGCGGATAGCAGCTGATGGCGTCCACGGCCCAGACGCCGCCGGTGACGGAGAGATAGCCGCAGTCGCTGTACACCAGGTTGGCGTCATTCGCGTAGATGGGCGACATGGCCCTCAAGTCGGACACGTCGCTGGGGTCCCAGGGAAGCTCCTGCTCCGTATAGCGCACGGGCAGATACAGGCCGTCCCCGTTGGAGAGGGTGAAGCGCAGCCCCTCCGCAGAGGCAGGGTCGCCGCGCAGCTCCTTCACGAAGCTGCTGTCCGCGAAAAACTCCGCCAGCGCCCCGTAATCCGGCGCGTCGGCCTCGTGAGAGGCCACGGTCCGGCTGACCGTGTCGTAGGTGACCCAGGCCCCGTCGGGGGCGGTGCCGGGGATGTAGGTCAGCGGGGTTTGCCAGCTTCCGTCGGCCTGTCGCTGGGCCGGGATGACCGTGGCAGCGCCGTTGCGCGGCACCACGACGCTGACCGCCGTGACTTCATCCGGGTTGTCAAAGTGCATGGTCCAATAGAGACGGGCCTGGTCGTGCGAGCCTGTCGCACCGCGATACCAGCTTCCGGTGAGGTTCACCGGGTTCCCGTCCTCCCAGATGCCGATGGTCTGCATCCGTCCGGCCTCGTAGTCGCCCCTGTGGCTCTCCCAGCTCAGGGAATAGTCGTGCAGCACCCCGTCCCGGGGGGTGTAGGCCGTCCGGGCCGGTGCGGAGACCCGGGCAAAGCTCCCGTCGTCATAGGCCCCCACGGCCAGGAACTCCACCTCCTGGTATTCCTCCATGTGGGCCGTGTCCAGCGCCACCTGGGCCTTGAAGTAGCCCTTGACGCCCTCCGCTTTCGTCTGCGCCACGGGGACGCCGTCGGCCAGGATGGTCACGTTGTAGTCCATCCGCTTGTCGGCGGCGTAACCCTGGATGAACTTCGTGCAGGGCATCCCCTGGCCCCAGACCGTGAAGACCCCGTCCGTGGTGGCCTCGGGCGTCTCCAGGGTGATGCCGCCGGTGACGGCCTGATAGCTGGCTACGAACTCCGTCAGCAGGTCCCCGCCCTGCCAGTAGATCAGATAGGCCGAGCAGGAGACGCTTTCAAACTCCGTCTCCGTGAAGACGGTGGAGAAGTGGAGCGGGAAGCCGCCGCAGAGGGCCAGCTGCTCTGCCGTCAGGGTCAGCCGGATCTGGCCGGAGGTGTCGATCATACCGCTTTCGCTGCCGCCCCAGCGGTTGAAGTCGATGGGGAAGCCGTTGACGGTGAGGGAGCGCGTACCGACAAAGCCGCCCCAGCCGTGGGCGTCTCCGCCCTGGTTGGTCTGGATCAGGATGGTCACGTTCCCCTCGGAGGCAAAGCCCGGCTTCGGGATCACGTCCAGGTCCAGAGTGATGAGCCCCGCCGAGGTCCGGCTCATGGTCACGGCGGAAAGCTCCGTGTTGATGCGGCCGTAGTCCGTGGCCGCGTCCGCGTCCGTCAGCCGGACGGCGCCGCTGCCGTCGGAAGCGCGCAGGTCGGCCTCCACCCAGCCGCCGTAGGGCAGGGCCTTGCCCTCGGAGGCCGTGTCATAGGTCTCCGGGGCCAGGGTGTCCAGATGGCGGCTGTCCGCCAGGACGAAGGTGTAGGTATCCGGCGAAAGGCCGCAGAGCGGCTGGACGACGTCGGTACGGGAGGCGTTGCGCTGGCCGTAGAGGCTGTCGTTCCGGGCCAGCAGGCTGCCGTCCCCCCGGTAGACCAGCAGCGCCAGGGGGCCGGAGACGCTGCGCTTGAGCCAGAGGTTCATCCGGCGGCGCTGGACCAGAGGCAGGCTGACCCGGGCGAACTTTTTCCCCTGGGCGTCTTTCTGGATGGTCAGCTTCACGCTGCCGTCGTACTCCGGGCCGAAGTCCCGGTTCGCGCCGCAGGCATAGAGGGTCAGCTTCTCGCCCACGCGAACCTGCTCCGGGTCCAGGATGGTGAGAACGCCGCCGCTGCGCCGCAGGGCCAGCTCGGTCCCGTCGGCTTTCGTCAGGGTGTAGGCGCTGACGTTGTCGGGGTTGAAGCTGCCCGTCCCGTCCAGGGTCGTGCGCGTCACGTCCAGATACACGCGCCCCTCCGTCAGCGGCACGTCAAAGCGGCGTGTCAGGCTCCCGGCGGCCACGTCCGCCTCCGTGACCGTATAGCTGAGCGCGCTGTGGGCGTCGCTGACGTACCAGGCGCTGCGGCCACAAACCGTCAGCACCGTGCCCGCAGTCACCTTTTCCGCCGTGAACGGCTCCCCGGCGGCGCCATAGCTCCTGCGGGAGTCCACATAGCCGTCCTGACCGGGGCGGGAGACGGTGACGAAGTATTCCCCCTGTTCCCAGCCGCCGCTGCCGTCGGTCTTTTCGGTGTGGGCCGTGACGGTGACGGAGATCGCGGGCTTTTTCGTCAGCGGAACCTCCACGTTCTGCCCGGTCTCCACCGTCACCCGCAGCGGGGCCGAGGCCTCCCACTCCACGCTGCCGGAGCTGGTGGGCGCGGCGCGGTACCAGACCACGTCGCCGTCCAGCAGGGCGTAGCTGGGGGCGGTGCTGAGGACCTGGGTGCAGGCCGCGTCGGCGTACCAGAAGGAATCGTAATACCACACTCCGCTGCCGTCCGCCGTCACACGGGGGTAGACGGACGCGGAGCGGTGCGTCTCCACATGCAGCGTGGCCTCCGTGGTCTTTCCGTTTTGCAGCGTGGCCGTGCAGGAGCCGAAGCTGAGGGTGCCGAAGTGGGACACATAGCCGCTCAGCTCCGCCGTATAGGTCCCGGCCCCCAGGTTTTGCAGCGTGATCGGGTCGCCGGTTCCATAGACGTACTGGTTATAGACCGCCTCCCCCGCCGCGTTCTTCACGGTGAGATAGAGGCCCCGGCCCGCGTCCCCGTCAAAGTTGAGGCGCAGGACGGGGGCGGTGTCCGCGTGCACGGGGGCGGCGGCGAACTCCGCGCCGTTCAGGTAGAAAATGAAGCGCTCCACATGCCCGGCGTCCGCGGGCAGACGGCCGGAGCAGTAATATGTCGCGCCCCAGTCGGAGAGGGACAGCGCCTGGGTTTTCGCCTGGCCGCCGTGGTCCGTATAGGCCAGGGCGGCGGTGATGGTCTCCTCCGCCTGGGTGCTGCGGTTCAGGTAGAGATAGGCGGAGTAGCTGCCCTCCACGCGCAGGGTATCCCCCACATAGGACAGCGTCACCTGGGGGTCTTCCCGCGTGGTCAGGGGGGCGGTATGTTCTTTGATCGTCAGATAGACGGTGGGGCCAAAGCCGTTGCCCGTCTCCACCTCGGTGACGAAGGGCGTGAAGTGATACTCCCCGGCGGTGGTGGGGGTGCCGGAGATCAGGCCCGTGTCCTCGTCGATGCCGAGGCCCTCGGGCAGGTCCCCGGTGTCGTAGCCCTCCAGGTGGTAGATGCTCCATTTCAGCGTGTCGCCTTCAAACGCGGGCTTGCCGGTGAGCTGGAAGGCGTAGGGGACCCCCGCCTCCCCGTCGGGCAGCCGGTGGTCCCGCACCACTTCGGGGTTGGTGATCTGGGGCTTGGGGGCCACCACGGAGAGGGTGAAGCGCTTCTCGCTGCTGCCTCCGCCTGTCTCCGTGGCCCGGACGGTGAAGCTGTAATTGCCCATGGCGCCGGGGGTGCCGGAGAGCTTGCCGTCGGCGGCCAGGCTCAGCCCGTCCGGGAGCGCCCCGTCCGCCAGGGTCCAGGTGATGGCCCCGCCCGCCTGGGGTGTGGCCTCCAGGCTGGCGCTGTAGGGCTCGCCCAGGGTGGCGGGCGTCAGGTAGCTTGTGGTGATCTGCGGGCCGCCGGACAGGGTGCCGTGGGGCACCACATGGACCATGCCGTCCGTGGAGAAGTATTCGTCGCTGTATTCCTCAGAGTACAGCGTCTCCCCGCCCGCCTGGACCTTGAGCCGGTAGTCCCCGGCGGCTGCGCCGGAGATCGTCAGGTTCTGAATCCAGACGTTGAGGAAGTAGACGGTCTCGCCGTTGTCGTCCTCCCAGGACTCCACGGCAGACTGGTCCAGCCCGCCCCAGGCCGCGCTGCGCAGGTCGTAGCGAACGGCCTTGGTGGCGGCGTCCACCAGCCAGACGCCCTGGACCGCGCCCGGGCCGGAAAGGCTGGCCGCGCCGGACAGGTCGAAGGTGACGGCCCCGGACTGATCCAGCTCCAGATACCCGTCCGTGGCGTAGCCGTAGTCGCCGGAGCGGCTGTGGTCAAAGACCGTCAGCTCCAGCGGCATGTCCTCGCTGCCCGCCAGCGCCGCCGTGGGCGTCAGCGTGAGACACAGCGCCAGAGCCAGCAACAGCGTCAGGGCGCGCTTTGTCCGCTTTGCGTTCATCGGTGTTTCCTCCGTTTCCGGGACCGGGCGACGCCGGTCCCATAGGATATCGGGTCCAGTTTAGCACAAAACCCCGTCCGGGTCTATAGCAGGAACCTGCCGATGACAAACGCGGCGGACGACGCCCCCCGCCGAGGCGTCATCTGCCGCTGCTTTCCGCGTGGTACAGGCGCACCAGGCCCGCCCGGGTCCCCACGCCGGTTTTTTTGTAGATGGCCGTGGTGTGGTGGCGCAGGGTGCTGACGCTGATGCCCAGGCGTGCGGCCAGGGCCTCCTGCTTGTCCTCCGTGCGCACCAGCTCCCGCAGCAGCCGCGTCTCCGCCGGAGTCAGGGCGCAGCGGGCGGCCAGGGTCTCCAGCGGGTCTGCCGCCGGGACCGGCGGCGGGGACGGCGCGGGGACGGCTCCCGCCGGGACGGGGGCAAGGCTCAGATCCCCGTTCATGGCCATCAGCACCAGCACCGTCGCCAGGCCGCCCAGGTCCAGGGCCAGCACCGCCGGGGCGCTGAGGGCGGAGACCCGGAGCGCGCCGCACAGCAGCACCATGGCGCTGTCCAAAACCCGCCCCATCGAGGCCCAGCGCGCCGGGCTTTTTGTCCCCGCCGCCAGACGCCAGAAGCTGAGATTATAATAGGAGACGGAGGCGGAGATGGCCACATAGAAGAGGCACATGTTCAGCCAATCGGCCCCCGCCTGCCCCGCCAGCACCGCGTTGAGCAGGGCTGCGGTCACGATGCAGAGGGCCACCAAAGGGACCAGCCGCCCGCCAGAACGGTCTCCCAGGGCGGCGAAGAGCAGATAGCCGGGGATCAGCATCAGCCGGGGCCAGGCATAGACGTTGTAATCCCCGTAGCCGGAGCGGATCTGCAAATGGTGGATGTAGCCGTTGTAAAACGCCGTGAACAGCAGCAGCGCCGCCGTGATCAGGCAGACGCGGACCAGCCTCCGCCGGGGCTGCGGGGAGCCCGGCGGCTGCGCCGCAGTTTCGGGAAAGTCCCGCCGGAGCAGCAGGAAAAGGCCCAGGGCCGCAGCCAGCAGCGCCGGACCCAGCAGCGCCGTCTGGCCTCTCCAGAGCTGGAGGGCGTATTGCAGCGCCACCGCGGCGGCGTAGCCCAGGCCCATCCCCCGCCCCACGGGCAGCCCCAGAGCCGCAGCCTGCGCCATGCGGAGATACCAGGCCCCGCCCACGCAGCCCAGGCTCTGCAGCGTCAGACACAGGGCGGCAAGCCCGGCGACCCCGTTCCGCGCAAACAGCAGCAGCCCGGCCCCCGCCGTCAGCAGCGCCAGCGCGCCCGGCATCAGCCCCCGGCGGACGGGGCGGCGGCGCAGCGCGGCGTAGAGCGCAAAGCCCAGGATCACGGCCACCTGCTCGGCGTAGTAGACCAGCTCCAGCCGCTCCGGGGCAGGACAGCCTCGCCGGTCCGGTTCCCCATGCAGAGTACGCAGAGCTGCAAAAAGACAAAGGCGGCGCTGAGTCCCGTCAGATACAGCGTGGCTTTTCCCCTGTCCGGCACGGCTTGGCCCCCCCTTCCAATTCCAGTCAGCAGCACAGACCAAAGCATTTCAAGCCAGAAAAGGTCCTGAAATCTTGCGATTTCAGGACCTTTTCTGGTGGAGATAAGCGGGATCGAACCGCTGACCTCTTGAATGTCATGATTCCCCTCGCCCTGATAAACCGCAAAAAAGTGGTCGAATGACAGATATTTCGCCCACGAGAAAGGCGTTTTTGCCTTTGGTGAAGCGCATGGCCAACTCCCGGCCCAGCCGGTTTGCTTCCTCCGGGGTGATTTCGCCGGGAACCAAGGACTGGCGCAGATGGTAGGCGATCACATCGTCCGCACCGCGGACTTTGCCGGTTTTCTGGATGTAGCACTTCTTGGCATAGAGAAACTCCTTATCCGCGATCTGGGCGTTACAGCCGTAGCTGGTGACAAGTTGCCCTTTGTCGGTCTTATCGGGGTTTTCTACATAGTCGATGATGGCGCTGATGGCCGTCCAGACGCTTCGGCCCTTGCCAATGTGCAGCGGCATCAGGCGGGTGGTCGCCAAAACTGTCCCTCCTGTTCTGTTCAGATGTTTCCATAGTTGATGATCTCCTTCTTCTTTCGCTTCGCATAGGCCAGCGTGGTGGCCGCGCCTCCCCAATCGTGGGTGACATAGGTCACAACGATGTCGGCCTCATTGACCATGTACTCATTCCGCTTGGAGATGGCAAAGCGCCGGGGCACTTTCTCCAGCGACGGGTAAAGCGTGGCGTCGTATTTCGTTGCGTCCACCTTCCTGTCCAGATAGGGCAAAACCAGCGTGGAACGGATCGCCGGGTATTGCTTTTTCAACTCCCACACCACAGACGCGGCGCAGGCGTCAAAGCCACCGTAGCCGCCCAGGAGGAAATCGTCCGCGCCGCGACGGATCAAGCCCTCCACCGTTTCTTTCAACCAGACCCTCACGTCCTCTGAACCGTAAAAGTCCGCGTGTCCACAGAATGTTACAGTCATAGCACAATCCATTTTCCTCCTGTACTTGTGTATATCGTTAAAAGTATACGATTAAAATTATTAAAGTGCAACGATTTACGCAAGTATAATTAACGAGAAATTTAGGCATGGGGGGCGAGCAAGCTGTGATTGATGTTCTTCAAACTATCACCAAATACAGAGATGCAAGGGGTTGGACGGAATATCAGCTTGCCGAGAAATCTGGCCTACCGCAATCTACGATTTCCTCTTGGTATCGCAAAGGGATGGTGCCGACGGTCCCATCCTTGGAAAAGATATGTACTGCGTTTGGAATTACACTGTCTCAGCTCTTTGCAGCTGACGATGATCCTGTGTCCCTCACGCCCTCGCAGAAAAGGCTATTGGAACGCTGGTCCTGCTTAGATCAGAGTCAGCAAGAAGCTATCTTCCAACTGATTGACAGGATGTAATCGGGTACTGCCTCGGTGTTTCGACACCGAGGTTTTTCATTTGTCAAAAGAACAGGCTATGTATAGCCTAAATAGTAGCATGGGTAGCCTACTTTCGTAAGCGATTCTTTGTATGCTATGAAGCGAAAGTGGGTGTGCTTATGGACACAATATCTGCCGTCAGAAATCGTATCTTGCGGCTTTGCGCGGAACGGAATATCACGATCAACAAGCTGGCCACGCTGTCCGCTTTGCCGCCGTCCTCTGTGAAGAATATCCTGTACGGGAAAAGCAATGATCCCAAACTGCTGACCCTCAAGAAACTGTGCGACGGCCTTGATATTAGCCTGGGCGAGTTTTTCTCTACGGAGGAATTTGACAGCTTGGAGCCGGAGATCAAATGAAAAAGACGCCTCGGATTGCTCCGGGGCGTCCGCCAGTTTTAGGATGTTCAGCTATGTAGAAATCCTTGCAGCGAGAGCTTGATGCTCTGCAAAGCTCCCAGCAGCTTCGCCGCCAGCATGGGGATTCCGATGGGACTGACCGCCAGCGCGATCCCCAGGAGGATCAGGCCGTTGGCCACGGAGCTGGTCAGCAGGACGGCCAGGGCCAGCAGGCCCAGGACGGTGCTTGCGATCTGGAAGAGTAAGACCGTGTGGGAGATCAGACCGGCACAGAGCCGGACCAGCAGAGAGATCATCAGCGTGACCGGCACGACGAGGATTTTCAGCAGGGTTTTCATGGGTGGGCCTCCTTTCCTTTCCTCTTTGGCGTCGGCTTCTGCCGGGCCTGTTCCTTCTCTCTGGCCTGGGCCTTTCGCGCCTCCCGCACGAAAAGATCGGTCAGGCCGGGGTGGGCCTTGTCCACCACCAGAAACACATTCTGATCCGCGCTGCCGTCCGTTTTGTTCTCAAAGACCGGCATGGACGCGGCCCACTGCTTGTTGCTTTGGGAAATGCGTCCGTCCCCATCCTTGTGCTTGACCGTGACGGCCAGCACATAGAGCGTGCGGTCATAGCCGAAGGCGTCTGCCACCTGCTGCACCGCCGCCGTGTCCAGGCGGTTGTCGGCGTAATGCTCCCCGATGGCCTGTTCGATGGCCTCCTTGCAGGCGATGCTGGCTTTCCGGGAAAGCAGATACTTGTCCAGCTCGTCATTCTCCACGGCATAGTCACGGGGATAGGGATAGACCGGGGCGCTGCGCAGCGCCGCCGCCTCCCGGAGAATGTCGTCTGCCCGGGTCTCCACGGTCTTCCGGAGCATGTCCATATCGCCGGTCTCAAGCTTCGTGAAGTCCCTGTAGATGTCGCCGAGCGTGGTGCCTTTCCACAGGAGCGCCGCCGCCTCATCATCATCACGATGTCCTCCCGGACGGAGTATTCGTAGCTGTGCCGGAGAATCTCTTCGGGCGGCTGTTTCAGCAGCCACGCCCGATAGTTGTCCTGTTCCGTGCGGAATTTTTCATAGAGCGCGGTGTGCATTTCTTCGCTTGTCATTTGTCACCTCCAAAAAGAATCGCCTGCATGGTCATCCCACGCAGGCTTGAAAAGATTTGATTTTTACGCTTTGATAATCGTGCTTTCCCGCTGAAATCGCTCCTGGATTACATCAATTACATGGCTTTGTCCCAGGCCAATGCTATCTTCCAGCTCCCGCAACGCAGCAATCAGCTTGTTTGTTTCGGATGTTTCGGAGGGAGACCAATGCACGGACCAACTCCGTTTCAGCGTTTCGGATGGTCGGGACGTATCTGTTCGGCTGTCATAAATGAGATTCGCCTCTCGTGTCCAGATCATGATTCTGGAAATGGACGGAAGCTCGTGCAAAACATCCAGATTTGCAGGGAGCGCGGAAACAACTTTGTCATGCGCCTCCACGGCAGTTGCTCTCGGAATCGTACCGCGTTCGTTCATCTGATAGAAACGCTGGACAGTACTGATAAGGGAGAGGATTGGTCTTGTAGCAATCACGGCCATTTCAACGCAGTAGCCTTTTGCAGTCAAAAGTGCGGCTGTTCTTTTCGGAACATCGACAGTTCGCCCCGTTCCCTCCACTACCATATGGTATCGAAGGTCGGAAAACCGTTCAATGAGTCTTTCCGTAACCGCACTGGAAAAGGGTGAGGTCATGGCAACTGCGTCCGAGCCATACTGTTCATATAGAGTCCTGTAATCAGGGTGATACCTTCGGTAGTCGTCACCGTTGACCAGCACCGCATCCATGTCGAGGCTGGGAAGCATCAAGGAGGATAGCATGGTTTTCCCTGCGCCGGGCTGTCCAGCCAACAGAATTGCTTTGGGATGGTTCTGGCCGTGATAACGCGCCTGTGCCCGCTTTTCCTCCCGTTCCGCCGTGCGGTTTACGGCGTGAATCTCATCTGGCGTCAACGCGCTCATGACGCAAGTCCCTTCCCCTGCGCATTTTCCATGCCGGACAGGAAATCTCTTGCAAGATGGAATTGCCCTTCGATTTGCTCCAACTCCGACTCCGTCTTGGAAAGGATGATGTCCTGCTTCACGTTCCAGACCAGATTATACAAAATCGAAACCGGGTCGGCGTCATCCTCGATCCCTTTCTCCTCACTGTAACGGAACAAATCGCCCAGAATGGAGGAACCCACTTCCAGTAAGACCTCCTGACGGAGTGAAAACTCGTATTGACTCACGGTTACACCTCGCTTTGCGATGTCAATGAAACAGGTATAGTTTAGCATACCGTCCATCTGCTGACAAGTGGGCGATCATACTTTATACTATGATGCGCAAGCTGAAGTCACCAGCGCTTGTCATAGCGTTTGTCGTTTGTGTAGAAGACAAGGGAACGGTGAATACGAAGAAAAGGACGAGTTTCCTCAGAATATGGATGCCCATCCTTTTCTTCGTGTATTTCGTGTGCGGCTTTGTGGTATGGATGTTCTTTTGTCTTTACATCATATTTTGTGCGGTATATTACTTCATTAGTCATCTAATCTGTCATTAAGGTAGTCGCACGATAGGGCAAAAGAAACGCACCTCTGTCTTGCCATACCTGAGCCTGGGCTTGTCGCCGCTGGCGTCGATGAGCGCGATCCCCTGACTTCCGCGCCGGACATAACGCCGCATGGTCCTGTTCCAGAGATCGTAGTCCGCGCAGGCCGTGGCCTCCGGACGCTGGGCGTAGATCATGAGCTGCTCGTGGTAGGGGTACTTATAGAGCCGTGCCGCCGTGGTGAGAAAGCCGGTCCACGCCTGCAAGCTGCCGGTGAACTGCCGGGCCGTCTGGTCGGCCAGCTGAGAGTAGAATTGCAATTTGCTTGGCATATTATTTGAAAATGCTCCTTCCTTCTGAAATGTAGAACATTGTGCTACATTCTATTGACAGGATCGTACCAAGTGGATATAATAGTGGTGACAGGAGATGAGATGATGGACAACATTTTATCCGCACCCCGCACAGACAGCTACCACTTCCGTATCAACCCGGAGGTCCGAAAAGAAATTGAGGCAGTCTATGCAAAAAGCGGGATCAGCTTTACCCAGGCAATCAACATCTTCATCCAGCAGTCCTTGAACGCCGGGGGCTTTCCCTTTCCCGTGACGGCGGACAATGCCGAATATGTGCGGGCCGAGGCAATGAAGCGCCTCACGGCGGAGCTTGACGCCGGGAAAAACTCCGGTGAGCTGGTAGACGAGAAAGAAGTTTATCGGACGCTGGAGGCAGAGGACCTTCTATGAAGCTGAAATACCGTCCAGCCGCCATAGCCGATATTCAAAACGCCTGCGGATATATCCGGGATAAGCTGAAAAATCCGAGGGCGGCAAACAATTTGAAGTCAAGAATCCTGTACGGTGCCTCGCTTCTGAAAGAGGCCCCGTATATGGGAACCCCGCTGGACAGCAAATACGAAGGGCTTGAAACAGAGATTCGGTTTCTTGTTGTTTCCAAGCATCTGATTTTCTATGAAGTCCACGACGATATGATCGAGATCGTCCGCATCCTGGATGGTCGAACGGACTACCTGACATATCTCTTAGACTGACGCAAGAGGACCCGCTTTTTTGTGGGCCCTCTTGTTTTTGTTATGCTCCGTCATTGTCCTCCGCGTCAAAGTCCGGGGTCAGATCCAGGGCGGCGTAGTCCTCGTCGGTCATGGCCTCCAGCTTGCCAATGGCACTGTCGGTCAGCGCCCGCAGGTCGCTGTCCTCGTCGCCCAGGTAGCTCCGCATCTGCGTCAGCTCCGCGATCAGAGCGGCACGGGTGGCGGGGGTGCCGAGGCCTTTCCTCTCGGCGTCGTCTGGCATGTCCCCTGCCCCGGCTGTCTCCATGCCGCTGAGCAGCGTGTCCTCGGTATAGTGCCGGGGCGGGGTGGTCTTGCCCTCCCTGACCGTAACGGTGGAGACGTGCAGCACCTGACCCTCCGTGAGTTCCGGCAGCGTGTGCTTCCGCTGCTGCTGTGCGTAGACCTTCCAGCCGGGGTCCTGTACCGTTTTCCCCCTGGCTGTGAAGCTGTGCCCGCCGCAGCGCAGCTCTACGGCGGTTTCCGTATAACATCAGGTGTTGGCCGTTCCCTTCACACATCGGCGATCAGGATCTGTTCCCGGTCAAACGGAATCCGCTCCGTCACAAGCCCATGTTGAAAGCGAAACGCCCCACCGGGGTTGACCGGTTCCGTATCCAAAGGATTGACCAGCAGCGTATCCGGCGCGGCACGGGACGCCTGCGCCGCGTAAGCATTCAGCAGACCGTTTTCCCACGCTGTCGGCGTAAAATTGACGTATACGGGCCAGATGAGAAGATGCTCCGTTTGGAACCGTTCTGGATACTCCCACAGGTCTCCGCAAAGGGCTATCATCATCTTTTTTCCAGACAGCAGGAATTCGCCCGTCTCCGTCCCTTCGCAATAGTGCGCATCGGCTTTGGACCGCTCTTTCCAGCCTTCGGAGATTCGCCTGTAATTGTGTACAATCTCGCCGTCAGCCAAAACGGCACAGGAGGAATAGATGCGCTCGCGTTCTTTTTCATAATATCCGACCAGCAGCGCGATCCCATACCGCACCGTCAGGCGGCACATGCATCGGAAACGTTCCGAAGAAAGTTCCACCGCCATGGCTTTGTCGATTTCATAATCCCAGCACAGGGAATCAAACCCCTGTAAAAATGCCTCGCCAAAGCACAGCAACTCGACCTTCCCCTGCGCTTCCCGCAGGGCCCGTTCGATCTGGCTGAGGTTGAAGGAAGTGTTGCCGTTCTCACAGCGGTAAGATACCAGACCGATCCTCATACGCGCTCTACCCCATATTCTCTCCAAATGGCGTCAAACACCTGATCGGCGCTTTTCGTGCGACCGGCCAGAACGTCGTCATACCCTTTCTGCAATTCCGCGTTTCGCTGTTCTTGGGTAAGGGCATTGAGATCGAGCGGCTTTTTCGCCCGACGTTTGGCTATTCTTTGCAGCAGAGCCGCCCCCCCTGATACACATACCACGCATCGTCCTACTGCTTCCAAATTCAATCGTTGCCCGGGCCGCCTGCATCTCTTTGCATTTTCCACCCTTCCGGGAAATCCAGATAACAATCCTTTTCATGGATCTTGGTAAGCGTATCGACGATTTTCATGGTCTCTACCGACACTGTGACCAGACGCCGGATCAGATTCGCAATGTAAAGCGGGTCGTCGCTGAACAGATTGGGATCGTTTACGATGCCAGACGATGCATCGGTTTTGACCTGATAGCGGTCGATCATCCACTCCAGCGGGCTGCGTCCGTTCACGACGTAGCGATGGGCGGCCTCTGGAATGGCTTTGAACGTGAGGCGGCTGTTATAGACCAGCGTGGACTTGTCCGGTTCCAGCTTTCCGGTTTCCGGATTCCGCTTTCAGATTGGCCGAAAAGCGGCTGCGATACTCTTTGGAATGGAGGATTCCATAGATATAGTAGAAAATATCTTCTTTTTCGATCATTCTTCTGCGTGCATACTTTGTGCGCCCTGCGACGCCGTTGGGATATGTCTTGCGGAAGAACATCAGGGCCTCATCGGTGATGGCGTCGTGGCGGATGTATTTCCCTTTGCCCCGGTCTTCGTACCAATACAGAGGGAAGCACTGTCCGTGGTGCATCAATTCAAGATCCGGTAGCATAGAGGAAATGAGAACACCACGGTCGCATACATCAATAACAAGGTTTTCTTTCCCAGCGGGAAACAGCTTCGGAATCTGATAAACCATATCATTGAGCTCACTTCCAAAGTACAACCACTGTCTGCAAAACGGTCTATGCATTCCTTCGACAACATTCTCAGAATGAAAAGCGATTTCTTTGTTTCTTCTGCACTGATCAAGAAGACTTCGATTCCATTTGATCCGCATTTCGTTATATTCAACAAAATTGTTAATGGCCAAAGATCCGTCAAATACTGAATAGCGCAATCTTTCATCCTCATAGAAAGCTATCGTGCTCTGAACATTTTCTTGGAGTTTATCAAAGGAATAATTCCATACCCAACTATCTCTTGCTGTAGCAACTCCTCTGCTCCAGATCTCAAAGATGCCCCTGGGTTCCTTTCGCTTCTCAAGCCCCATCGGTGCAAAGCCATACCAGGAGTCATTCCGCTGCTCCAGCCAATCCCCATGTCGGTCTGGATGAAGAATGTCCCATTCAAATGGCTCTTTCGCAACGGACGCCCGCACGATGGAAAGCTTGTCCTCCCGCGTTAGGTAGTCGCCGATATCGTGATAATATATCACACCGCGCTCTGCGGAGGCGGGATTCTTCACAAGCAGCGTGATCGCTACTGGCGCACGCGAGCCGGAGCCAAAAATCTTGCCGCCCTCTTTTCGGGACTGCTCGCCCTGTGTCCGCTGGTTGCCTCGCAGGTCAAACACATAGATGGAATTGAAGTCCCTGGTCAGACAGGTGCGGAAGCCATTGGCGGAATCCGAACGGAGCCAGCCGCCGTTCGTCACGAAGGCGACAATGCCCTTCTCCCCGATACGGTCCGACGCCCAGCGGAAAGCCCGGATATAGGAATCATACAGGGAATTCTTGTTGGTGGCCTGTGTTCCGGCAACGTAGGTTTCCGCGATCCGGGCGTCTAGGGTCGGGTAACTCTCGTTGGCGTTGTTCTCGTTGGCGTTGTTCTGGCCGGAGGACCAGGGCGGGTTGCCGATCAGAACATGGATCGGCGTGTCCATCTGCCTCAGCACGCGCTCGGAGTTCTCGATGAACAGTTCCACGTCCAGCGGATCATTTTCCTCGTACATCTGAAACGTATCCGTCAGCACAGCGCCGGGGAAGCTCTCATATTCTCCGCCGATTCGACTGTGAAAGGCGTGCTCGATGTTGATCGAAGCAATGTAGTATGCCAGCAGCATGATCTCGTTGCAGTGGATCTCATGGCGATATTTATACGGAAGCTTCTCGTCCGGCATGAGTTCCCTGTCGTGGATGAGATCGACGATGAAGGTTCCTGTACCGGTGAACGCATCGAGGATGTGGACATCTCTGTCGCAAAGATGCTGCCCGAATTCCCGATACAGCAGCCGATCCGTTGCGTGGAGGATGTAGTCCACCACCTGATTCGGCGTGTACACAATGCCCATTTTTTCGGAGGTTTTTTGAAAAGCCTCCTGAAAAAACGACTCATACAGGTCCTTGATCACCGACTGCCGACCGGCGTCGGTGCGGATGCCGCCCGCTCTCATGCGGACCGAGGCATAGAGGTCTCTCAGTTCCCGCTTCTCCGATTCCGTTTCCAGGGTCTGTCGCCGCAGCACCGTCAGCATTTGTTCCATTGCGATGGAAACGGGATTGCTTCGGGCAAAGCCGACTCCGGCGAACAGCGCCTCGAAGACCGGGAGCGTAATCATATGCTGGGCCAGCATTTCGACCGCCTGTTCCTCGGTGATGGACTCGTTCAGGGAGTCTTTCAACCCGCGCAGAAACTTGCAGAATTCCGAATGGGCGTTTTCGTCCGTGCGGACGATCTCTCCAATGCGCTGGATGTGGCGTCTGGCGATCTCCGCGATGTCCTTTGCCCAGACATCCCAGTATACTTTGGTTCCGCACTTTCGGACGATGAGCGCGTTGATGGCCTCCTGCAGCCGCTGGGATGCGTCGCTCCCGTCCGGGAAAAGGCTCCCGTAGAACTGTTCTGCCGCTTTGTCATCTTCTTCAGCTGCTTTCAGATGGTTCAAAGCATCTACGGTATTCACGACAGGAACTGCATGGTCCTTATCGTAGGGCAGCGCATTGATCCGGGCGTCGAGCCGCTCATCATGGCTTCGCAGCGCTTTGAGGACCTCCCAAACGACGGCGTAGGTCTCGTTGTCGTCCAGCGCCTGTTCCGCCGTCATGCCCGCAGGGATCACGATCGGGAGAATGATGTAGCCGTATTTCTTGCCCTCAAACTTTCGCATGACGCGGCCCACCGCCTGGATGATGTCGATCTGGGACTTTTTGGGCTGGAGAAAAATGACGGCGTCCAGGTTCGGAACGTCCACACCTTCGGCCAGACAGCGGGCGTTGGAGAGGATGCGACAGGCAGCATCTGAACCGCTCTCGGTCTGCTCCAGCCAGCGCAGACGCTCACGCCGGGTGTTGGAGTCCATCGTGCCGTCCACATGCTGGAGCTTGCAGCGGAACTCCGGAAGCTCCTTTCCCCGCTCCTTCTCATAATCCAGATAGATATCAACGGTCTTCTTGAAGTTGTCCGCCATGCGCCTGGATTCTGCGATGGTGCCGCAGAATGCGACCGCATTTTTCAACGGGGAACCGTTGGCATTTCCCTGATCCAGCAGACCCTTCCAGCAGCCAATCATCTTGGCAGTCTCCGGGATGCTGAAGCCGCCGCCCTCTTCCTCCATCGCCCGTTGATAGACCTCGCTGACCGTTTCTTCCCCAACCGTAAGGGCGATTACTTTATAGTCTGTCAGCAAGCCTTCGTCTATCGCCCTGCCAAAAGACAGATGGTAAAACTCCGGGCCAAACACCTCCTCATCGTCCATGGAAGACACGATATAGGAGTCCGCATTGGCGATGCGAACGGCGCGGTCTCCATAGATGCGCGGCGTCGCGGTCATGTACAGACGCTTTTTGCCGTGGATGATTGCGTTGTCATGGACCTTGACAAATTCACTGGCTTCGTTTTGCTTGCCCTGTTCCACCATGCCCGTGGTGCGGTGGGCCTCATCGCAAATGATGAGATCGAAAGCAGGCAGCCCCATCCTTTGTGCGTCGGACACGACTTGGATGGACTGATAGGTGGAGAAAATCACAGAGAGGCTGTTCGGAGCCACCTCTTTCATCTGGGCATAGACCGCTTCCCGATCGGTGGATGCGGGATACGGTAAATCCCGCAGAGATGATTCCCAGGTGTCTTCGTCCAGATTGGATGCCTTGGTATCCGAACAAACGACGGCGCATTCCAGCGGCAGTTGGGATTGGTTTGCCCACTCCCGCATGGACTGTCCGACCAATGCGATCGAAGGCGCGAGAAACAAAACGCGCCCCCCGGTTTTTCCCTGGTCATGCAGCAGCGCTTCGGTCAGGCGGAGCGCCGTGATTGTTTTTTCCTGTGCCGCAGGCCATGATGAGCTTTCCGCGGTCATATGTCCGGAACTTGTTCAGGCAGGCGCGGATCGCTTCCGACTGGTGCTCCCGAGGCCGCTTCAGCACCCTTGTGGTCGTCGCCCTGCCCTCGATCCAGTCGGCGTAGTCGATCTCGGACTGCGCCATATCATCCGTATAGATGCGAACCGTCTTCCAACTGTCCGCCACGGTTTCCAGATGACTGCTCAATCTGTCAGCCGTCGTGATGAGCATGGTGTGAGGATAGGTCCCGTCCACGCCGGCCTTTCCGTAAAAGGTGCCGACGGGCTTGTATTCCAATGTGGCACCGTCGTCCAGGCACTTGCACTGAATCGCCCAATATGTGCCGTCCTCACGGTCTCGGGCAACCAGGTCAATGCCAATGTCTGCACCGTCGTTGGTGGGTGCGTTCGCCCACATCCAAACATCGGAAAAACGCGCTTTCCAAAGCGGGTCATTCTTCAAAAAGAAACGGCACAGCCGTTCAAACTTTGTTCCTTTGTCCTTTTCGGATGTGGCGGAACTCCTGATGAAGTCAAGCGCATCATAAATCGTTCCCATAACTCCGGCTTCCTTTCAGCATCCTCTACTGGTTTTGCCAAGATTCTACCATTCAAGCAGAACAGTTACAAGCATAATCTCTGATTGGATCGAATCTATTTCAATCTTTCTGCGCTTTGAATCTCAACTGTGTTTTTCGCTTGACAGCTTTCAGACGATGTCATGCGCTTTGCCACACGCAGCGGTAATTACCCAATAGAACCGTGCCATGCGGAGCAAAAAGAAAAGCGGAACGCCGAGCAGCGCACCGCAGCCGAAGCAAATGAGCTGCCGCTTTGTGAGGTTGAACAGCACCTTGCTTTTTACACGGGTCAGGTCCTTGGGGACGTTGACATAGGCCATAAAACACCTCGCATTTCTGTTGATATCATATATGACACCGCGTATAATACATACGAGGTGATCGTCTGTGTCACAATTTGATAAGCTGTGAAAGCGAATTCAAGCGCTTGACAAGAATCTCCGATTTGACGAAGTGAGAAAGATACTGGAATCGATGGGATACACTATGGATAGCCCCGCCGGTGGAAGCAGTCATGCAACTTTCCGAAAACCGGGATCGCAGCCAATCACAATTCCAAGACATATCCCCATCAAGCGAATCTATATCGTGTTGGTGAAGGAAGCCATAGAAAGGGAGGAAGCACGCCATGAAGACGCTTGAGTATTACATGAATCTTCCATATCGGCTGGAGATCATTCCAGATACTGTGGAGGGCGGATTCGGCGCTCGTTTCCCGGAACTGCCGGGCTGTATCACCTGCGCGGATACGATTGAAGCACTCTACCAAAACGCCGTGGACGCAAAACGCGCATGGCTCCAGGCCGCTTTGGAAGACGGGCTCGAAATCGCCGAGCCGGAGGCCGAACCGGATGTCTCCGATTTCTCCGGTCAGTTCAAGCTGCGGATGCCAAAAAGTCTCCACAGGTCCCTGTCGCTCCACGCGAAGCAGGAGGGAATCAGTATGAACCAGTATTGTCTGTATCTGCTCACAAAGTTCGATACGGAGCAGGAAAAGCTCCGCGCATAAGCCTTTTTCGACGGCAAACAGCACTCTGGCTGTTTGCCGTTTTTCAGTGAGCGTTAAACACACTCCTTGCCAGCGAGCTGGTCTTAAACAGGCAGAAGCACAGCAGCACCGTGTAGCCCATGCAGGTCCAGATCGCCGCGCTGATGTCGTCCATACTTGCGATGTTTTGTACCAGCACCGCGTAGATCGCCACGCAGACGATGATGAGAAAGGCCTGGAAGCCCAGCGCCAGCAGGGAGCGCAGATAGTTCTGCCCCATACCGCCCCACTCTTTGCCCAGCATGGTGGCCATGGGGATGGGCGCGATGGAAGTCACAAGGTAGATCTCGATCATGCGCCCGTAGATCACGATGAAGATGCAGATGGTGATCGCCCAGGTGCAGATGCCGACAAACATGGACTGGAACCACAGCCCAAACAGCGGTCCGATGTCCATCGTTTGCAAGCGGCTCTCCAGGTCCGTCAGCACCGAGGCGATGTCGATGCGGGTGTCGGAGATGATGAGCCCGGAGGCGCTGGACACCACGCTCTGGGCCGCGTCGAATATGCCCATGACGATGTTCCAGGTGTTGGTGACGATGAGCACCGCCGCCGCGCTCTTGAAGGCCCACTTGAAGAACATCCAGGTGTCCACGTCGCCCAGGTTGTTTTTCTCCGTGATGAGCTGAATCAGCTCCAACGTCATCACAAAGGCGAGAATTGCCCCGGCGATGGGGACAATAACGGTCTCGGACAGACTTTGGATCATCCCGAAGATGCTACCGTTCCACGCCTGGGGCGTCGTGCCGATCTGGGCGGAAAGCTCCGCCACCTTCTGATTGGTCGCGTCAAACATGCCGTTGAGGTTGCCGAGGATGCCCTGGATGAGCAGGGCCTTCAGCCATTCCGTGATCTGATTCCACAAAAGGTCCAATGGAGTTCCCCCCTTTCAAAAAGAGGGGCCGCCGTGCGACCCCTCCCGTATGGATTTGGACTCAGACAAACAGGCCGGACAGCAGCGGCACCAAAAGCGTGCCAATCAGCGCCACACCGCCGCCCGCCATGAGCTGCTTCATGCCCTGGGACTTAGCTCATGTTCGATAAAGAAGTAAATCCGCTCAAAAAAATTAGTACCATCATCGCCTGACCAAATCCGGCGTCAGCGCCGCGCCGGATTTGGTCGGTTCACTTTTCGGGCAAGTCTACCTTGCCGACAAAGCTGTAGTATATTTCAATCTCCTGCGTCCTCTGCTTGCCGCGCCGCTTGCCGTCCAGCGCCACCGCTTCATGCACGACGATCTTCTCTACAAACTCACGCAGCAGCGTCGGCGTCAGTTCCTCAAAGCTGGTGTACTTGCGCACGACGTTCATGAACTTCTCGACGTTTGCGCTGGCCTCCTGCGCCTTAACCAGTTCGGCTTGGAGCCGCGCGATGCGCTCCTTCAGCGCCGCCTGCTCCTGCTCGTAGTCGGCGGACAGCTCGGCAAAGCGTTCGTCCGTAATGCGTCCGCTCACGGAGTCCTCATAAAGCCTCTTGAAGATGCCCTTTAACTCGGTGATACGCTTCTCAGCGGAGTCAAGCTCACGGCGGCGGGCGGCGTTTTTCTTCTTGCCGCCGTCCTCGGTCTGCGCCATCAGCAGCTTCGCAAACTGCGCTTGATGCTTGGCGGCATAGCCGGTGATCGCGCGGAGGTTTGCGGTCACGCCCTCGGTCAAAAGGTCGGTGCGGATGAAGTGCGACGTGCAATCGGCGGTGCGCTTCTTATAGCTGCCGCAGATATAGCAATCCTGCTTGCGCGTTGGCGTGTCGTATCTCTGCTGGTACATGAGGCTCCCGCAGTCCGCACAGAACACAAGACCGGAGAACAAGCCCACCTCGCCGTAGCGGTTGGGGCGCTTGCGCTGTTTGCGCAACTCCTGCACCCGCTCCCATGTCGTTTTGTCGATGATCGGCTCATGGGTATTCTCAAAGACCATCTGCTTGTCCTCTGGATTTTGGACGCTGGCCTTGACCTTGTACGACACCTTCTCGGTCTTGAAGTTGACCGTGTTGCCGATGTACTCCTGACGCTCCAAGATATGACCTACCGTTGTCGCAGACCACCGGCAGGGGTAGTCCGGGTAGTAGCGGCGCGTGTTGCCTGTGCGCTGATACTCTATCGTTCCCGGCGTTGGGATATTCTGCTCGGTCAGCGTCCGCGCAATCTTTCCCGGCCCGTTTCCGGCGAGGCAGAGCGCGTAAATCTGTCTGACCACCGGCGCGGTTTCCTCGTCGATGGCAAACATACCGTCCGACCCCTTGACGTAGCCATAGGGAGGATAGCTCGTCAGCGGCTTGCCGCTCATGCCTTTGGATTTGAATACGGCTTTTATCTTTTTGCTCGTATCCCTCACCATCCATTCGTTAAATAGGTTTTTTAGCGCGCTGAGTTCGCTGTCGCCCTGTGCGCTGTCTACGCCGTCGTTGATGGCGATGTATCGGACGCCCTTGCGCGGGAAAACCATTTCCGTATACATCCCGACCTGCAGGTAGTTTCGACCGAGGCGGGAGAGGTCTTTCGTCACGACGGTTTTGATCTCGCCGTTCTCGACGCCCTCCATCATTTCGGTGAAGCTCGGCCTATCGAAATTTGCTCCGCTCCATCCGTCGTCCACAAAGAACTTACAGTTCAACAGCCCTTTGTCCTTTGCGAACGCTTCGAGGATACGTTTTTGATTGCTTATGGAGTTTGATTCGCCTTGCAGTTCATCGTCACGGCTGAGACGGCAGTACAGGGCGGTAACGGGGGCTTGGGTTGCTCTTAACATTACTTCTCCTTTCCGACAGCGCCTTGCCCCGCTATTCCGTTGGAAACAGTATAGCATGGGCAAGGCGCTTTGTCAGCTTCTTTATGATTGTCAGAATGACAGAATTTCGATTGATGGGATTATCGCAAGTGACGGCAAAAAGAAAAGCGTCATGAATTGCGTTTTGCAAACCACGATGCTGTCAGCGGTCAATACCGCGCTCCTTGTTCTGCGTCCTCTGCTGGCGTCTCACGTCCTCGACGCATTTCTGGATGTTGAGCAGTTCCTTTACCTCGTGCCAGATCTCCGCGTGCTGCGCGTCGGTGACGGCGATCTCCTGCTGTAACCGTGCTCGCTCCTGCTTCCAGCTTGCGACGGGTAGCTTGTTGTCTGCGGCATACGGTTTCAGCTTGCGGCGCGCCATGTAAAACATATCCAGCTCGCGTTCGTGCTCCGAGGCAAACGCCTCGCGGCGCTTCTTGAATTTTATGCCGTTCATCTGATCGTAGACAGGCTTGAACTCCCGATAGTTCTCCGCCTGCCTCAAAAGCTCGTCAATCTCCTTGACGCGCGCCCGCCTCCGATTGTTCGAGTCCTTGACCTCGCCCATATGATGATAAAGCGCGTCCGTGTGGGCAATCAGATCATCCACGGTGTAGAGCTTGCGTTGCATCAAGAAGTTGTAGGCGTCAGCGCGCGCTTGGAGGTTGCCGACCTTTGCCTTGTTGCTCCACGCCCCGGCGTTGCGCCCGTCGTAGTAATCGTTGATGTAATCCATCAGCGTCGGTTCGTTTGACGCGGACAGCTCCTCCTTGATTTCCTTGAGCCACGCCAGCAGCTCTTTGATTTTTTGCCGCAGCTTTTGAAGCGCCACCCCGGTTTCTTTTACCCAACGATTGAAGTCGCCCTTGTCGGTGGCGATGCCCTTTGCCTCCATTGCCCGGACGTTCGGCCCTTCGTGGAGCATCGGCGGGCGGTCAATGCCCTGTTCCTCCAACGTGCGGTGATCGACACGGCAGGGCAAGCCCTTTTTCGCAAATTCCCGATTAACGTAGTTCGCCCACTCCTCGCGCCAGTGCAGGAGCGTTTCTTTCTTGCCCCAATCGGTGGTCGGCACGGCGTCGAAAACGTACTTGCCGTTCTCGTCGCGGATGCGTTCGCCGCGCTCGTCCATACGGTAGACGCGGTGCTGCTTCGCGCCCCACTTGCCGTTTTCTTTGATGGGACGGATTGGGCAGAGCAGATGGACGTGCGGATTGGGGATGCCGCCTTTCTCCTTGTCTGGCGCATGGATGGCAAAATCGACGATCATGCCCCGGCTCAAAAACTGTTCCTCGACAAAGCGCCGCGCCAGCGCGATATTCTCGTCAATCGTCAGCTCATTCTGCAAGGCGAAGTCGTAAGTATAGGCAAGCTGCGCTTTCGGGTTTCGCTCCACTTTCTCGACGGCGTTCCAGAGCGTTTCACGGTCTTTGTACTCGGCGGGCGCGTTGGGCGGCAAGAAGATTTCGGCGCAGAGGACGCCGCCCTTGTGGGTGTAATCGGCGTCCTCGCCATAGTACGCGCTGTGCAGTTTTTCTCCCGCTCGGTAGGCGGCGGACGCGACGACGGAGGAACCGGCAGAGCGGGTCACGATGTCGGCGTGGAAGTGATAGAGCGCCATCAGGGATCACCGCCTGTTTGGGGCAAGCGGGACTGAATGACGGATTGAACGACGGGCAGCGTCAGTACCGTTTCCATGAGTTCATAAAACGCGCGCTCGGTCATGGGCTGGACGGCGGGCAGGATGCTCTCGATGGCAGCGCCGCGCGTAATCAGTCGGTGCGCTCTTGCGCGGCGCTCGCCGGTGCTCAAGTAGCTGAGACGGTTTTCCAATCTCTGCTGCTGGTGCTGCGCCTGTTCCAGCTCCCGCTGGACGCGCTCTTGCTCGGCACGGAGCTTTTCAAGTTTGGGATTCATAGTTGACCTCCTTGTAGATAAAAATTGACCGTCATGCCGGTGATGGCAAAACTGTCGTGATTGTGGTATGCTGTTGTTACCCGCAGGGGGAAAGAGGATAGCCGCGAAGCGGCGCAAGGGCGCAGCCCTTGTACGGAGCACCAGCGACGAAAAGAGCCGGAACTATCGGAAGTTTCGGCTCTCGCCTCGCAGAGCGCACATACATGGTCGCCAGACCATGTATATAAGTGCGCCCTTGGTATAATAATCCAAGCTATGCATAGAGACTTTCGAGTTGAGAAGCAAGATACTGTTTACTTAACATATGCCAATATTCTTATGCTATATTCGTCCTCACATAATCTATAAACTTCTTCGTCGCGGGCGATGCCTCCCGGAGCGAGGGGACGGCGATGCCGAGCGTAACATACTGCGGCGGGTCAAAGGGCAGCGCGACGACGCTGCCCTTCCATTTCTGGAAGATCAGCCTCTGGTTGAAGCTGACGCCCAGCCCCGCCTCCACCATGCAGTAGGTGGTGAAGGCGTCCGCCGTGGAAAGGCGGAAGTCCGGCTTGACCCCGTGCTTCGCCAGCAGGCGGTCGATGTCCGTGTCCTGATCGGGCATAGTGATGATGAACGGCTCGCCGTCCAGCGCGGCGACGGGAAACGCCGTGTCCGCCGCTCTCGGATGGTCGTGCGGGAGCCAAGCGACAAGCTCGTCTTCCTGAAGCGGTATCCAGTCGCAGGCCGTATTTTCAGACGGCTTTGCCGCAAAGCAGCAATCCACCGACTTCTCCGTGAGCCATTGCGACATCTCCTGATTGCCGCCCTCGCGCAGCTTGACGCGAACATTGGGGTAGTCATGCCCGAACCGCTTCAGGACTGCGGGCAGGAGCATTGCCGACACGCTGTAATAGCTTCCCACCGTCAGCACGCCCCGCAGGATGCCCCGTATCTCGCTGCCCGCTTCCTCAACGTTTTTCTGTGTACGGACGATTTCGCGGAAAAGTGGAATCATAGTTCTGCCGTTCGCCGTAGGAACAACGCCCTTTGAGGAACGAACCAACAGGGGAAAGCCTAATTCTTCCTCCAATGAGTGAATCATGCGCGTGATTCCTGGCTGGGTATAGCCCAACAGCTCGCCCGCCGCTGTCAGACTGCCGTGGTCAACGGCGGTCAAAAACGCCTCGCATTTGACACTGTCCATATTTTCGCCCCAATCCATAACAGATTATTATGAATATTATAATAATCTGCCGTTTGCGTTATGTCAAGACTTGGGGTATGATAGCCTCAACATACACCAGAAAACGGAGGAAACGCCATGAATAAGCTGTCTTTTGCGTCGGACTATCAAGAGGGGGCACACTCTGCCATTATTGAGCGTCTCTGCGAAACGAACCTGCAAAAAAGCGCCGGCTACGGTTTGGATGAAAACACCGCCGACGCGCGGGAGAAGATTCGTGCTGCCTGTAGTTGCCCGGATGCCGCCGTGCATTTTCTGGTCGGCGGCACACAGACCAACGCCACCGTGATCGACGCGCTGCTGAGGTCCTATCAGGGCGTGATTGCCGCAGAGAGCGGACACATCAGCGTCCATGAGGCGGGTGCCATCGAGTATGGCGGGCATAAGGTGCTCTCCCTTCCGCACAAGCTGGGCAAGCTCGACGCCGCTGAGATCCGGGAATACTGCGAAACCTACTGGCACGATGGCAACCGTGAGCACATGGTCATGCCGGGTATGGTCTATCTGTCCCAGCCCACGGAGTATGGTACGCTCTACTCTCTCGCGGAGCTGACCGCCATCCGCGCCGTCTGCGACGACTATCACATGGCGCTGTATGTGGACGGCGCGCGGCTGGCTTACGCCCTCGCCTGCGAGGAAAACGATGTGACGCTGCCTGACCTCGCGCGGCTTTGCGACGTATTCTATATCGGCGGGACGAAGTGCGGCGCGCTCTTTGGCGAAGCGGTCGTCATCCCTGACCCAACCCTGCTTCCGCATTTCTTTACCATCGTCAAGCAGCACGGCGCGCTTCTGGCAAAGGGGCGTCTGCTGGGGCTTCAATTCGACACGCTGTTCACAGACGGGCTTTACATGGAGATTGGCAAGCCCGCTCTTCGCGCGGCGGACACCCTGCGCTTTGCGTTTCAGAAAGCGGGCTATCGCCTTGCGTTCGACTCGCCCACCAATCAGGTGTTTGTCGTTCTGACAAACGACGAAATGGAGCGCCTTTCGGAGTCGGTGGAATTCAGTTTTTGGGAAAAGTATGACGAGGCGCATACTGTCGTCCGCCTCGCGGCAAGCTGGGCAACAAGGCTGGAAGATGCGGAGCGGCTGGCGGGCATCCTCGGTGAAAAGGAGACGATGAACCAATGAAACAGTACATGGTCGACGCGTTTACCGACAAGGTGTTCCACGGCAATCCCGCAGCGGTCTGCGTGATGGACAAATGGCCTGCCGACGCGCTGATGCAGAGTATCGCAATCGAAAATAACCTGTCCGAAACCGCTTTCGCGGTGCCGGAGAGGGACGGCTACCGTCTCCGCTGGTTTACGCCGGGCGGCGAGATCGACTTTTGCGGCCACGCCACGCTGGGTACGTCCTTCACGCTGTTCCGTTTCTACTGTAAAGATGCAGATACGCTGCGGTTTTACACGCAAGTGGGGGAGTTGACCGTCACGCGTAGGGGCGAGCTCCTTGAGATGGACTTTCCCGCATACACGGCAAAGCCTGTTCCCGTGACGGACGAAATGGAAGCGGCGCTCGGCGTCAGGCCGATTGAGGCGTTCTTTGACCGCGATTTGCTGCTGGTGCTGGATTCGGAGGAAGCGGTTAGGTCGCTTAAGCCGGATATGGACAAGCTGGCGCGGCTGGACGGTCTGCTGACCGCCGTGACTGCGCGAGGCAGCAAGTCCGACAGCGTATCCCGCTGTTTCGCACCGAAGCTGAATGTCCTGGAAGACCCCGTTACCGGCTCGACGCACTGCATGATTGCTCCACTTTGGGCGCGGCGTTTGGGCAAGGCGGAAATCAAGGCGTATCAGGCGTCAAAACGCGGTGGAACGCTTTACTGCACCATGGATGGCAACAGAGTGCGCATCGCGGGAAAGGCGGTGCTGTTTGCCGAGGCAGAGGTGCATATCGACAAACTTCCTCAGTATATAACCGAGAATTGATAAGACCGCGGCGGGAATTACCCCGCCACGACACTGTTATTATCCAACCATTTTGTCGTTTTGATTACCATCATGCGCTTTTGAAACTGTGATGCTCCGAGGCCACTTCTGCTTTGATAGCCCTTGCCATTTTATCAGCGGCGGTTTCGGTGGCGCTCTCCTTGAAGTAGCCGGACACGGTGAGGATCGTGTTACCCATGCGCACCTCGGTCACGCAATCGGGAGCGCGTTGGGCGGTGCCGGTGGCCTTCTGCGGGGTCTTGTCGCTCATCTTCGCTCCTTACGCTTTTGCCAGACCAGATCATAGCCCAGCGCGTCAGCCAGCTCGACGGCCTCTTGATAGCGCAGCGAGCCGCGCCGCAGTTTCCCCGAAAGGTTGGGGACGCTGGCGCTCCACCCGTACTGCTCCGCCAACTTCTCGACGATCTCGCTCATGGTCATGCCCTCGCGCACGATGATCGCCTTGATTTCATTTCTCGTATTCATTTTCAAAACTCCTTTTGTGTTCGCCTGTCGGCGCGCTTCGTTCGCGCTTTCGCGGAGCGAGTACGCTTACGAGTGTAAAGTTTGGATGATGCCGATTCAAGCAGAAACGCCGTCCATGATGCCCAACTCACAGGAGAGGGCTTCGCATTTCACTGTTTCGCATGAGGTCGTGCGGAACGGTGAAAACGCACATGGAACGGCGTACTCTGTTCGCAGTTCGGCACGTCGCTGTTCCGTATGGATAGCGGCGCGTTTAGTGGTAGTTTTTCGCGTATTTAACATAGATTGATTTTGACGCTTGATATTTTTTGTTGACAATTAAACAATTTTTTGTTATGATGGTCGTAGGCCGAAAGGCTTACAAACCATTTGGTTTGGGAAAGGAGTGATGCTAAATGAAAAAGCTTTTTAAGCTTATCATGAAGCCTTACTGTGTCTTGTTTTTGGGGTGTTCCGATTCACCATGAAAGACACATACAGCAATTAGGGGGCGTGCGCCTCCTTTCTTTTTGCCCAAAACACTTTTTCCCGGACTGAATTGCGACCATTCGGGCAAAAGTGTTTTTGAAGTTCAGATGTAAATCAGTTCGTCAAAGATGATTTCCTCCGCCTGCGCCTTGCAAGCGTTCATCAGCCCGACCCATTTCAGCGGGTCGCTTGCTTTCAGCACCTCCGTCGCGCCCGCGTTCTTGGTGAGTACCGGCAGGAGAGCGTCAAGGCGAGCGTTCGCCGCGTCCTCGATCTCGCGCAGATGGTCAAGTGCCGTTCCGTTGTTGACCAGTACCATCCAGAGGGCGAGTTGGTGTTCCTTGAGGTACTCGCGCCGCAGGTCAGCGTATTTGCCAATAAAGTGCCGCAGTTCGGGCGCCTCATCCAGTATCAGATTGGGGAGGTAGTAGTCCCCGACCTTGATGTAGTCCAGTTCGATGCTCATAGCGTCATCCTCCAGATAAAGTTTTCACGGAATAGCGGGGATGGCGGTCGTTGCTCAATCTGGGGTTGCTTCTTTACGACACATGAGCATTTGCGCCGGGGTTGTCGTTCCCATATCCTTCCAAAAGATTAATTGCGCCCCAAATGCCGAGGCCAGCGCCGAGGGCGATGACCAGCGTCTGGAGCACGTCTACTGCGGAATTGAAAAATGCCATAAATAACAGTACCTCCAAAATAGATTCCGAAGGTACGCTGTTCCCACGATGGGACTGACGCCCCGTCAGTCAGACGGGTGCTTGATTGGACAAATCTACCTCGTACACCTGATACACTTCGTCCGACTTCAGTTTTATGCGGCAGGACAGAAAGCGCGAGATGTCAAAGGCGTTTCGTTTGTCGTAATCGGAAGTCCAGCGATACAGTGGGTGTCTGGTGATGTCGTACTTTTGGGACAGGAAGGGTCTGACGCCCCGGAGCTGCAAGATGCACTTGCCGCCGTCCAGAACCGCCAGTTCGTCGATGCTCATCAGCTCCTTGCCCAGCTTTTGATAGTTCAAGGAATGGGACACCTCACGCCCCCGGCTCTCTCCGGTGTTGTAGGTGTCCACCGTCTCTTTCCCCAGGGCGGCGGAGAGCTCTTTCAGTGTGGTCGGCTCTTTTCCGCCCAGGAAGATCGTGGCGTCCATGTTGCCGATGATGGTGTCGGCGTTGTCTTTGTACAGGGCTTTGAGCTGGGACTGGGCCTGCAGGACCAGGCAGCAGGAGATCTCCCGGCTGCGGATCGTTGCCACCAGCTTTTCCAGCTTGGGAATCTGGCCGATGTTGGCCGCCTCGTCGATGAGGCAGCGCACATGGACGGGCAGACGCCCGCCGTACACGTCGTCGGCTTTCTCGCAGAGCAGGTTGAAAAGCTGGCTGTAGCACATGGCGATCAGGAAGTTGAAGGTGTCGTCCGTATCTGACATGATAAGGAACAGCGCCGTTTTCCTGTCGCCCAAAGTGTCCAGCTCCAGTTCGTCGTAGGCCGTCAGGTCCCGCAGCTCCTGGATGTCGAAGGGGGCCAGTCGTGCGCCGCAGGAGATCAGGATGCTTTTCGCGGTCTTGCCAGCGGCGAGTTTGTACTTCTTATACTGCCGCACAGCGAAGTGCTCCGGCTTCTTCCGTTCCAGCTCGGCAAACATCAGGTCCACGTTGTTCTGGAATTCCTCGTCGTCCTCGTGGACCTCCATGGCGTTGATCATCTCGATCAGGGTGGAGAAGCACTTTTCCTCCTCATGCCCCTCATAATAGATGTAGCCAATCAGCGCCGTGTAGAGCAGGGTTTCCGCTTTGACCCAGAAGTCGTCCCCGGACTTGGCGTTGCCTGTGGTGTTGGCAATCAGGGTTGTCACCAGTTTCAAAATGTCCTTTTCGCTGTGGATGTAGGCAAAGGGGTTGTAGTGCATGGACTTTTGGAAGTTGATGGTGTTGAGAATCCTGAGCCGGTAGCCCTGCTTTTGCAGCAGCGTTCCGCACTCCACGGCGATGCTGCCTTTCGGGTCCGTGACGACAAAGGAACAGGGGTAGGTTTCCGACGTGCATTGCATCAGGTTGGGCTTCAGCCAGAAGCGGGTCTTGCCGCTGCCGGAGCCGCCGATGATCAGCACGTTTTTGTTCCGCGCCGTCTTGGGGTCCTTCGGGCAGCTGCACATGGTAAGGCTCTCCGTCTGGGTCAGGATGATGTTGTTGGCAAAGACGGGATCGACGTAGGGCGCGATGTCCTCCGCCGTGCCCCAGCGGGCTGAGCCGTATTCCACATTTTTGCGGAACTTTCGGGCGTTCTTCCCCTTGAGGCAGACCGCCAGCCGGATCAGCGCCGCCGCCGCGAGACCCACGCAGAGATCCAAGGGGTGCAGGCTGGGCAGGATGCTTTGAAACGCCGCCGTCAGGCCATCCAGGATGTGCAGGACTTTGGCGGAGAAGTCCGCGCCGGGGGCGAGCCGTACCGCCTGTCCCAGCTTTGTGCCCAGCAGGGCGAAGAGCAGATAGGGCGCATGGAGAAACAGGAGCTTCTTGAACTGGATCTGCTTCATCTCTCCGGCTCCTTGTGACGGGTCTTTTCCTTCCTGGGCTGCTGGATGAGGCTTTTGAAATGCTCCAGCCTTTGCAGGATGGAGGGGCGGGACGCCTTTTTGACCTGCTTTTGCGTGTACTCGGTAAAGGCCGCGGTCATGGCGTCGGCGTCCGGGGCCTTGAAAAAGACCAGGTAGCGGTTTTCGCCCTTGACCTTGAAGGGGGCGAAGTCGATGCCGTACTTCCTGGCCACGCGCTGGAACGCACCGATGCTGCCGTCGTTGACCTCGATGCTCTGCATCCCCTTATCCTTGGCCGCCAGCTCCTTTACGGTCATCCTGCCGTGGGGCTCGGCGGCCTTTTGCGTTTGAATTGTCGTTCTGTTTTTGACTCTGGCCAGCACCTTCTCCAGCGCCTGGCGCAGTTCTCTCGCGGTGAGTTTGGTACAGTTCTCAATCAGCACGACGAGCTTGTTTTCGATTTCCTCCTGCAAGGGCGCTCACCTCCGGTAATTCTGCGGGCTGGAGAAAGCGGCGCAGGAGAAGGCGTCGGTGAAGCGGTGGTCAGAGGACGCAAAGAAGGAATCGCTGCGCAGAAAAAAGAGGCTGCCGGAATCCTCATCCCAGCAGGCGTCCACATTGAACCACGCGCCGTCCAGCAGCACTTTGTTCCAGCCGTGTTCTCCCATGCTGGTGCTGCCGCATACCACATAGCTCTCGACGCCCAGGTATCGCAGCATCCACTGATAGGTCTTGGCGTAGCCGTCGCAGACCAGGCGGCGGCGCTGGAAGAAGCCCAGCAGGGAGTGCGCCTGGGGGCGGCTGCCGCTGCTTTCCTCCAGGTGGTCATAGGACGCCAGGCGGCACAGCAGGTCGTGGGCGTTTCTGGCCCGGTCATAGTCGCCGGGCAGGCGTTTCAACGGGTCCAGGTACTGGGCGGCGAAGTCCGCCAGCGCCGCCGTGTACGCCGCGTCCCGATAGACCCGCAGCCAGTCCAGCGCGTCCGCCGTCGCTTCCGTGGCCGGGGTGTACTGGCTTACGCGGAGTTTGAATCGGTTTCCGGGATACCGGGTCAGGGTGAAGGGAACGAGGAAGCTCCAGTCGATGCACGCCACGAGCCTTGCGGGGAGCGCCGCCCCGTCGGGCGCAAAGCGCCGGACAAAGGTTTCCACCTCCTGTGCCGGGCAATGCTCCGGGAATTCTATGACGATGCTCTCCGGCACAAAGCGCAGGGCCACCGCGATCTGTGCCAGCGCGTCCTCAACGGTTTCCGCATGGAGCTGTACCCCGTGGGGCGCGCTCATCTCCGGGCGCACGGGCACGCAGCGTTCCGGGCAGAGTCGGTCCAGAACGGCGGAGAGAATGCGGTAGAGATCGCCGTTGGAAAAGTCCCTGTCTACCGGGCCGTTTGGCAGAAGTTTCATACTGTCTGTCAGATGAAGCACAACGTCGGGGTCCTCACTTCCCCAGTGGAAATAGCGCGAAAGCATCACCAGGAGCTGACGCTCGGTGATGCTTCCGATGCCGTACCGATTGCCTCCGACCCCCTTCGTGACACCCGCCTCATAGAGCCAGGACACGGCTTCCCGGAAGGCTTCCGGCACGTCGGAAAAGGGGCAGTCGCTTTCCGGCTGCCAGCCAAACAGCCGATACAGATACAGCGCCACGTCCAGTCGCCCGGCGGGTTCTTCGGTGCGGAGTTCCAGTTCCGCGTCCGTCGTATCTACCTCTGACGGGCCAAAGCTGTCCATGATTCCGTAGACATAGAGCCGCCGCCCGGCCATCTCGCCCAGGCTCGCGTCGTATGTTCCGTTCCGATACCGTTCCTCGCTCATCGCCGTGGCATCGGCCAAGGCGGAGAACGAAAGCAGAGAGAGAAAAGAGACCAGAGATAAAACGAATGAAATCAGTTTTTTCAGCTTTTCATATCACCTCCAAAGACAAAAGGCCCGGAGCGTCCGGGCCTTTTGTCTGCTCAACTGTGTTTACCTGTTCCAGATTTCCTTGCCGTCGTACACGGCGGTGTGGGCGTTGGCCGCCTCCATCACGGCGTAGTAGGCCCAGTGCGCCTCAGCCATGTCTGTGAAGGTGGTGAGGCGGAAAAGGTTCCGCGTGACATACTCCGTATCCGCCGTGCGGTCCAGGAGGCGGTTTACGATGGTGACCACCTCGGCGCGGGTGATCCGCTGCTCGGCCCGGAAGCTGCCGTCGCCGTAGCCGCGAATCCAGCCATAGACAGCGGCGTCCCGGATGTACTCCGCTGCCCAATAGCCCTCGGACACGTCTGGAAAGGCCGCATACTGCTCCATAATCGCCGGGTTGCCGTCGCCGTAGACGGCGAAGAAGCGGACGGCCAGCGCCACAAACTCGGCGCGGGTGATGGCGTCGTCGGGGCAGAAACGTCCGTCCGCCTTGCCGTAGACCACACCGCGACCGCTGAGATAGCGCACATAGCCGGAATACCAGGCGTTGGCGGGGATGTCCGCAAACCCGGTGACTTCCACCGGGGTCAGCACCTCTCCCTGCTTCTCCGCCAGCAGGCGGGCAAAAATCGCCGTGGCCTCGGCGCGGGTCATGCTGCGCTCCGGGCCGAAGCTGCCGTCCGGGTAGCCCACGATATACGCGCCGTGGGTCTCCGTCTCTGCGCGCTCCGGCAGTACCAGTCTGCCGTTCCGGTCGGTCGTACCCGTGCCCTGGTTCCGGTCTCCCTTGACGAGAATGACCCAGCCGGGCAACAGCGTCTTGCGGTTGTCGGTCAGCAGGAGAAGGATCCGGTTGGCCTCATCCATGTCGATGCCGTCCGGCAGGAGAACCAGGATGTTTCCGGTTTTGCCGACGGTGACGCTGACGCCGCGGATGGGACGGCCGTTCTCATCGTCCGTGATCTCCAGCGTGAGCGTATAGCGATTGCCGTCCGCGTCGATCCAGCCGATGGTGATCCTGCCGTCCGGGCCGGTCATACCGGCGTCGCCGGGGACGGTGAGCTGGCCTGCTTCATCCGTCTGCGCCGCCGCGTAGTTGCCGTTGCCGTCGGTCACGAGCACCGGCAGCTTCTGCACCGGGGTACGGTCCACCGCCAGCAGCACCGTCACGGTCGTCCGCGCCGCATAGTCCAGGAGGCGTCCGTCGGGCAGGCGGACGGAGATCGCCCCGTCATTGCCCAGCACCACGGTGGCATTCGCCACCGGGTTGCCCGTGTCCGTGTCCGTGACCGTGACGAGGTAGACGCCCACGACGGCCACACCCCTGGAGTCCGTGGTCGCCATGACATAGAGCTTCTCCAGCACCTCCGTTGTCAGGATCGCGCCGCAAACCGCGCACTCCCTGTGGCGCAGACCCTCGGCTTCGGTGTCGGCTTCCCGGTCTACGATCCAGTCGCCGACGCTGTGTCCGGTGGGCGCGGTGTACTGGTCCCGGTACTGCGTGTCGCAATGGACACAGGTGTAAGTGGTGTAGCCCATCTCCGTGCAGGTCGGAGCTGTCACTGACGCGGAGAAGTCGTGCCCCAGCGCCTGGACGAGCACTGCGCCGCAATCGGTGCAAACCTGCGGCTCCGTGCAGCTGGCAGCCGCGCCGGGCCTGTGGCCTGTGGAGGACAGAGGCTCCAGATGATGATAGTCGCAGATCACGCAACGGTGATCCACCAGCCCCTCACCGTTGCAGGAGGTGGCAATCAGCAGCGTCCCCCTGTCCCAGCGGTGGCCGGTGGCTTCCGTGTAGTCCGTCACATAGCTGTCCCCACAGCGCGTGCAGACATGGGTGGTATAGCCGGGCTCCGTGCAGGTGGGCGCGGTGACGACGCTGGCATAGCTGTGGCCCAGCGCGTCGGTGTAATTGGCGCGGTAATGCAGCCCGCAGCTCTCACAGGTGCAGCTCGTGTACCCCATCGTCTCGCAGCTGGCTTCGGTGTGTTCCGTGTGGAAGATATGGCCGTGGGCGGCACAGAGGATCACGCCGCAATCGGTGCAGACCTGCGGCTCCGTGCAGCTGGCGGCCGCGCCGGGCTTGTGCCCCGTGGCGGGGATGCTCTCACTGTGCTCCCAGCCGCAGGCCTCACAGGTATAGAGCCGGATGCCCTCCGTGGTGCAGCCGGGCCGGATCAGGATCGTCCCGCCGTCATAGGAATGCCCGGCAGCGGGGACGCGGTCCGACACATAGCTGTCGCCGCAGCGGGTGCAGGTGTAAGTGGTGTAACCGGCCTCGGTGCAGGTGGGCGCTGTGACAGCAGTATGGTACTCGTGGCTCAGCGGCAGCAAGTAGTCAGCGCGGTAGCTCTCGCCGCAGTCGTCGCAGACGTAAGTGGTGAAGCCCATGGTCTTGCAGCCGGGTTCCGTGACGGAGGCGGAAAAGCTGTGCCCCCTGGCCGGAGCCAGAATCACGCCGCAGACCGTGCAAACCTGGGCCTCCGTGCAGGTGGCCGCCGGGCCGGGCTTGTGGCCGGTGGCGTCGATGGCCTCCAGATAGCTGGCAGCGCAGCGCTTGCAGTGGTGCTCGATCACACCGGAACCGTTGCAGGTGGCGTCGGTGATTTTGGTGCCGCTGTCCCAATCGTGGCCGAGGGCGTCCGTGTAGTTGTCCACATAGCTGTCGCCGCAGCGGGTGCAGGTGTAGGTGGTGCGGCCCTTGTCGTTGCAGGTGGGGGCGGTGACGACGGCCTTGTAGTCGTGACCGAGCGCGTCCGTGTAATCGCCCTTGTGGGTCTCGCCGCAGTGGGCGCAGGTGTAGGTCGTGTAACCCATGCGTCCGCAGTAGGGCGGCGTCACGCTGCTCGTGTAGACGTGGCCTGTGGGCTGCGCCAGCACAGCGCCGCAGTCCGCGCAGAGCTGGGCTTCGGTGCAGGTGGCCGCCGGGCCGGGCTTGTGCGCCTTGGCGGGGATGGCCTCATTGCGGGAGACACCGCAGGCTTCGCAGACATACTCCTTCACACCCGCGCTGACGCAGGTGGGCGCGATGAGGATCTCTCCGCTGTTCCAGCGGTGGCCTGTCGCCTCGGTGGGGCTGTCCGTATAGGATTCGCCGCAGCGCTGGCAGACGTGGAGCGTCATGCCACCCGTCGTGCAGGTGGCCGGGATGACCTGGCTCCGGTAGCTGTGGCCAGCAGCTTCGGTGAGGTCGGTGATCCGGCGCTCGCCGCAGACCGGGCATTCCTCCACGGTGTAGCCGGGTCCGGTGCAGGTGGCGGCCACGGTGGAGCGCTTCCACTGGTGCCGCGTCTGTTCTGTGGTGGTCTCTCTGGTCTCGCCGCAGGTCTGGCAGATCTCCAGGATCTTGCCGCCGTGCGCGCAGTCGGCCTCGCGGATCACCACGGACTTCCAGACGTGGCCTTCCGCGCTGACATAGTTCCGATTCTCCCACTGTCCGCAGAGGGGGCAGTACCAGCGGTCATAGCCCTGGGCGGTGCAGGTGGGCGCGGCGGTCTCGATGAAGCGGAAGTCGTGGACGCCGCGCGCGCAGTCAAACTGTCGGCAATGGGGGCAGTCGCCGCCGTTGCCGCAGGCGCAGCCGGCTTCGCCGCAGCCGCAGGCACAGCCTTCCATGACCGGCGCGGCGTCGCTCCGCAGCCAGACCCAGGCCACGCCGTTTTCCTCCATGCTGACGCCCTGACAGCTGTAGGTAATCTGGTAATAGACGCTGTACTGTCCGGCCTCGCTGTAGGCGGGTGGGACGTGCAGGGTGCAGGCCTCGGCGCTGTTGCCGTAGCGCACCTGGACGCTGACGCCCGACTCGGAGAGGTCGGTCACGGTGATGCTGTGGGCCTGCCCGTCCACCGTGCCGAAGTAGTCCGCCACCACGGCCTTGGCCGCCAGATACTCCCGGTCCGCGTAGTCGCACTGTGCGCAGTGGGTGACAACGGCGAAGCGCTGCCGGTCCAACTCCGGGAACACGTCGGTGTGCAGCGTGTGGCGCTCCAGGCTTTCCGCGTGGCTGTGGCGGGTTCCGTAGCAGAAGGCGCAGTAGCTCCCACCGTCCGTCAGTTTCCTGTGGTAGTTGGCGTCCACGCGCTCATACGTGACCGCCGCGTCCAGCTCCTCCGTGAAGGCCGGGGCGCAGTCGTAGAGCAGATAGATGTTTTTGCAGAAGGCATAGGATTCGTTGCCGCCATTGGTATTCAGCCCGCCGCAGGCTTCGCACATGGACTTGGTCCAGTGATAACCGGTGTACGTGGCGTTGACGCCGGGCTTGCCGTCCAGGATCGTGCCCGTTCCGGAACCGTCCAGCAGGGTGCCGTCCGAGAAGCCGATGTTGCGGACCAGAGCGGACTGCCCGTCCCGGCTGTATTCCGGGGTGCGCCAGACCGTGATCGCGCTGTCCATGCCGCAGAGGAAGCAATGGGCCGTTTCGTGTGTTACAACCGCGTTGATATCCAGCTCGTTGGTGCGGTTGGAGGCGCTGAGCCAGTGTTCCGCCGGGTCATGGTAGCCGTCCTCCTGCCCGGCCAGGGCCGTCAGGGGGAGCAGAGACAGCGCCAGAAGCATTGCCAGCAGCAGGGCCAGCAAGCGATGGGCTGCGCTCGTTTTCTTGTGCATAGTTACCTCCATAGTCGTTGATGTTGGTTTTCAGGTACAACACAGCTCCATAGCGATTTGCCTGGAGCGACGAGGGCTAAGGCGGCACCACCAGGCGGTGGAGCAATTGCTTGTGGATCGTGAAGGGTTCCTCCTTGTTTTGCTGTAACTGTTCAGTACCCGCTTCGCTGGGCTACTGAACAGAGGGGTAGCGCTGCGCGAGCGCGCCCTGCGGGAGAGGGCACACTCGCTCCGCGAGCGGTATTTTTGGCGAAAATGCGGTTTCCGCCAAAAATGATTGAACTTTTTTCGCGCCTGCGGGCGCGAACTCTGCGAGGCAACGAGGGTACTGAATCGTTGCGTTTTGCTTACATTCCTCCGCCGTGCAAATCGTGGTTGACCAGCATGGCGTAGTGGTTGTCCAGTGTGGAGACGGAGTTGAATAGCGCCGAGAGCAGATAGGCTTTTGTGTTGTAGACGCGCTTGGTGTTCTCCCGGATGCCGTCCAGCACCCTGGCGATGTGATCCGGGCCGATGTGCGCAAAGCGCTCCTGCACATAGGCGGTGGAAAACTCGCCCTCTCGCCCGACTTTGATGGTGGGGCGGCGATTCATGGCGACCTCCACCATGATCTCCACCAGCTCGTCCACCTGGGCGCGGTCCGCCGTCTCCGCGAGGGTCTCGTACTCGATGCGTCTGCGGATCTCCGCCCGCAGCGTCCGTCCGTCTGTCGGCGTTTGGGGCTGCGAAGGAAGGAATGACTCTGTACTTTGTGGATCTGTATTTTGTTTGTTCGTATTTTGTTTATATATATTTAATTGCGTGGGGTTTTCCGACGAGGGCTTTTCCGTCGTCGGGTTTTCCGATGACGGGTTTTCCAATGACAGAGAAGCCAACGACGGCTCCTGCGTTTCCTCCGCTTCGGCGGGGAACTCATGGATCACATACTCGTTGCCGGAAAACTTGCCCTGTTTGTCGGTGGCCTGGCTGCGCTCAATGTAACTGCATTTCTCCAGCTTCTGGATAGCCGAGCGTATCGCGTCCTTGCTCTCCCGGTTGATGGTGGACAGGCCGGTGAGGGTGTAGTCCCAGTCCTCCGGCAGAGACAGCATCTGGGACAGCAGTCCTTTGGCCTTCAGCGACAGGCGCTTATCGCGCAGATGATAGTTGCTCATCACGGTATAGTCCCGTGTCTTCTCGATCCGAAATACAGCCATGCGTCAGCTCTCCTTTCCACACAGGGAGGACGCCGGACGCTGCCGACGTCCTCCGTTCCATGCACGCGGTTTTTACGTTTTGCTCACAGCTCGTAGCGGGGCAACTCGTGGGACAGGAACGCGGCGACCAGGTCCTCCAGCGCGTCGGCCAGCTCCAGGAAGTCGATGTACATCCCGGCTTCCTTCCAGTTCATGCCCTTGACGCAGCGGTATTCCATGACGCTCTCCGCGTCTCCAATGGCCGTGCGGACGCGGGACAGCACCACGAAGCCGGCATCGGGCAGCAGCCAGAGCTCATAGGCGTGGGCGTGGTATGCCACGTCGATGTAGGCGTCTCCCTCGTCGGTATAGAGCCGGATCGCGGGACAGGGCAGCAGCTCCGGGCCGCGGTAGGAAAAGCCCTGTTCCCCGCCGCTGTCCACCCGGTAGGCGTAGACCGGCTCCCGCAGCCCCAGAAGGGCCTGGTGCAGCGAGGCAAAGTCCAGGTCCTCCAGCAGTTCCTGCATCTCCTGCGCGTCGTGTTCCCCGTCGGCCCCGCTGCGAAACAGCGCCCTGAGGCTGCGCTTCAAATACTCGGTACGATTCATGTGATCTCCTCCTTGCAATCAGTGCCGCCGCTTCCGCTTCCGGTCTGGCAGGATGTGCCCCTCGATGACGGCGGCGTGTTTTTTGATGCGGATCTCCCCGCGCTCCTGGGCGGCCAGGGCTTTCGCATAAGCTTTGTCGGACAGGAACAGCCGGATGCGCTCCCCCGGACTGCCGATGGGGGCCGCGCTGTCCAGCACGTCGAAGACGATCATGTGCCGGGTGTCGTCCTGGAAACGCTCCACGGCCAGCTCGTCCTGTCCGGTGATGAGCGGGTCGTGTTTCATCTGGCGTGCCGGCACTGCGCGGCTGCCGTGCCCCTGCGGTTCTGGAAGCTCGCGGGAAGCAGTACAAGGGTTCTTTCCATGGCTCAAAACTCCTTTCCTCGTCGGTTTTTGGCAGCAAAAAAGCCGGGCAGAATTTGTGTTCTGTCCGGCTGCTGTCTGTTATGTCAGTTAGCGCTCCGCTGTGCGCTGGCGGCGTCTCTGCCATTGCTCCAGCAGTTTGAAGATGGTCTCCTCCATCTTTTTGGGGGTGCAGGAAGCAGGGAAATACTTCCTGAGCTTGTCCACCGAAAGGTTGAGGCTGAAACCCTGGGGCTTCTTCTGCTCTGCCATAATCTGGAGCATGGCGTCCCCGTCCAGCGCTCCCGCCTGGCTGAGCTTTCGCATCCGCTGGGCCTGGGAGACGGAGGGCGTGGCCTGTTCGCTGTCCATGGTCTCCAGCAACAATCGCTGCTCCGGCTCGGTGAGGGCCGCGATCTGATAGGCGGGGGTCAGGGAGATCTTCTTCTCGTCCACCATCCGCAGCAGCTCCGGGACCAGGTTGGTCAGGGAGATGATGTTGCGGACGGTATCGCCGCTGACGCCATCCACGGTGCCCACTTCATCGTCGCTGCGGAAATGCGCCGAAACATTCGGCGCATTTTCAGAAAGGGGGTCGTTGTCGGCAGCTTCTTTCCTCGGCCTCCCCGCCCTGCGCCTGACGGCCTCCAGCCGCAGCTTGTAGGCTTTGGCCCGCTCGCTGGGGAGAACATCCTCCCGCTGGGCATTGGAGTCCACCAGCTGGATGATGGCTTCATCATCAGAGAGATTGCGGACGATGCAGGGCATATCGGGAAGGCCCGCCCGCTCGGAGGCCAGCTTCCGCCGGTGCCCGGCGACGATCTCATAGCCGCCCTCGGCGCGGGGCCGGACAATGGCGGGGACCAGCACACCGTTCTGCTTCACGCTGTCCACCGTGTCCTGCATGGCCTGGTCCTCCCGAATGCCGTAGGGGTGATCCGGAAAGGGGTGCAGCTCAGTCAGTGGGACGCGGAGAATCTGCTCCGCAGTTTGCGCCGACGCCTGCGGCGCGGGCTGCTTTGGCTTTCGCCCTCGCCTGGGCGGAGTAGCTTCTGTTGGCATATAGGGTCCTCCTGTGTTCCTGATTTTGGGTATGAAAAAAGGGCGTTTCAAACTGCTTTTCAGCGGATCGAAACGCCCTTTTCTTCGCTGGGTTCTTGCGCCCAGCCGGTATTCATTTTTTGAAAACAATGCATGTGCTTCAGGTGGGAAGTGCCATATCATCGCTGTGTCTGTCGGTCCTGTTGTCCTTGTGTGGGGGTAGCACTGATGCGCCCGCTTCATTGGGGGGCGTACATCGGAAAACGCTCGACTGGAAAAAGCGGTGATTACGCAGGAAAGGGAAAAGGCCTGCTTTCTTACGAAAACAAGCCTTTTTTCGTACCCTTTTGGTGGAGATAAGCGGGATCGAACCGCTGACCTCTTGAATGCCATTCAAGCGCTCTCCCAGCTGAGCTATACCCCCGTATGGGTGGATACGATTATTTTTTTGTCGGTTTTGGGCTTCTCATTGGGGGCTTGTAAAACATGGTACGCGCTCCCAGCTGAGCTATACCCCCGTATGCTGTTCCCACAGCCCGTTCCCGAACTGCAAGAGATAATATAGCAAAGATCCGCGGGATTGTCAACAGTTTTTTTCGGGTTTTTCTGTTTTTTCTGGCTTTCTTTCGCCGGAGCGCTTTGCGGCGTTCCGGCGCTTTGTAATATTCGTCATGCTGCACCAATGATTTTGAAAAACGTCTTGAGCTTTGCCACAAATTGTGATACGCTGAAAGAAGCAAATCATTATAATAAGGAGGACAAGACATGAAACTGCTCAGAAACACGCTGAGTCTGCTGCTGGTGCTGGTGCTGGCGGCGGGTCTGCTGCCTGTGGCGGCCCTGGCGGCGCAGAACCCCTTCGTTGACGTGGGGAGCGGCGACTACTACCACGACGCGGTGGTCTGGGCCTACTCTCACACCCCGCAGATCACCCAGGGCGTTGACGCCAGCCACTTTGACCCCAACGGCACGGTGACCCGTGGACAGGCCGTCACCTTCCTGTGGCGTGCGGTCAACTGCCCGGCGCCTTCCGCCACGACCAACCCCTTCTCGGATGTCCAGAGCGACGACTACTACTACCAGCCGGTGCTCTGGGCGGTGGAACAGGGTGTGACGGTGGGCACGGACGCCAGACACTTCTCCCCCGCGAACACCTGCTCCACGGCCCACATCATCACCTTCCTCTATCGGGCCCTGGACATCGGCGCCGACGGCTGGGACGGTGAGGCTGCCCGCTGGGCGGACGAGCTCTCCCTGCCCGACGGCACGGGTCTGGCCGTCTCCCCCGACCAGCCCTGCCCCCGGGGCGCGGTGGTCACCTTCCTCTACCGGGCGCTGGAGGACAGCGACAACTCTGATTTTGCCAATCCCGGCACCAGCTCCGGCACCCACCGGACGCCCAGCACCGCAGTCACGGCGGCGGACTACTCCATCCTGACCGCCCAGACCACCGACGTGCTGGCGGGTGCGGAGACGGCGGTGGACTTCCGGCTGGTCAGCAGCCTGGTGGTCCCCTCCTTCACCCTCTGCCTGAACGGCGCGGACGCGGGCGTGAAGCTCACGGACGCCGACGCCGACGGGGTCTACACCGGCAGCTTCCCCGTCCGGCAGTCCGGCGACACCGTCCTGCGCTTCACCGCCCGGACGACGGTGGCCGGGCAGACCGTGGAATCCAACGTCAGCCCGGTGCAGGTCAGCCAGCCCCTGGACGAAGAGACCGCCGCTGCGCTGGACGCGCTGACCACCGGCCTGGGCCGCGCCATGCAGGAAGTCAACAACGCCAATCCCGGCCTGTCCGCCGATGAACTGGCCCAGCTCCGGCTGGCCGCCGCTGCGGACTTCCTCAGCGGCCGGGCGGAGACGGAGACCGTCTCCGGCGAGCCCTATACCCTCTACTACACCGTGAACGGGCTGCGCCTGGCGGTGGACTGCGCTACCCTGGGCACAGCCGAGCACGCCGACCAGGCCGCCGGCCTGACCTGGTCTGAGCTGACGGTCACGCCCCAGGACTTCGCCCGGAGCTGGTACATCACCGACGCGGAGAAGGCCGCCGTCCTGAGCGGCATTGCCAACGACCGCAGCAGCTCCTATGTGGACGCCGACCAGCTCCGGGGCGCGGTGCGGACCGCCAACACCCTGCGGGACGTGGGCCTCATCACCTCCTGCTACATGGGCGCGACGCTGGAGAACTACCGGAACCTGGAGCATTTCGCCGTGATCAGCCTGCACGGCGGCGGCGCGCTGCGGCGCGGGGAACCCGCAATCCAGACCTTCCAGTACGCCTGGTCCGCCAACTTCGTGCAGGAGTCGGCCGACATCCGCAACGGGCGCGTTCTGATCTGCACCTATGCGGACGGGAACACCAACTATGAACTGCTGCCCTCCTTCTTCCGGCACTACTACAGCGAATCCGGGCGGACCTTGCAGGCCCAGCTGGTCCTGCTGGGCGCCAGCTACGGCTGCGCCAACGATAAGCTGGCCCAGGCGCTGATGGACTCCGGCGCCCAGACCGTGCTGGGCTACTCCGGCGCGGTCAGCTCCGACTACAGCAAGCACATGGTCGGCACCATGCTGGAGCAGCTGCGCGCCGGCAAGAACATCCGCGACGCCCTGAACAAGGCCGTCTCCGTCTGGGGCAGCAGCGACCAGAACGGAACCGTGGCCCGCATCCTGGGCAGCGAGACCAGTCTGCTCCACAGCCAGCTCCTGAACGGCGGCTTTGAGGACGGCGCATCCGGCTGGATCCTGGGCGGCGCGGTGGAGATGACCACGGAGATGCTCCGCTTCAAGGCCACGCAAGGCAAGATGGCCACCCTCAGCACCGGCGCGGGCGCGGCCTCCAACGAGACCTTCAGCGCCATCTTCCAGGCCGTGCTGGTGCCCACCGGCGCGAAGAACCTGAAATATGAGTACAATGTGGTGACCGAAGAGCGCAACCGCTCCGGCGCGCAGAAGAACGACTGCTTCCGCGCCGGTGTGTTGACCCCCAGCGGCAAGGTGGACAAGCTGCTGAGCAACATGGTGACCGGCAACGCCCGCTTCCAGAGCTACACCGCCGCCCGCATCCACAGCAACACCCCGCTGTTCGCCACCGGCTTCTTCCGGGCCAACCGCGACCTGAGCCAGTACGCGGGCAAGGTCATCATCCTCTGCTTCTGGGTCAAGGACAAGGACGACAGCCTCTACGACACCGTAGCCATGCTGGACAACGTGCGCATCCAGTGAGGGGCGCAGACGAAACCTGTAAAACCGATTGCCTAAACCCCCTGCCTGCCCTTCGGTAGGCGGGGGAGGCGGCGCATCAACGCAAAAACTCGTACCGCTTATGGATGCTGCGGCATCCGGGCGGTACGAGTCTTTTTGGATCCGGATCGCCAAGAAGCTTTTTCAGTCTCGCTGGCAATCCTGCGGCAAGTCACAAAAAATAGAGCGCAATCACAATGACTTGCAATCGCACTCCGCAAAAACGGTAAACCGTTTTTTCCTTGTACCCGTATTATATGCTCACGGAAACAAAATGTCAACAACTATTTGACAGAGGACGGTTCTTTTGTCCTCGCAGTTGGGGGCTGCTATTGCTTTGAAAAAACATCTGTCTGTTTGCGGGCTGGCACCGAAACAGACAGATGCTGATTCAATTATGTACCCTTTTTGGGTGTGGTAGACTTACTAGGAGTTTTATCCTCTACCCAAAAGCGAAAACACTTAGCATTATGAGGATAAATTCGCATACCATTTTTTGTAATATATTTACAATATATCCACATACTCGTGTCCTCCTTTCTTGCAAAATATCTATATAAACATCTTGCAATTTGGAGATCAACATGCTATCATTAGTTCGCATACCATAATAGCCAGCGCAAATTGTCTCCAAATGCAAAGGATGATTGCCTGGGTGAAGAACGGTTGAGGTGCGAACTCAACCGTTCTTCTTTTTAGACGTCAGTTTTTTTTGCTCATGCCGTCGACGAATTCGATTTGCCTGTCCCATTTGAATACGCGCAGTACTTCTCGGGACTCCAAAATGCTTCGACACCAAATACTCATCCGATTCCGTGATAAGGTTAACCGGTACCAAAAGTTCGCTTGCAAAGACATCAGCCTGCCTTTCAGGATTCATTGTCCGCGGTATCTTTTCGTTGGGATCTAGATAGGCATATGCGACGTTTTTGTTCCCATGAAGGATGTAGTGCGCAAGTTCGTGAGCAAGGACAAAGCGCGCCCAGTAATTCCCACTGCATGCCGCATCGTAAATCGACTGCTTGACACGAATCAAATGCTGCTCAGGAATCGTTTCTGCCGCCCTACCAATCAGTTCCGAATCCTCCACAGGATCAAGAACAAACAGTGGGTCGAGTCTGGGCAGGATAAGCTCGAGAAAGAGAACGATCTCAAAGTACTTTTCTCTTTCCAATCCAAACTTCTTGCGTATCAAATATGTTTCTTTTCTCAACTCTTTTCTTTCTCTTGGTGTTGCCACGCCGTCCGGTTGCCTTCTCATCTATTCATTACCTCTTTTTTCGTTTTTCAAATACTCGCATGATTTCTTGAACCTGAGAATCAGTCAATCCGTTCAATGCTTTTGCAAAAGACAGCGCGGCTTCATGCTGTGACGGCGATAAGCTAGTTAAATTGATTTTAATCTCGGTAGTAGACATATTTACCGCGTCAATCAGCAAAGCTCGTTCGGTATCGTTCAAGTTATATACCTTGCATACCTTATCAATAAAATTAGCAGGTACCTTCTTTCTGCCATTTTCTATTGCCGATAAGAATGCAGAAGACACCTCAAGCTTTGCGGCCATATCTTTCAGGAGCTCCTGCCGATCAAATCGCATTTGCCGAAGCGCCCTTCCTATGCTGGTCACAATGCATCCTCCCCTCTCCTCTCCTTCCGTACAGAGTTTACCACATCCGGTTTTCTCTGTCAACCCCATTTGGTTTATTATTATTGGGTTTTTTTACACTGCTCCGCGCAGAAAGGGGGCGTATATTAAATAGTAAAAAAGGAGCGTCTCTGTGTCCTCTTTTATCCATCTCGATTTATTCTCTCAAACAGTGGGAATAAATCTTCCAGTAGGGCTACGATACGTTTCTGCTCGGCAAGGGGTGGGAGGGGAAGAATCATTTTTGAAAGCGTTTTTCCATTACAATTTGGTTGAGCTGTCGCTATTGTTCCACTCCGAAGTTGCCACCAATAAAGCTGGCTCCCCATAAAGTACTTCAAATAGTCTGGGCTAATCATCGAGCTATATCTGGTCCTAATTAAGTAACCAGCATAAATAGCATCTTCTGGAACATCCTTTACAAGATAGGATTTCCCGACAGTCCCGCCTGTTCGGGCAAAAAGAATATCATTTGTTTTAAGTAAGTAAGTGTTGATATCCTTCTCATCTATTTCACAATATGGAACTGAGTTCCAAATAATCATTCCGTCTTGAATATCACTGATACGAACCATTTTAATACGCCCATTCTGCTGTGCAGGCGCATTGAAGCCATATTGGATTGATTCAGATATATCGCCCCACCGTACCCATTTCCAGCTTTTTGGAATCTCAAACGGGATTTCATCATCCGTTATTACTGGCAGAGGCTTCTCTTTTTTGATTTTTCCAGCTTTAACAAGCCCCTGCTTCTCCCTCTGGATTTGCCGGTACAGCTCCGCCGCTGTGCCCTCCTCCGGGCGCTGCTCGACCAATTTCCCCTGAATGGCGAATTGCAAAAGGGATTTTTGCATGTCCTCTGGAAACCGCTTGTTCAGGGCTTCCAAGCGGGTCCACGCCTGTTCATAGCGGTCAATCAGCGGCAGCAGTTCTTCGATTTTGGAAACGATGCGCTTTTGCTCGGCAAGGGGCGGGAGGGGAATAAGGCAATTCTCAATTATTTCAAGTGTCAGATTGGGAATTGCCGTTATCTTTTTCTGCCCTGTGAGATACCTCTGTATCGCAGCAGAGTTAAGTGCGTAGATAAGAAATAATAAACTTATATCTTGTGTATTAACAAGTCTAACAATAGAAATTGCTTGATTTGCATTTAGCGGAAGATCTACTTCTCGTACAAGTGCAGTTCTCCCAAGTGTTCCCGCAATGGTAATCAACAGATCATTTGCTTCAATAATTGATCTTTTTAGAAATCCAACATGGGTATTGACATCAATATATTTCAAGTTGAATTTATCAATCTTATCAAACCCTGCTACATTTTCAGCTCGTAAAAAGCCTACTCCTTCGTCTAAATAGCTTACATTGCCACCTCTTGGAGTTGTGCCTTTTGTAACAACAGACGCAATTTCACCGATTCTGATCCATCGCCAAGAATCGGGGATTTTAAAGAGTATTTCTTCGTCTTCAATCTCAGTTAGCGATTTTGATTTACCCCATTTCCCTTTCTTTACACCTGATGCTTTTTCAGCTTTCAGGCGATAATACAAATCTTCTGCCGTGCCCTCTTCCGGGCGCTGCTCCACGAGCTTCCCCTGTATGGCAAGCTGCAAGATGCTGTTTTTCAATTCCTGAGGAGTCATAGGCGCCTCCGTAGGGCGCGCCGTCTCGGCGCGCCGTTTTCTTTGGCTCCGGCACTGGCGCGCCGGGTCGTCGCACGCTGCAAGCTTTCCTGGGGCGTCATGGCTCCGTTCCTCCCAGCTTCGCCGTGATCTCCGCCAGCACCCGGTCGATCTCCGCGTTCAGGCTGGCCCGCTCCTCCTGATAGCGCCGGATCAGGTCCATGGGCGCCAGGATCTCCTCCTCCTGATGGGGATAGCCGCACTGGTCCAGATTGTAGCCCAGTTCCCCGGCAAGCTGCTCCGCCGAAAAGCACTGAGCCTTGGCAAAGCCGTCCAGCGTCAGGGCTTTCCGGTCCTCCCACCAGGCGTCCGCCGGGGCGAAGTGCGCCCGCTGCATGGGTTTGGTCTTGGAGAAATGCTTGTAGTTCTCCGGCATATCCAGCCGGTAGAACCAGGTCTCCGTGGTGGGGCCGCTGCGGTCAAAGAACAGGATGTTGGTGGTGATGGAGGTATAGGGCGAAAACACGCTGCCCGGCATCCGGACGACGGTGTGCAGGTTGAACTCGCGCAGCAGCTTCCGTTTCAGGTTGATCTTTGCGTTGTCCGTGCCGAACAGAAATCCGTCGGGCAGGACCACGGCGGCGCGGCCTCCGGGTTTCAGCCGGTACAGAATCACCGCCATGAACAGGTCGGCGGTCTCGCTGCTGGCCAGGTCTGCGGGAAAATGGTTTTTGACCTCCGCTTTTTCGCTGCCGCCGTAGGGGGGATTCATCAGAATCACGTCGAACTGGTCGTCCGCCGTGTAGTCCAGCACGTCTTTCAGCAGCGAATTGTCGTGATAGACCCGCGGCACATCCAGCCCGTGCAGCAGCAGATTGGTGATACAGAGCATATAGGGGAACTGTTTTTTCTCGACGCCATAGACGGAGCTTCCGTACTTTTCCGCGTCCGCCGTGCTCTTGACCTGTTTTTGCAGCTCGTGAAGCCAACTGGTGAGAAAGCCGCCGGTGCCGCAGGCAAAATCCGCCATGGTCTCCCCAATTTTGGGCCGGATGTGCTGGGCCATAAACTCGGTCACGGCGCGGGGCGTATAGAACTCACCGGCGCTGCCCGCGCTTTGCAGCTCTTTCAGAATGGTCTCATAGATCGCACCGAAGGCGTGGCTCTCCGCGTAATCGCTCAGGTCCAGCTCGTCGATCGCGTTGACGACCTGGCGCAGCAGCACGCCGTCCTTCATGTACTGGTTCGCGTCGGCAAAGGTGGTCTGCACAATGGCCTTTTTGATGGGCGTGGAGGCGTCCACGGGCAGGGTTTTCAGCGTCGGGAACAGGGTGTTGTTGACGAAGTGCAACAGCGCGTCCCCGGTCATGGCCTTGCCGGAGCGGTCGTCGTGCGCCCAGTTCGCCCAGCGGCAGGGCTCCGGGAGGATGGAGACGTAGGCGTCGTCCTCAAATTCCCAGTCCTGCTCCTTGGCGTCGTAGACCTTCAAAAAGAGCATCCAGGCAATCTGCTCGATCCGCTGCGCGTCGCCGTTGATGCCCGCGTCGTTGCGCATGATGTCGCGCAGACGCTTGACAAAGCCGGATAGATTTGCCATTTCAGCCCACCCCGTCCATATAAATCGCATCTTCCAGTTCCCGGACCGCTTTCAGATACCCCGCTTTCCCCCCAAAGAGGGCGGAAATCTTCGCGGGCTTTCCAAAGCGGTGAAAGCTCTCCAGGCGCAAAATCTCGGTCCTGGAGATCTCGCTTATCCCCAGGTTTCGGTACTGCTCCAGCAGCGTTTCCAGCACCTCCCGCGCCGTGCCGCTATAACGGCTCAGAAAGTCGCGCTTTTTGACCTGCTCGGCGCGTTCCTTGCGGGTCAGCGGCTTGCGGTCATAGGCCACATGGCAGATGAAGTCAAAGTCGTCCACGTCGCCCATGCCCTGCTCCGCTTTCATCTTGTCCAGATCGACGCCGCGCTCGTGCAGCAGGGTTTTGAGCGCGTCCTTGTTCGGGTCCCGCCGCCACGCCCGGATGAAGGCGTCCAGAGAGGCAAACTCGCCCAGGATGTTCTCCCGCGTGTAATCGACGATGCTCTCCTGCCGCAGCAGCTTGCCGCCCGCGTCGTAGACCGAGACGGTCTTGTGGATGATCTCCACGCGGCAGCCCTTGCGGTCCACGATGGGCTTGTAGCGCGGCGGCTCGGAATCGGGAGGCGGCAGCGGCGGGCCTTCCTCCCCCGCGTCCCCGTCCGGGCGCTCCTGGCCGAAACCGGGGTCCACTTCGATGGGGCCGTCCCAATCCGGGTCGGAGAACAGGCGCGTGACGTTGCGGAAGTCCATCACGACGAAATGGGTCTTGCCCTCCCGCTCCCGCAGCCGGGTCCCGCGCCCGATGATCTGCTTGAACTCCGTCATGGAGCCGATCATCTCGTCCAGCACGATCAGCTTCGTCATCTTGCAGTCCGCGCCGGTGGACAGCAGCTTGGAGGTGGTGGCGATCACCGGATACGGCGCGGAGACGGAGATGAAATAATCCAGCTTGCTCTTGCCGTATTCGTCGCTGCCGGTGATGCGGACCACATAATCCGGGTTCTTCTTCACCATATCCGCGTTCCGGTTCACCAGCGCCAGGCGCATCCGCTCCGCCGCTTCCTCCGTGGCGCAGAAGACGATGGTCTTCGCCATGCGGTCCGTGGCTTTCAGATAACGGGTGATCTCCGCCGCCACCTGCTCGACCCGGTCCTCCAGGACGATGTTGTAGTCGTAATCGCTGTTGCTGTATATGCGGTCCTCGATGGGATTGCCGAACTTGTCCAACTGGTCTTTGCGGGGCCGCCAGCCCTCGCCGATGTCCAGCGTGACGTTGATGACGCGAAAGGGCGCAAGAAATCCGTCCTCGATGCCCTCTTTCAGCTTGTAGGTGTAGACCGGCTCCCCGAAGTAGCCGGTGTTCGAGATGTATCTGGTCTCCTTCGGCGTGGCGGTCATGCCGATCTGCGTCGCGGATCGGAAGTATTCCAGAATCCGCCGCCAGCGGCCCTCCTCCTTGGCGGACCCCCTGTGGCACTCGTCCACGATGATGAGGTCGAAGAAATCCGGGCTGAACAGTTCGGAGAAGTGTTCCTCATCGTCGTCCCCCACCAACTGCTGATAGAGGGAGAAGTAGACCTGATGGGAGGTGATCGTGCTGCGGTCGTCCTTTGCGACGTTGATTTTGTGGATGACTTTTTCCAGCGGCGCGAAGTCCTGCTGGATGGACTGGTCCACCAGAATGTTGCGGTCCGCCAGATACAGCACCTTGCGCTTCATCCCGCTATGCAGCAGACGGTAGACGATCTGAAAGGCCGTGTAGGTTTTGCCCGTGCCCGTGGCCATGACCAGCAGCAGCCGGTCCTGCCCGCGGGCAATGGCGTCCACCGTGCGGTTGACGGCAATGCGCTGATAGTAGCGGGGCGGATAGGTGTTCTGGCTGCTGTAGTAGGGCTGGGAGAGCAGTTCCTGCTGCGGCTGCGTCAGGCCCGCGCCCCCGTTGCCCTCGGCCAGAAACCGGGCTGTCAGCTCCGCTTCGCTGGGAAACTCGTCCAGCGCCAGTTCCCGCTCCCGGCCGGTCAGGAAGTCGTGCTCCACGAAGCCGTCCCCGTTGGAGCTGTAGGCAAAGGGCAGGTCCAGCATCCGTGCGTAGTCCATGGCCTGTTGCAGACCATATGAGACCGGATGCCGGTTGTCCTTGGCCTCTACCACCGCTATGGGGTTGTTTGCGCTGAGATAGAGCAGATAGTCCACCCGCTTCGGCTTGTCGCGGACGGCGATGTTGCCCCGCAGCTGGATCCTGCCGTCGGTGATTTTGGTCTCCATCGTGATCTTCTGCGCACTCCATCTGGCGGTAATGGCAGGGGTGATGAATTGCAGCTTGATGTCTTCTTCCGACATCTGCCACTTGCGCAACACATCCATTTGCCGGCCCCCCTCCGCGTTTCCGTTCCCGGGCAAGCTGGATGCCCAGGCTTGTTTTCCTCTGTCCGTATAATAGCATAAATCGACAATGCCAGCAACTGGAAATAAGAAGGAAAACAGGTTTCTTCCAACGCAAAGAGGGGCGCAAACGCGGCAGGGCGGTCAAAAAGCCCTTTTCCGTCCCCGCCCACCAAGACAAAAGAACCATCCCGCGTCTTCACTCCCTCCCCAGCAGCGCCAGCCCTTGCGTCTCGCCCATGCCGCCGTTGCCGTGGACCAGGCCGTAGGGGGCCGGGTCCGCTTGCAGAGCGTCGTGCATCGTGATTGCGGCCCGGAGTGCCGGGCAGTTCCAGGGGGCGCGGGCCAGGCTGAGGCCGCCCTCCACGGTGATTGCGTGCCGGGCCAGAAAGTCCGGGATCTCCCGGGCGCTTTGGACGAAGCCGCAGCACAGCAGAAAGGCCAGGGGGATGGGCGGATAGCAGGTGTATGCCCCCAGGAGGAGCCTTCCGTCCTCCAGCAGCCCCGGCAGAGACAGCCCGGTCTCCCGCTCCAGGTTCCGGCGGACCCGGTAGAGATGGGGAAAGGGGTCTTCCCGCGTCCCCGCAATGGGGCCGATCTGGTCCGGGCCGCCCCGGACCGTTTCCGTTTCGGCGGCCAGCAGACGGATGGGCCGCGCCCCGTCCCGGTCCAGGCAAGCCAGGGCTTTGTCGTTCCCCAGGATCAGGCCCCCGGCATAGTCGATGTTGGGGTTGGCGCAGTCGCTGAGACGGAACAGCGGCGTCAGGTCCCGGCCCCGATCCTCCGGCAGCGCCGCGCCGGGACAGCGGGCGCGGTACGTCCGGCCATAGTTTTCATACAGAAGGTCCGCCAGGCGTCGGAACTGCCCGGCGTCCAGATCCAAATGCTCCGCCAGCCGGGCGGCCAGGGCGCTGTAGCACCGGACCAGGTCCACGTCGCCGAAGATGGCCATGGCTTTCTGTACCTCCGCCCGGCCCAGCCGCAGGCGGTCGCGCTGCAAAGGCTCCCAGGCGAAGAGCGCTGCGGCGTCGCAAAGGCCGTGCTCGATCATTTCCCTGGCCTCCGCCAGGGCCTGGATGGGGCCAGCGCCGCTGCGGTAAGAGCGGATGCCGGGGAGGGAGCCGCTGTCCAGGATCTGGAAATAGAAGCGGTTCCCGGCTTCAAAAGCGTCCATCAGCGGGTCGATGAAGCCAAAGGCCACCCGCAGCCCGGAGCCCCGCAGCCGGGCCAGCAGCGCGGCGGCGTCGGAGAAGAAGTCCCGCAGATACGCCGCCGTGAGCTGTTCGCCGGAGTAGTCCTCGCTTTGCTTCGCGTAAAGTACGTTTGTCATGGGGTCCCCGCCTTTCTTTTGTATGTTTGCCTCCATTATATGCAAAAGCGCGATCGGGCGCAAGCGCTTTCCCGTTTCGCTCCGTCAAATTCTACAAGCCTTCCCCCCGTTCCCGGGTCCCTCTCTCCATTCCCCATGAAATGTGGGCGCGGGAGGGAACTCATTCTTGACTTTGCTCCTTTAAAGTTATATAGTGTCACTAATCTCAAAACTGAAAAAGTGAGGTATTCCAACATGAAAAAGCTGATTCCCGTTCTGCTGGCCCTGTGCCTGATCGCGGGTCTGGCGGCCTGCGGCAGCACGCCCGCCGCTCCGGCCACCGACGTTCCGGCCACCGATGTCCCCGTCACCGACACCCCCGCCACCGGGGAACCCGTCGCCGAGAAGTCCTACGTCATCGGCATCTGCCAGCTGGTGCAGCACGACGCGCTGGACGCCGCCACTGCAGGCTTCCGCGACGCCGTCACCGCCGGTCTGGGTGCGGACAACGTCCGCTTTGACGAGCAGAACGCCAGCGGCGACAGCGCCACCTGCTCCACCATCTGCACCGGCTTCGTGGCCGCCAACGTGGACCTGATCATGGCCAACGCCACCCCGGCCCTCCAGGCCGCCGTCAGCGCCACCACCACCATCCCCATCCTGGGCACCAGCGTCACCGACTACGGCGCGGCCCTGAACCTGGACTTCGACCCCGCCGAGGGCACCGGCACCAACGTCTCCGGCTCCAGCGACGGCGTCCCCGGCCAGCTCTACGCCGATCTGGTGGCGGAACTGCTGCCTGATGCCCAGAAGGTCAACATCCTCTACTGCTCCGCCGAGGCCAACAGCGTCATCCAGGCCGACGACTTCGCCGCCTGCATGGAAGACATGGGCGTCGCCACCGAGGTCTTCACCTTCGCCGACAGCAATGACATCCAGATGGTCGCCACCGCCGCTGCGGAGAACTGCGACGCCATCTACATCCCCACCGACAACGCCGCCGCCAGCAACATGACCATCATCCGCAACATCACCGAGGCCGCCGGTCTGCCCGTGATCTGCGGCGAGGAAAATATGTGCGCCAACGGCGGTCTGGCCACGGTCAGCATCAGCTACTATGATATCGGCTACGCCTGCGGACAGCAGGCCGTGGAGATTCTGGCCAACGGCGCGGACGTGGGCTCCCTGGCCATCGCCTACGCCCAGGACCCCGTGAAGGAGTACAACGCCGAGTACGCCGAGAACATCGGCTTTGAGATCCCGGAGGGCTTCGTCGCCATCGGCGGCTGAGGCCGACGCGTCTGCGGGCGGGCGCTCCCGCCCCGATCCCCCCGCCGCCCCCGGCGGGGGGATGCGTTTCTCTCCCCTGCACCGTAAATACAAAACCGCGATTCGGAGGAAACTATGGCTGAATATCTCTCCCTGCTGGATCCCGGCGCGCTGCTGCGCGCCTGTCCCGGCGGCATCGCCCAGGGGCTGATCTGGGGCATCATGGCCCTGGGCGTCTACTTCACCTTCCGCATTCTGGACCTGGCCGACCTGACGGTGGACGGCAGCTTCGCCACCGGCGGCGCGGTCTGCATCATGCTGATCGTCCAGGGCTGGAACCCGGAGCTGGCCCTGGTGGTCTGCTGCCTCACCGGTATCGTGGCGGGCATTGTCACCGGCCTGCTGCACACCAAGCTGGGTATCCCCGCGATCCTGGCGGGTATTTTGACCCAGATCTCCCTCTACTCCATCAACCTGAACATCATGGGCAAGGCCAACCAGGCCATCAACGCCGGGGCCGTGAGTCTGCGCATCACCAGCAATGCCCTGTTGCTCTGGCGCACCATCGGCATCAGCGCCGCCGTGGCCCTGGCGCTCATCGCCATCCTCTACTGCTATCTGGGCACGGAGAACGGCTGCGCCTTCCGCGCCACGGGCAACAACCAGGCCATGAGCCGCGCCCAGGGCATCAACGTGGACCGGATGAAGATCATCGGCCTGGCCCTGTCCAACGGCCTGGTGGCCCTGTCCGGCGGGATGCTGTCCCAGTATCAGGGCTTCGCCGACGTGAACATGGGCCGGGGTGCCATCGTCATCGGCCTGGCCGCCGTCATCATCGGCGAGGTGCTGGGCGAGCTGATCGTCGGCAAGCGGATGAACTATTTCCTGCGCCTGGTGTTCATCGTCCTGGGCAGCATCGTCTATTACCTGGTGTATGTGCTGGTGCTGTGGCTGAAATTCCCGGCCAACGACATGAAGCTGCTGACCGCCATTGTGGTGGCCATTTTCCTGGCCGTGCCCTATCTGCAAAAGCGGCGGCGGAACTCCTTCCGCCACGCGGGACAGCTGGCCGCCCGCCAGGACAGAGAGGAGGTCTCCGGCGATGCTGAAACTTGAAAAGATCTCCAAGACCTTCAACCCCGGCACCATCAACGAGAAGCCCGCCCTGCGGGAGCTGAGCCTCCACCTGACGCCGGGCGAGTTCGTGACGGTCATCGGCGGCAACGGCGCGGGCAAGAGCACGATGCTGAACGCCGTGGCGGGCACCTGGCCCGTGGACGGCGGGCGCATCACCATCGACGGCGCGGACGTGACCGCCCTGCCGGAGTTCAAGCGAGCGCGCTACATCGGGCGGGTATTCCAGGACCCGATGCTGGGCACTGCGCCGGATATGTGGCTGGAGGAAAACCTGGCCCTGGCCCTGCGGCGCGGCCAGCGGCGCAGCCTGCGCTGGGGCATCACCGAGGCGGAGCGGAAGCTGTTCCGGGAACAGCTTTCTCAGCTGGGCCTGGGTCTGGAGGACCGGATGACCAGCAAGGTGGGCCTGCTCTCCGGCGGCCAGCGCCAGGCGCTGACCCTGCTGATGGCCTCCCTCAAGCAGCCCAAGCTGCTGCTGCTGGACGAACACACCGCCGCCCTGGACCCCAAAACGGCGGCCAAGGTTCTGGAGCTCAGCGACCAGATCGTCAGCCGCCACCAGCTCACTACTCTGATGGTCACGCACAACATGCGCGACGCCATCCGCCACGGCAACCGCCTGATCATGCTGAACGCGGGCAAGATCGTGGTGGACGTGCGCGGCGAGGAGAAGCAGAAGCTCACCGTCAAGGCCCTGATGGACCTGTTCAGCGCCGCCAGCGGCGTGGACGAGGCGGACGACAAGCTGCTGTTGGGGTGAGAGGAACGCATCCAAAGACGAACACGGAGGAAGCTTGATCGGCTCCTCCGTGTTTTGTTTGTGTGTGGGCCAGGACGAAAGAAGCGTCCCCGTGTCTTTATGACGATCCTGATCGTGATGGAAGTGTTTCTTGTCCTAATCACTGCCGGGACGGGAGTAGTTGAAGGTGTACTACAAATAGCAAGTGAGAGCTTAGGCGGTTTCATGAGATCATGAGCCGCCTTCCTTTTTGGGAATTGTCACACATTGGTAATAATCCTGTGGTATACTAAGCTCGTGTCGAGAGTCAAACACCTCGACAACTCGGAATTTGACGATTCATTGCAGCGGAGGACAGGCAATATGGATCTGCATGATTACGAAGATGTCGCTGAAAACTACGATCTGTACCTTGATGCAATGTACTGGAATGAAGACAATCATTCCGGCTTTCAGGAATTTTACCTGGATTTTGCCCGGGAGTATGGCAAAGAAGGCGTGATTGATATAGCGTGCGGAACAGGAGCTGTATTACTGTACCTGGCGGAACATGGGATCATGGCCGACGGAACCGATCTTTCAGAAGCAATGTGCCGGGTCGCAGATGAAAAAGCAAGGCAAAAAGGATTCAGGTTGCATATTTTCCCTGCCAATATGACAGAATTCAGAAGCGACAGGAAGTATTCGTGTGCAATCATTGCAAGAAGCGGGTTCATGCATCTTCTGACACCGGAGCTTCAGAAGGCAGCGCTGCTGAACATCCGAGAGAATCTGGTGGACGGAGGAATGCTGACCTTTAATACGTTTGACCCACATCCTTTTTTTCAGGCACAGCAGATGAAAACGAGAGAAACAGACTATTCTTTCCGCCTGGAGTACACCAATAAACAAGGTCAGCATGAGAAAATCTACAATGCGATTTCTTACGATCCGTATACGCAGATTATGAGTGGAAACTGGAAGTTTGAAGTACTGGATGATCAGGGGAATGTTATTGAAGAAAGAATCCGTCCACTGAAGATGAGACAGACATACCGTCAGGAAATGAAGTATCTTCTGGAGCTGACGGGATATGAGATTGTTGATATATTCGGAGGATATCACATGGAGAGCGGAAATAGATCTGCGAAGAATGTGATCTGGTGTGTTCGGAAGAAGTAATGATAAAGTGAATGAATAGATGATCATTCGGGATTCGTGAGGGGGAATGTATGATGAGCCTGAAGCTGATAAAGCTCACAAAAACTTATGAGAAGCAATTGGGAGAAATGATCGACGAATGGAAAGCTATGAATGTCAATGAAATTTTGAGCCACACGCCAGCGAATTTTTGAGCCACAAACGCTGACGAAAAAGTGAGCCACGCGCTCACGAATATATAATGGTCCCCTTGTCAAGGCCACGCAGCAAAAAAACATCGTGAACATGTTTCGCCCATTCTGACTTTGGCTGCATTCCGAGCCACAGTCCGTCAGTCTCAGCTTTGGCAGCCGCCCGCGAAGCGGGTCGAAGAGCCTTGACGGGATGTCGCTGGCCTGTTACGCTGTCCGGCGGCGAGGGTGTGGCCCCTGACCCATCCTGACTCTGTCGCACCCTCGCCG